>NZ_LT607752.1:6667512-7011269 GCF_900090265.1 Micromonospora rifamycinica
CGGCACCTGGGATCGCGGCGCCGATCGGTCGGTCAAAGCGATAGGACAGGTGCTCTTCGACGTCAAGGACCGCTGCTTCACCACCTCATGCGGTACACACAATGCGACGAACTGGCCCGACACCCCTTGGGACCAGGAGTGCACCGCCAGCCCTTGCACCCACAAGTACGCGCCGACATTCTGGACCACCAAGCGGCTCGCCAAGGTGACCACCCGAGTGTGGGACACCACAAAGACCACGCCCGACTGGCAGGACATCGACTCCTGGACGTTCACGCACTCGTTCCCGCCCATCGGCGACGGCAGCGATCATCCCGGCCTGTGGCTCGACAAGATCGACCATGCCGGCCTGGTCGGCGGCACGGTGAATATGCCGCCAGTGACGTTCACGCCCGTCTCGATGCCCAACCGGGTCCTGACCGACAATACCTCGACGAACAACTGGCAGCGGCTCGACTACATCATCACCGAGACCGGCGCGAAGATCGATGTGGCGTACAGCCTGCCCGAATGCACCTCGGCCAACATCTCCACCAATCTGGCCGACGCGGCGACGAACACCAAACGCTGCTACCCGGTCCTGGTCATCGACCCCGACGACCCGGCCGGCGAGAGAGTCATCCCGCACTGGTGGCACAAGTACGTGGTGACCGAACTGGCCGAGGCCGACGTGCAACTCACCAGCGGCCACCAGGCGCCCCCCAAGTACACCTACTACGAGTACGTCGGGACTCCGGCCTGGCACTACGCGGACGACGACGGACTGAGTGAACCCAAGTACAAGACCTGGAACCAGTTCCGCGGCTACACAACGGTCAAGATGCGTACCGGCGATGTACCCGGCGCACAGACCCTGACCGAGACACGGTACCTGCGCGGCATGCACGGCGACCGGCTCGCCGTCTCGGGGGGCACCCGCACCGTGACCGTGCCCGCCTCTCTGGGTACCGAGACGGTCAACGACGAAGACCAGTTCGCCGGTATGGTCCGCGAGCAGATCACCTACGACGGCACCACGTCGAAGCCGGTGTCCAAGACAGTCAACGTGCCTTGGATGTCGGCGGCGACCGCGAGCCGCACCATCAACGGCGACCAGGTAACCGCCCGGTACACCAACACCCGGGTCAACTACCACGCGACCGCGCTGGGCGTGGACGGAGCAGACGGCTGGCGCACCACGCGCACCGAGTCATGGTTCAACGGCACCTACGGCACCCTGGACAAGACGCAGGACAGCGGCGACCTGGACAAAACCGGCGACGAATCCTGCACCACCTACACCTACAACCGCAACACCGGCCTCAACGTCGTCGGGACGGTCAAGCAGACCACCACCACCGCGCTGCCCTGCGGCACGACGCCGACCACCACCGAGCACGTCATCTCCGACAGTCGCAACTACTACGACGGCGCCGCCAGCGCGGACACGGCGCCCACCTACGGCACGGTGACCAAGATGGAGACGCTCAAGGACTGGTCACCCACCAGTGGCACGGTCTGGCAGACAGCCGGCCAGGCCAGCTTCGACGCCTTCGGCCGGCAGGTGTCGGCGACCGACCTCAAGGGCAACGTCTCCACCACCGAGTTCACCCCCGCCAGCGGCGGTCCGGTTACCAAGGTCACCACGAAACGGGGTACCCCTTTCAACTGGACCAGCTCCGTAGACACCAGCCCGTACTGGGGTACCCCGACCAAGACCACGGACCTCAACGGGGTGGTCTCCGAAGCCTCCTACGACGCGCTCGGTCGAGTACACCGGGTATGGGGGCCGGGCTGGAGCAGAACCGGCCACGAGACCAGCCCGTCAGCCGAGTACACCTACTCATTTGCGGCCAACCGGAACGCCTACCCGTACACCACGTCGAAAAACATGAACGCCGCAGGCGGCTACAAGGTCACATATCAGATCTACGACGCGTTGTTCCGACCCCGGCAGAGCCAAACCCCGTCGAACGTCGGAGGCGCCACCGTCGTCGCCGACACGCTCTACGACAAGCTGGGCCGGGCAGCAACTGTCTACCAACCTCATGTCGAGCCCGGTAACGCGTCCGGACAGCTCTGGTGGGAGCCGGAATGGTCGGTGCCCGCGATGACCAAGACGGTCTACGACAACGCCAGCCGAACGACCGCACAGATCTTCCTGTCCGGTGACGGTGTCACCAACCTCGATGAGCAGTGGCGCATCACCACCGCATACGAGGGGAACCTCACCAAGGTCACCCCGCCCGCTGGTTCCACTCCCACCACCACGCTGGATGACGCCCAGGGCCGAGTCGTCGAGCTACGCGAACACACCACGACTCAGGGCGTAGCCGGTGCCTACCTGGCGACCAAGTACGCGTACAACGGCAAGGGGCAGCTGACCCAGATCACCGACACGGCTGGCGACCGGTGGACCTACAAGTACGACGTTAAGGGCCGCCAGTGGCAGAGCACCGACCCGGACAAGGGAACCAGTACCAGCGAATACAACGACGCCAACGAGGTTCAGAAGACGACCGACGGCCGTGGTGAGGTCCTCTGGCACAGTTACGACACCCTGGGCCGCAAAACCGAGCTGCGGGACGACTCGTCCACCGGACCACTGCGAGCGATGTGGAAGTACGACAAGCTCTACACCACCTCGACGCTGCGAGCGAAGGGCCAGCTGACCGAGGCATACCGCTACGACACGGTTGGTGCCACCACCAGCATCTACAAGTGGCAGGCCGGCACGCTCAACGAGCGCTACCAGCCGATGAGCGTCAACTACGTCATCCCCGCGGCCGAGGGCACCGGGCTGGCGCGAACCTGGACCATGGGGTACGACTACTCGCCCTACGACGGCAGCCCTACCACCGTCACCTACCCGACCGGCGGCGGCCTGCTCGGCGAAACCGTCACCACCGTCTACGACGCCACCACCGGCCTGCCCACCAAACTCCAGTCCTCTACCACCGGCGTCACCAACTACGTCGCCGCCCAGCAGTACACCGAGTTCGGTGAACCCACCATCACCACCCGCAAGATGGCCGGCGGTGCCTACGTCGAGGACACCGCCTGGTACGACGAGGCCACCCGCCAGCTCAAACGCACCGAGATCAAACCGGAGACCGCGACCGGCATCGTCTCCAACCTCAAGTACTTCTACGACAAGTCCGGCAATGTCACCTCGGTAACCGACACTCCACAGGTCGGCCCTGCGGACACCCAATGTTTCACCCCCGACCCTCTGGGCCGGCTGGCCACCGCATGGACCCCGAAAGCCGGGGTCGCCTGCGGGACCGACCCAACGGTGCCCAACCTCGGCGGACCGGCCCCATACTGGCTGGACTGGACCTATGACGACCTCGGCAGCCGCAAGAAGGAAACCAGCCACGCCGCGGCCGGCGACACCATCCGGGACTACACCTACCCCACACCGGGTCAGGACGTGGTCCGGCCGCACGCGGTGACAAAGGTCAAGACCACCCTTCCCGGCGGCTCCCAGGTCACCACGAACTATGGCTACGATGCGGCCGGCAACATGGCATGCCGACCGAATGGCGCGGCAGCCAATGCCTGCCCACCGGACACTGCCTCGCAGAACCTCACCTGGGACGCCGAAGGCCGCCTCGTCAGCGTCTCCGGCAGCGGAGCCGCCGCCGGCAGCAATATCTACGACGCCGACGGGGCACGACTACTCCGTCGAGACGCCACCGGCACTACCCTCTTCCTGCCAGGACAGGAAATCCGTCAGGACACCACCGGCGCCACCAGCGGCACCCGCTACTACAGCTTCGGCGGCAAGCTCATCGCCTCCCGAAACTCCAGCGGTGTGACCTGGCTCTTCACCGACCGCCAAGGTACCCAGCACACCAGCGTCAACGCCTCCACCCAGGCAGTGACCACCCGACGACAAACACCCTTCGGTAGTCCCCGCGGCACCGATCCGGTATGGGCCAACCCGCGAGGCTTCGTCGGCGGAGACAAGGACCCCAATGGCCTCACCCACCTGGGAGCACGCGACTACGACCCCGGTCTGGGCCGCTTCATCTCCGTCGACCCGCTCCAGGACCTCGCCGATCCCCAACAGTGGAACGGCTACGCGTACGCCCACAACTCACCAGTCACCTCAAGCGATCCCAGCGGCCTGATCGACGGGGAGTGCGCCCGCAGGGACCTCGACTGCAGCGCCTACCAGGTTGGGAACGAAGCGGCCAACCAGCATCATGCCGACAACCCCTGCTGGCCGCTGAAGAAATGCCCGCCACCCGGTGCCGGACCACCCAAGAACGTGGTCCAGCCCACGATCAACGACCGACTCGGCAAACGAGTGCCAGGCGGCATACCCGACTACGTCTTGGCAAGTGGCCGTTATCACGGCACAGGGCTGTTCACCTATCAGGAAGCCTTCCAATGGGCAGCCCAGGACCCCTCCTACTCGAGCTACCTGTGCTACCACATCCTGAATCTGTCCGAATCGACCTGCGACGGCTTCTACGAGAAGATCGCACCTGCCCCGCCGGGCGGCCTGAAGGCAGTCGTACAGGTTCTGGTCATCGTCGCAGTCCTCGGCTGTGCGCTCGCCGGACCCGAGTGCATCGGGCCGGCTGCCGCCGGCATCGGTGAGTTTGCCGCCGGCGGAAGCCTCCTCGGCGCACCAGGCATCGGCGCAGTAACCGGCTACGGGCTGACCGCAGGAGGCGCGGCCTACGCCTTCGGTGGCACCGAAGAAGGAGCCGCCGCCCGGATGGCGGGTTCTGCATGTAGCTTCAGCGCCGACACCCAAGTCCTGATGGCAGACGGTAGCGCCATCCCAATCAAGGACATCAAGGTCGGCGACCATGTCGCGGCAGCCGACCCGCAAACGGGCGAAGAGGGCAGCCGGCCCGTCACCAACCTCTGGATCCACGAGGACAGGCTCTCCGTGCTCCTCGTCAACGGGAACGTCCTCACCACTACGGAAGACCACCCCTTCTGGAACGTGACGGACCAGAAGTGGGAGCGAGCCGACGAGTTGGATCCGGGTGATGGACTCGCCACCCCGTCGGGTAGCAGTGTGGCAGTAAGCCGATTCGTGCTTGGCGCGACCCGGGCAGGCATGGCCTACAACCTGACCGTCAACGGCATCCACACGTACTATGTGCTCGCCGGCACAACGCCGGTCCTCGTCCACAACACCGGCCCAGGCTGCGGGTCACTTTGGATGAACCCGGGTAAGCTTCCGCATCACTACATGCGAACGAGTGACGAAGGAGTAATGCACGCGGCAGACTTTGGTGTATCCGGTCCCTATAATAAGGCGAATGGCCAAGCCTTTATCGGTGCTGTTGAACGGTTCACGAAAAGCCCAGGAACCATCCAAGTTCGGGGCTCCTTCAGGGGGCAAGATGCGATTCACTACGTCGACCCCGATACGGGACTCCATGCCTCATTCGCGGCCAACGGGCCGAGCGTTGGTGAGTACTTGGGTGGGTGGAAGTCCGGTGGTGATCAGCTGACCTACCTGCTTCAACAGGGTAAGCTCTAGGCCGATCGTGTTGGAGGAAGACGATGAAAGATGAACTACAGATCCGCCTTTCGCGAGACCAGGCGATCGTTCTTTCTGCGTGGCTCGATCGGCAGATGACAAGGCCGTCATTCGCTGAAAATGCAATCGATGATCGCGCTGTTTGGTCGCCTCTACTGAGGATATCGGGAACTCTCGAACAGGCGCTCGTGGAGATATTTCGTGATGACTACAATCAGGTTTTGGATTCATCGCGCGGAAGGCTGATTGCAGAGCTTGGAGACTTTGGGATGCCTGAGTCGTCCCGCTAGGCCCTGTGTCGAAGTCGGTCATAGCCATTCGTTGATCGCGGCGATGTGTACGGTGGCCTCGTAGCGGACGGCGAGTTTGTCGAAGCGGGTGGCCACGGCGCGGTTGCGTTTGAGTCTGTTGATGCCGCACTCGACGGCGTGACGTTGCTGGTAGATGTGCGGGTCGAAGGCTGGTGGTCGGCCGCCCTTGGGTCCCTTCTTACGTCGGTTGGCGTCCTGGTCGGCTTTGCTCGGGATGGTCGCGGCGATCCCGCGTCGGCGTAGGTAGGCCCGGTTCGCTTTCGAGGTGTAGGCCCTGTCGGCCAGGACCCGGTCCGGGCGGGTCCTGGGTCGGCCGGTCACCAGGCGGGGAACGCGGATGGCGGCCAGGACGGGGATGAACTGCGGGCTGTCGCCGCGCTGCCCGGCGGTCAGCACCATGGCGAGGGGCTTCTGCCCTTGCTCGCAGCCCAGGTGCAGCTTCGTGGTCAGCCCACCGCGGGAGCGGCCGAGCGCGTGGTCGGCCGGTTCGACGGTGACGCCGCCGGGTGGTTCGGCCTGCAGATCCCCCTTTTCCTCGCCCCGGCCGCGTGCTGGTGAGCGCGGGCGCTGGTCGAGTCCACGGACACGTCCCAGGTGATCCTGCCGGCCGCGTCGGCGAGGGCCTGCAACCCTGTCAGGACCTGCTGCCAGGTGCCATCGCGCTGCCAGCGGCGGAACAGGGCATACACCGCCGACCAGGATCCGTACTGCGGCGGCACGTCCCGCCACGGGGCACCCACCCGGATCCGCCACCGGATGCCGTCGATCAACTGCCGCCTGGTCCATGACGACGGTCGACCTGGCCGCTTACCCGCAGGCAGCAACGGTTCCAGCACCGCCCACTGCACGTCGGTCAGGTCGAACCGCCTCGTCACCGCTAAAGGATGTCTCGTAACTCGGTGAAGGCGTTGCCCGGCACCGGTGCTGGTGTCACCCCGCGAGGATGATGTTGTGGAGGTGGGCGATGCCGGAAGCGGTGTCGGCCAATGTGTGAGCGGCTCGGCGGTAGTCCCGCAGGATCTTGAAGGTCTTCATGCGGGCCAGGGCGTGTTCGACCTGGGCGCGGACGGTGCGGTGTTGCTTGTTCAGCTCCTTCTTCCAGTCGGGTAGTTCGCTGCCGTCGGTGGGTTTGCGGTACGGGATGATCACCTCGGGGTTGCCGCGGTAGGCGCCGTCAGCCATGACCGGCCGTCCGGTCAGCTTCTGGTCGATGCCGGAGGTGCGGTAGACGATGGTGTCGTTGCGGTTGCCGGGTTGTGGATCGCCGAGGGCGACGACGAGGCGGGTGTGGGCGTCGATGGCGATCTGCAGGTTGGTGCTGTAGCGGTAGTTCTTGCTCGGGGCGGCCAGGCGGTGGTCGCGGGTCGGGATGAGGGTGCCGTCGACGATGGTGATCTGTGCGACCCTGCGGCGGCGTCTCGGGGTGAGGGCGAGCAGGGGGCCGAGGGTGTCGATGACCCGGTGCGCGGCGGAGTGCGACACCCCGAACAGTGGTCCGATCTGCCGCATGGTCAGGTTTGTGCGCCAGTACGCAGCCACCAGCAACACCCGGTCGGCGAGGTCGAGAGACCACTGCCGGCCCGGCCGACCGTCAGCGATCGCATCACCACCACGCTCGGCGACCAACCTGACCAGTCTGCGGAACTGGGCGGGCTGCAGCCCCGTGAACGGGAAGATCCACTCCTGGCGAACTGCTGAGATCACCTGCACCCCGACATAATCCACCATGGACCGAGCATCGAGTTACGAGACGTCCTTTAGGGCAGGCGGCGCGGATGGGCGTCACCGCCTTTGCGGGCTGTGCGGACGCAAGAGGCAAAGCCACCAGGCACACGAGAGCGCCTACTACCGGTGCCGATACCCCAACGAATACGCCCTCGCCAACCACGTCCAACACCCCCGCAACGTCTACGTCGCGGAACGAGATGTCATCCCCGCACTCGACAACTGGCTCCTCAAGGCATTCGCCCCTCACCGACACGATCCGCCGACTTCGCGCCGCTCAACCCCACACCAGGCCCGGCAACGTCGCGCCAGAGATCACCGCAGCGAACAGACCATTGCCGCCTGCGACGCCAAACTCGCCCAGTACCGCGCCGTCGCGGACGCCGGAGGCGACCCCGCCACCGTCGCCACCTGGATCGCCGAGGTCAACGCCCAACGCGCCGCCGGCCCTCGCCCAACGCGACACAGCAACGGCAGCCCAACCACCCGCTCCCCACCGCCTCACCGAGGACAACATCCGACACCTCGTCGGCAGCCTCGACGACATCCGCAACACCCTGCGCGACGCCGACAACAGAGACAAGAGCACCGTCTACCGCGAACTACGACTCGCCCTCACCTACAACCCCGGGCAAAACAAAATCAGCGTCGAGGCTACGCCTGACGCTGATTACTGTGGGGTAATTCTCTGTGTCCGAGGGGGGACTTGAACCCCCGCGTCCAGCATCCATGCACCGAATGGGTGCTCATGCGTTCATATTAGCAACTCTTGCGGCCAAGCAACCGCCTTTGAGGTAGCAACCTGGGTGCCTGTCGGCCGACGCTGGGCCGCACCGCAGTGGAGTGTACGGCCAACCGATCGGCACAGTTTCGCGCTGTCCCCAGGCCACGCAATCGTGGTCGTGTCCAAGTTCGTCTTGCCCGCCCTGCAGCTGGCGGCCCCACAACGACAACGACTCGATGGTAGTTTCCCAGCCGCGACCGAGCCAGGGGTAGGGAACCGTCAAGTAGCTTGCCATTGCATAGTCGGCCAGCGTGCCGTTGACCAGGATTTTCGGGACGAGTTTGGCATCTGTGGAGGCGTAGGAAGCGGGTGAGGTCGCCTCGATGATTATGGAGTTGCGACGTTTCACGACTCCGAGGAAGACCCCACCCGCCGATGGCACCATCTTTCATCCCCGCACTGGCCGTAGCAGCACCCACCTCCACCGCCGAGGCCGCGCCAGCCACCGACGGTGAACGGCCGACCTGCTGCGCGCTTACCGCTGCTGCTAATCCGCGCAATCCACGAGGCGCGCGGCACCCCTAACCGCGCGCTGCTGGCGGTGGCGGTCTGCGCCGTCATGGCCGAGGCGTCATTGCTCGCCGCGATCACCGATTGGCTACACGACCTGGACGAACAAGCTCAGCAACGGCTCGGGTCAGCACGGGGGTGCCGGTCGGCAGTACCTCTGGCGGCTCTTCACGCGCTTACACGACGCGCTGCTCGGCACCGTCCTGGCCGGCTGGCTAGTGCTGTGACCGGAAACGTTGGCCGGGTTGGGTGACACGCCGTAGGGCGGTGGTGGGTGTGCCAGGCCGCCTTCCCAGGGTGCTCTGGTAGGTCGGTAGTGCGCCGCTAATTCTGTCGGTAACCAGACTAAAGTCCTCGCTCGGGTATCCGTGGTCGGCTGGATGGCTGTCCTGCTGATCTGAGTCGTCGATTTCCGGTCGGCGGCTACGGCGCTACTTTCGTCGGGCAGTCATGATGCCTGGGGAGAACAATGGGATATCGCTTCAACGCGCCGCCGAACTGGCCGACGCCGCCTGCTGGGTGGGTGCCGCCTACGGGTTGGACTCCGGATCCTGCCTGGGGTCCTCCTCCGTCGGGGTGGCAGTTGTGGATTCCGGACTTGCCGGCTTCGGCACCGGCGGCATCCGTTACGGCCGCCGCGCGGGCTGCTGGCGTTCCTGCCGTCGTCTCGCCGCAGCGTAATGGGAGTCCGGACATTCCTCTGTTCGGTGCTCGGGGCAAGGCGCGTGAACTGGCCGTGGAGAATGCGCAGGTCCGCAGCGAGCTGGACCGGTTGCGCGTCGAGCTGACGGGCTTGCGAGCTGAGATGTCCCGGCTCGGTGTGCTGTCAGCGATGGAGTTGGAGCAGCATCGGGACCGGCTCACCCGTGAAGTTGCCGACCTGACAGTCAAGGGCGAAGCGCGGAAGGCCGAGCTCGATCGGCATCTACGCGAGCTCCGGCAGCAGATTGTGGTCACTGAGGAGACGGCACTGCTGCAGGAAGCCGGTGTCTATCAGTATCGGCATCCCCTGTCGGACTCGGTGGCCTACAAGAGTCAGCTCAGCCGGCTTCAGGACCAGATCAAGGCGATGACCAAGAAGGACGGGGGCGCGGTCAAGGCCGCCACCGGATGGACGGTCAACGGCTCGGCCACCGAGGGGAAGGTCATGGTTCGGGATTTCTCCAAGCTGATGCTCCGTGCCTACAACGCCGAGGCGGACAATCTGGTGCGCGGGTTGAAGCCGTACAAGCTCGACTCGGCTGTGGACCGGCTGGGGAAGGTGACGGTCACCATTGCCAGGCTCGGCAAGACGATGCAGATCCGGATTGCCGGGGAGTACCACCGGCTGCGGATCAAGGAGTTGGAACTGACCGCCGATTACCAGGAGAAGTTGGCGGAGGAGAAGGAGCGGGACCGGGAGGAGAAGGCTCGGCTGCGCGAGGAGCGGCGCGCGCAGCAGGAGATCGAGCGCGAACGCGCCCGGCTCGACAAGGAACGCCAGCACTACGCCAACGCTCTGGCCGCTTTGCAGGCCAAGGGAGATTCTGGCGGTGCCGCTCAGATGCAGGACCGGTTGGCCCAGATCGACACCGCGATCCAGGATGTGGACCATCGGGCTGCCAACGTCCGGGCGGGCTACGTGTACGTGATCTCCAACCTCGGCGCGTTCGGCGAGAAGATGGTCAAGGTCGGCATGACCCGTCGCCTGGACCCGCTGGATCGGGTGCGTGAGCTCAGTGACGCCTCGGTGCCTTTCAACTTCGATGTGCACGCCCTGTTCTTCTCCGACGACGCTGTGGGTATCGAGGCGCAGATGCACGCACGGCTGGCTGACCGGCGGGTCAACCTGGTCAACCACCGTCGTGAGTTCTTCTACGCCTCGCCGGAGGAGGCCAAGGAACACCTGCTGGCGTTGACTGGCAGCCTGCTGCAGTACGAGGAGGTCCCGGAGGCCCTTGAGTACCGGCAGAGCCTCACTCAGGCCCAGGAACAGCCGGTCGCGACCACATGACATGCAGAGGTTGGGCGGCGGACGCTCGTTGAGCTGGTCGATCCAACGGATCGTTGCGCTCGCAGCTGTTCTGACAACTCTTGTCAGCAACTGTCGTCGATGGCCAGCCGATTTGGTCACGAACAATTGGGTTAGCCGAGATGGAGAAATGCGTATGTCGTCGGTCGGACTGTTCGCCTACGGGTCAGCGGGCGGACGCGGAGGTGTCGACCTGGGTGAGGTGCCGTTCGTCGTAGTGGATGTGGAGACGACCGGGCTGTCGCCGACGTCCGACCGGATCGTGGAGATCGCCCTGGTTCGCGTCGAGGGGGGCCGGGTGGTCGACGAGTGGGCCACGCTCGTCGACCCCGGCCGCGACCCCGGGCCAACCTTCATCCATCACATCACTGCGGACATGCTGTCCGGAGCGCCCACGTTCGCCGACGCGGCGGGTGAGATCCTGTCGAGGCTCGACGGTGCCGTGGCGGTGGCCCACAATGCCCGCTTCGAGGAGGGATTCATCGCGCAGGAGTTCGCCCGGGTCGGTATCAGCACCGCCCCTCTGCCGGCGGTGTGCACCCAGCGGCTGGCCCGACAGGTTTTGGCCGCGCCGAACTTCCAGCTCGTGTCCTGCTGCACCGTGTGCGGTATCGAGCTGCACGACGCCCACACCGCTCTCGGTGACACCCGGGCCACCGCTCAGCTCCTCACCAGGCTCCTGGCGAACGCGCCCGCCCTGCGGTTCCCCTCCGCCCCTGTCCCGCTGCCGCGCTATCCGCGCCTCGCCCAACCCCGCACCCGGGTAACCGGCCTACGCAAGGGCACGGACGGCTGGATCCAATCGCTGCTAGGCAAACTGCCCTACTCCACCGGCGACGCCGACCCCGCCGCCACCGAGGCCTACCTCGCTGCCGTCGGGAGCGCGCTCAGCGACGGCAAACTGACCGGCGTCGAAGCCAAGGTGCTGGCGCGACTGGCCGGACAGGCCGGCATGGGCGCCCAGCAGGTGCGAGCCCTGCACCACCGTTACCTCGACGGACTGCGGGACGCCGCACTCGCCGATGACATCCTGACCAGCACCGAGTACCGGCAGCTCATTACCGCCGCACGACTTCTCGGGGAACCCGACTACTTCGCGGACCTCACCGCGCCAGCGGCAGAGACCACGGACCGCCCCCCGGTCGGTAAGCAGAAGGGACAACGGGTCTGGTGCAGCCCATCCGTGTCCTCCGACATCCGTGACCGCCTCACCCAGGCCGGCTTCGTCGTAGCGTCGAACCTGACCCGCAACGTCGTCACCGCCGTTGTCGCCTCCGCTGACCAGGACACCATGAAGGTCGCGCGAGCACGCGAACTCTCCATACCGATCCGTTCCGATCTGGCCCTCGGGGACATGCTGGGGACCGTCGCCACGTCCTCCTCGCCATCGCAGCAACCCGGCGGCGCAGCCGTCGAGGGCGTCGAGCCGACCGAGTCCCGCATCGAGCCGAGTTCGGTCGCCGGGGCGTCCATGCCCACTCAACGAATTCCGCAGGTCATCGCTGGCTGGTACCTGGACCCGTCGGGGCGGTGGACCTACCGCTTCTGGGACGGCCAACACTGGACCGAGAAGGTCAGCGCCGGGGACGGCCGTACCTGGTCGGACAGCACCGGCCTGCCGCTGTGGTGTTCGCCCACGACGGATGGCCTGGTCGACGGCCACCAGCCACACACCCTCACGGACCAGATCATGACGACGCAAAAGACCGACGTCCACGCGGCACTGCTACTGACCGTTCGATGCATCGACGCGGTGGAGAACGACTCACGCGCCAACGGATGCGGGGTGGCTCCCTGGTACTACGAGAGGGCCGCCATCATCTTCGCCCGGCTGGACGAACCAGCCGCCGAGGTTGCCGTGCTCGAACGATTCGCCCGACAGAGACATGCTCCCGGAGCCACGCCTGCCCGACTCCTCGATCGCCTTCGCAGACGGCATCAGGCCACCGGTGCTGCACCCAGCAATCATCTCGCTGGCGAAGCTTGAACCCGGGCCGCCAAGCACCTTTGGTTCTCGCCGCCGGCACCGCGTAGGCAGCCGGATTCCCGGGGGAGTGCGCGGGTGCCGGACCGCCAGCAAAGCGGCGGCGTGTCGGCCGGACCGTGAGCCGTCTCCGCGACGGCACGCGACGACCTGGACATTGAAGTACAACGACGTATCTATGGGTCGTCAAGGTTCACTGGGCGGGACTCGGGGCAGACGTTTCTGCACGTCACGACGTACTCGTGGAAGATGCGCGACGTTCTTCCGCCTGCTTCGTTGGTGCAGGGTAAGGTGCGGGGCCGGCGGGTGCCGACCCCGCACCGGGGTGGGCTACATCTGATCGTTCGACCTACCAAGTACGGCGATCAGGCGTAGCAGGAGGGCGGTGGCCCTGGCCGCAGTGGCTGGGCCACCGCTTCCGCCGGCTTCCAGCAGTTCCGCTGCAAGCTCGAACGCGATGGCCAGGGCTTCCATCACCTTCTCCTTGTCCGGGGTCGCTGGCTGCGAACCGGGACAGCAGGGGGCTGTTTCGCTGGAGCCGTCGGGCTCATTTTCGTCATCAACCACGCGTGACCTGAAGACGAACGACGCAACCACCTCGCGTTCTCCCAACGCTCCAGGTACGTCCGGGTTACGGGGTGTTCGTCGGTCCTGCCGGTGACGTTCTGATCGCAGGGCTGGTTCCCGTGGCGTTGGTCACGCAGGTGTTCGGACTCGCAGTGCGATGGATGGGTGTCGACTCGTGCCGCACGCCTGTTAAGGGCATATCAAAATGCCACTCTATGGGACATAGGTGGCATGAACTTGGGTGCTCCCTTGCAATGTGCAAATGCACAGGACACAAAAATTTTCCGCCAATCAGCCCTGACGAAAGGCCTTGCAGGAAGAACACACCCAGGCGTTTCGCCATCGTTGACCCCGACATGGATCCCCGTAACGAACGTCCCTCACCGCCGTTCAGCAACCAGCAGGTCGGACAACTTGTCGCACTCCTTCGTCCGGTGATCGACGCGATCAGCGCACGGATCGCCGACCACGACCCTGACCCGGACCGTTGGCTGACCATCAACGACCTGGCAGCGAAGCTCCAGGTGCCGGTCAGTTGGGTTCAGGAAAAGGTCAGCGCACGTCTCGTTCCGCACCACCGCGTCGGCCGCCACGTCCGCTTCACCCGGGCCGACCTCGAAGCGTTGGAGCGCCTCTACCAGGAGAAGCCGGCTGCCCGGCAGCGCCGCGGCTGACCGCTGCCGACACGCGGACGACGTCACGACGCAAACCTGAGACTGCTCCGAGGAGGTACGACCGGCCAGGACCGCGACTGGCAGGCCCTCAGCACGATGCCCGGATGAAGAACCCTCTCAACGGGATCGAGCTTAACCTGGTCGCCGTAGCTAACCGGTCCCACACCGCTGGTCATCGCCTCGACCGACCCAGGGCGGGCCGCTGAGAGGTGGCCCGCCCTCTCGGTGCTGCAGCTCGCGCCGATCGATCGGGCCGCCCGGCATGTTCAGGGCGTAACAGGACCCGGGTCTGCTGGGGTGTGCTTGGCCTTAGGCGGTGAGGGCGGGCGTCATCGCGTCCCTGGTCTACGGCCCGCCGGGTGCCCGGTCGAGCTGTCCGCGTAGGTTCGCCGCCTCCTCGCTACGGCCGAGTCCGTCGAGGACATCGGCGAGCGTCCGGTACGCCGAGAACAGTGGGTCGGTGGTGCGGGAGCCGCAGGTCATCCCCTGAGCGGAGTTGCTTTCCTCGTCCGCGGTCAGGCACGGGCCGGTGTCGCCCGAGCCGCCGTGGCCGCCACGATCGAGGCGAGGTCGCCGGGGGCGTCGACGGGAACAAGGTGTCCGCTGTGCGGGAGCAGGTGCTGGTCGAGGTGGTCCGCGATCAGCGTGAGCTGGCGCGCCGGGGCGTCTCCCACCGTCGAGGCGCCGACGGCTGTCACCGGCATGGTCAGCCGGCCCTGCTCGGCCCAGGAACGGTTCCACTGCGCGTTCGCGGGCATCGCGCGGTAGTGCTCGAAGGCCGCGCGCAGGCGGTCTCGTCCGGTATAGGCGCGGACGAAGTGCCGTGCGAGATCCTCCGGCACCCCGGCGCGGGATCCGATGCCGAGGAAGAAGCGGACGTAGCGGTCCTCGTCCCCGCTCAGGAGGCTCTCGGCTAGACCGTCAGGCGCCTGGTGGAACCCGAACCACCACGGTCCGCCGGAGCCGAGGAACGTCTCCGCGCCGGCGAGTCCGCTGATGACCGCCTCGACGACGGTGAGGCTGAGCACCCGCTCCGGGTGGGCGGCGGAGAGAGCGAACGCGGGCGCGGCGCCGACGTCGAAGCCGACGACGTGCGCCGTCTGCAGGGAGAGCGCGTCGAGGAGGCGAACCTGGTCGGTCGCGAGGCTCACGGCGTCGTAGCCGCCCGCCGTCCGCTCGGTGTCGCCCGTTCCCCGCAGGTCGGGCATCAGCACGTCGTAGCCTGCGGCAACCAGTAGCGGCTCTACCTCCCGCCAGATCTCTTTGGTGTGTGGAAAGCCATGGAGCAGCAGGACGGGGCTTCCGGCGCCGGCTCGGCGCACGCTCACTCGGAGATCGTCGAGCTGAACCATCTCGATCGTCGAACGGTGGCCCTGGGCGGTACGACTCATCAGACCTCCTAGTTACCATCAGGTACCTGGAAACGATAGGAGAGCTGTGGTGAGCAGGAAAGAAGGCACGTCAGGCCCCCCTGGTCACCCCGAGGTGACCATCGCACAGCACGGTGACCTCTTCGACGCCGACTGCCCGACGCGGCTGCTGCTCGACCGGGTGGGATCGAAGTGGACCGTCATGATCGTTTTGCTGCTCGCCGACGAGGGAGAGCTGCGGTTCGGTGCGCTGCGTCGTCGCATGCCGGGCGTCTCCCAGAAGATGCTCACCCACACCCTTCGGCAACTCGAAGACGACGGCCTCGCCCATCGCCGGGTGGAACCCACGAGCCCACCCGCCGTGCACTACTCCCTGACAGCGCTCGGCGACACGCTCGTCGGTCCGTTGCGCGAGCTCAAACGCTGGGCCGAGACGAACATGGGCGCGATCGACGCGCTGCGTACGTCGGCGATCGAGTCTCGTCGTGACCGGTAGGTGACGGGATGGTTCTCAGCCGACTGCGGCTGACGGCACGCCGGCCCTGCCCGACGGCGGCAGCAAGTCCGGCGTACCGCGCGGGAAGGTGCTGTTGGCGCTGGTCGAGCCTGACGAACGAGGAGGTGGCACCACAGAGAGCCGTGGGGTGGCCCGGCAGGCGTGTGCTCAGGGCACCAGGATGACCTTTCCCGCGACCGTACGGGACTCGGCGAGCGTCAGCGCCGACGCGGCGTCGGTCAGCGGGATCTGCGCGGCGATCTGCGGGCTGAGCACGCCGTCGGCGAGCAACCGGAACACGGTGGTGAGGTCCTCGGCCAGGGTGCGCCGGAAGGTCTCCGGACGGCGGCGACCGGCCCAGAAATTGTAGAAGTAGGCGCTCCGGTGATTGGGCAGGGTGTGCCAGAGCTTCAACTGGGCGAAGAGCTTCAGCACCGGCAGCCGGGAACTGCCCTCCTCGTCCTTCGTCGCCGCCGTGCCGTACGACACCAGCGTTCCGCCCCTGCGCAGCAACTGCCACGACTGCTGCACGCCGGGGCCCCCGACGTGATCGAACACCGCGTCCACGCCGTCCGGCGCGAGGCTCCTGATCCGGTGGTACATGTCCGGGTCGCGGTAGTCGACGGGGGTCGCCCCCAGCTCGCGTACCGCGTGGTGGTGCCGCTGCGCCGCGGTGCCGATCACCCGGATCCCGGCGTGCCGGGCCAGCTGGACGAGCGTGGAGCCGACGCCGCCGTTGGCGCCCAGCACGACGATGACGCCGCCGGACCGGACCTTCGCCAGCCGGTGCAGCATCTGCCAGGCGGTGATGCCGTTGACCACCACCGTCTCCGCGGCGGCGGCGGACACTCCGTCGGGCACCGGCACCAGGTCGGCGGCCTCGACCAGGACGTGGGTGGCCCACCCGCCGGTCTTGGTCACCGCCGCGAACCGGCGTCCGGTCAGGCCGGCGTCCACGCCGGGCCCGGTGGCGACGACGGTGCCGACCAGGTCGTACCCGGGCACGAAGGGGTACGGCGGCTGGTCGTAGTACTTGCCGCGGCGCATCTGCTGCTCGGCGAACGACACACCGGTCGCCTCCATCCGCAGGACGACCTGTCCCGGTGCCGGCGCCGGGAGGTCGCGGGTGCGTACCTCCATACCGTCCGGTTCGACCGCTTCCGGTAGGACCACCTCGGTGGTACGGATGGTGGCGACGTGGGTCATGCGACGTTCCTCCACAGTGTTACGGCTACGGCTTGTCCGGCGTGCGGTGCACGCTCGTGCCCGTGTCGGACGGCATCGCCGCCAGCAGTTCCGGGTCGGTCTCGTAGTGCCGCTTCTGTAGGGCCGCGACACGGGCGGCGAAGTCCGGAGAGTCGTCGTCGGTGATGTCGTAGGCCTCGAACCTCGCCATCAACGGAATGCCGAGCCGCTCGGACCGCGCGTGTGCCGGGTGGTTCAGATACTCCCAGTACCCGTCCAGGTCCTCCAGGACGAAGACGGCTCCCCAGTCGAAGTCGCCGCCGTACTCGCGTCCGACGATGAAGGCGGTGACCGCCGGGATGACCCGGCCCTGCTCGCGGAGGGCGTCGAGGGCCTGAGCGACCAGCCCGGGATCGGCGTCGTCCCTGATCTTTATCCGATTGCCGTGGTAGATCATCGGGGCTGTCCTCCAGAGGTGTGGTGAGCACGCTCGCCGACCGGGGCGGGCGGGGACGCAGGTGTGGTGACAGGGAGACCTTCCGCCGACGGGACCGGGCACCGCATCGGTGGGAACTGCGTAGCCGCGTAGGCGATCCACCGGAGTTCCGGGGCGATGCCGGACAAGGGGTAGCGTGTCCGGGTGCGATCCGCTGCCGCCGCCGGGGGCTCACTGGTCGGCAGGGACGTCGAGATCACGGTCCTCGACGATCTGGTGCGGGCAGCGCGGTCGGGCCGGGGCGGGGCGCTGGTGGTACGCGGCGAGGCCGGCATCGGTAAGAGCATGCTGCTGGCACACGCGCTCGACGCGGCGTCCGGTGCCCGGGTCATCCAGGCGTCCGGGGCGGAGTTCGAACGGGAACTGCCCTTCGGTGCGCTGCACCAGCTGTGTGCGCCGGTGCTGGACCACCTCGCCGAGCTGCCCGCCCGGCACGCCGACGCGCTCCGGGTCGCGTTCGGGCTCCAGGCGGGTACGCCCGACCTCTTCCACATCGGCGTGGCGACCCTGGGTCTGCTGGCCGCCGCGGCCCGGGTGCGTCCGCTGCTGTGTCTGGTCGACGACGCCCACTGGCTGGACGCGGCGTCGGCGAAGGCGATGGCCTTCGTCGGCCGGCGGGTGGCCGACGAGCCCGTCGCCATGCTGTTCGCGCTGCGGTTGCCCGCGTCGAGCGAACTGCACGAGTTGCCGGGCCTCGACGTCGGCGGCCTGAGCGACGCCGAGGCGCGGACGTTGCTGGCGGCCCGACGGCACCTGTTGCTCGACGAACAGGTGCTGAACCGGCTGCTGGCCGAGGCCGGGGGGAATCCTCTGGCGCTGCTCGAACTGCCCGGAGCGGGCGGCTTCGGGCCACCGGAGACCACTCCGGTGCCGACGCGGATCGAGCGCAGCTTCCAGGCCCGGTTGTCGGGTCTGTCGGGCGAGGCCCGTCGCCTGCTGATCCTGGCGAGTGCCGACCCGACGGGCGATCCCGCCCTGTTGTGGCCGGCGGCGCTGTTGTCGGGCATCGACGTGCCGACGGCCAGCGCCGCCGCGGCCGGGACGGGGCTGGTCCACTTCGCGACCGGCATCCGCTTCTGCCACCCGCTGGCCCGGTCGGCGGTCTACGGTGCCGCGTCGGCGGACGAAACCCGCTACGCGCACCGGGTACTGGCCGAGGCGACCGACGCCGTCACCGACCCGGACCGGTCGGCCTGGCACCGGGCCCAGGCCAGCGTCGGCCCGGACGACGGCGTCGCCGCTGAACTCGAACGGTCGGCCGCCCGCGCCCGGGCGCGCGGCGGCGTGGTGGCCGCGGCGGCCTTCCTGGAACGCGCGGCCGAACTCTCCCGGGATCCCGCCGACCGGATCGGACGGACCCTCGCGGCGGCGCAGGCCGCCCTCACCGCGGGCCGCCCCGATCGGGCAGCCGCGCTGTTCAGAGCCGTCGAACACGCCGCGCTCGACGAATACCAGCTCGCGGACGTCGATCTGTTGCGGGGGCAGGTGGCCTTCCAGAGCGACGGGGACACCAGCGGCCCGGAGTTCATGATCCGCGCCGCCAGGCGGCTGGCCGGGCCGGACCCGGAGCGGGCCCGTAGGTGTCTGCTGGACGCGCTCGAGATGAGTCTGCTGGTCGGCCGGGCCAACGGCGTACTGGAGCTGGTGCTGACCGCCGTCCGGTCGCTGCCGGCGTCCGGACCACGCCCACCGGACATCCTGGACGCGCTGAGCCTGCTGGATACGACCGGACACCGCAAGGCGGTCCCGGTGATCCGGCAGGTCCTCGACGGCCCCGGCGGTCCCGGCTGGACCGGGTACCCCGCGCTCGCCCTGATGCTCGCGGGGGAGATGTGGGATCCGGACCTGCATCTGGCGACCGTCAGGTGGCTGGAGCGGACCGGCCGGGAGTCCGGCTCGCCGCTGCTGATCCGTCTCGGTCTCGCCCAGCGGGCCTCGTACGGCACGCTCTGCGCCGACCTCGGCCTGGCGACGGCGTCGATAGCCGAGGAGGAGGCGATCGCCGACGCGACCGGCGGGCCGCCACTGCTCTACCACCGGATCCACCTGGCTGCCGTACGTGGTCGTCGCGCCGAGGCGCTCGCGCTGTTCGCAGAGGCGTCGGCCGCAGCCGCCACCAGCGGCAGCGGTCTGCTGACCGGCAACATCGACTGGGCGTCGGCGGTGCTGTACAACGGTCTCGCCGACTATCCGGCGGCGTTGACCGCCGCCCGGCGGGCCGTCGCGGACGGCGCCCTCTTCCTCGCCAGCTTCTCGCTACCCGAACTGGTCGAAGCCGCGGTCCGCTGCGGCGACTCCGCGACCGCTGCCGTGGCACTGGAGTCGCTGACCGAACGCGCCGATGCCAGCGGCACCGCCACCGCTCTGGGGATCGCCGCGTACGCCGAGGGGCTGGTGACCGGGTCCGAGGAGCCGTACCGCAACGCCATCGCGCACCTGGAGCGGAGTCCGTTGGTGACCTACCGGGCCAGAGCACATCTGCTGTACGGGGAGTGGCTTCGGCGCGAGGGCCGCCGGCGGGACTGCCGGCCGTACCTGCGCACCGCGCACCGCCTGCTGTCCGGGGCGGGGTTCGAGGCGTTCGCCCGGCGGGCCGCGGTCGAGCTGCGCGCCACCGGGGAACGGCCGCGTCGGCGGTCACCACACACCTACGACCAGCTCACCATCCAGGAGCTGCACATCGCCCGGCTGGTCGCCGCCGGCGCGACCTCCAACGAGGTCGCCGCCCAGCTCTTCATCAGCCCCCGCACCGTGGACACGCATCTGCGCAACATCTTCCGCAAGCTCGGCATCACCTCCCGGCGGCAACTCAGGGACCGGCCGGACCTCGGGTCGTGAACCCACCAGCACCACCGACGGGCTGCGGAAAGCGGCCACCGGCCGGCTCAAGGCTGGGACAGCCGTCGACCGTGCTCGCGCCAGCGGCCGGTTCGAGCAGCAGCGCGGCGGACGCGGCGCAGACAGCCGTCATCGATCCGATCCAGCACCGCCGCCCCCGCAGGTCGGTTCGCACGGGCGGTCGGGCGTGCGGCAGTCGCATCGACTCTCCTGATCAGGGAACGTCCGTTCCCTGACAAATCAGGACGGGCTGTCCGACGACCTCGCTGTGGGCGCCGGGATCATGCCATGTTAACTCACTGTCATTATGCAGACACGTAGAGCTATCGACCTGGGGTGGGGCATCTGACAAGGTGCTGATAACGGATTGTCAACGACGAATGGAGGGAACGATCTCTATCGTAGCGAAGATCGGGATTTCGGCGATTCTCGCCGTGCCCACCATGCCTCCTCAGCTTTCGGCCATCCTGACGGGATGGACCGCCAGTAGTAGGAAGACCTTGAAGGGATTGATATGAGAATTGCACGGGTGGCGGCAATGTTGATCGCCGTGATGACGGCTACTCTCGGGCTGAGTCTGACATCCGCCGGTCCCGCCGCAGCCACCGAGAACGGCTCATGGCGGGCTTACGGCAACACCAACCCGATCACGTCCAGCCCCAGCACCTGGCGGTGCGCCGGCTCGAAGACGATCGCCACCAGTGTGGTCGCCCAGGTCTGCGCGATCAGATCCTCGGGTGGGGGCGCCGTGCAGGCGGCGGTGATCGTCCGCAACAACCGATCCGGTCTCTACTCGGTGGCGGCAGCCATGGACCTGTACACGACCTCTGGCGTCAATCTGGGCGACTGGGTGTGCTCGTCGTCAGGGGTCGGGGCGAACTCGTGGTCGGTGTGCTTCGGGCGAACCCTCACTCAGAGCAAGGCGGTGAACTCGGTGGGGGCGTCCAGCCCGGGGGGTGACCTCGGTCAGTCGCCGTCGGTCTGACCCCTACATGGTGCGGGCCGTTAGGAGACGAGGGTACGCCGAAAGAGTATTGGCGGCGGTCCCGACGCGACCTGTGAAATATTCCGCAGGAGCAACCGCATCGTCCCGTCCTGGATTGTTCATGAGCGCCGGATGTCCACTGCCGAATACCGAATGCTGATTTTAGCGTTCGAGTCGGTAGCGGCAGGTTTGGCCGGATGGTTTTGAGTTGCCGATCGCCGCGCGTCGAGAACAGCGCGGGCCGGGTCGCCGTCAGGCGGGCCCGGCCCGTTGCCGTACTCGATGACGTCAGTCGTTGAGGACCTGGGAGAGCCGGTCGCGGAACCTGCGCTCCGAGTCGCTGACCTGGTCGCCGCCGATGCCGAGCAGCCCTCCGCTGGACGCCGCCCCGACCACCTGCTCGGCGATCTCCACCAGCCAGTGCCGGTAGGCCCCGCCCTCGCCCTCGTCCACCTTGGCGGCCAGCAGGGTGGCCGCCTGCCCGGCCCGGACCAGCACGTCGTCGATGAGCGCCTGCGGGTCGGCCGGCGAGATCACCGGTAGCTCCTCGCCGGCCTCCGGGTCGCCGACCCGGGAGACGATCTCCCCGGCGACGGCGGCGACCAGCGGGCTGGCCGACTCCCGGCCGGCGGCGATGGTCTCCAACCCGGCCGCGTTCTCGGCGCGGGTGCGCCGGGCGCCGTCCGACTCGGCGGCGCTCGCCGCGGTCAGGACCGACTGCGGCAGGCCGACCAGCAGCCCCCACTCCTCGTCGGAGAACCCGAACCCGGTGTACGCCGGCTGTTCGATCACGACTGAGCCCCTCTCGGTTGTTCCACTGCGGGCACCGCACGCGGGCGGTCGCCCGGGTCAGGCTAGTCCAGCGTCAGCAGGCCCTGTTCGGACACCACGCGCACGGAGAGCGTCTTGTAGCCCACCTCGTCGAAGAGCACCGTCATCCGGTCCTCCTCGTAGTTGAGCACCAGGCCCGGCCCCCACTCGGGGTGGCGGACCTGGCTGTGCACGGGGAACGGGCCGACCGCGCCGCTGTCGGCGACGCTGGTGCCGGCGTGGCAGTTGTCGCAGTGCCCGCAGACGTGCGACATCTGCTCACCGAAGTACGCCAGCAGCACCTGCCCCCGGCAACCGGTGGTCTCGGCGAAGGCGCGCATCATGTCGGTGCGGGACCGGGTGACCGTCTGCTGCCGTTCGGCCTCGGCGAGGGCCGCTGCGCCCGCCTCGACCGGGGTGGGGGAGTAGCGCGGGGCGCCGATCTTCTGCCCGGCCCGGGGTTCGGCCGAGCCGATCTGTTCCAGCAGGGCCAGGTACTGGCCGAGCTTGCGCGGCCCGAGCCCGGTCGACTCACGCAGGGCCTTCTTCGTCGCCGGCCGGCGGCGCAGCAGCGCGGCGAGGTCCCGCAGCTCGGTCTCGTCCGGCAGGCCGCCGGAGAAGTAGCGTTGCAGGCCGACGTCCTCGGCCCGCCACAGCAGCAGCACCCGGGCCGGCGCACCGTCGCGCCCGGCCCGGCCGATCTCCTGGAAGTAGCTGTCCGGCGAGTCGGGCAGCGCCATGTGCACCACCCAGGCGATGTTCGGCTTGTCGATGCCCATGCCGAACGCCGAGGTCGCCACCATGATCGGCACCTGGTCGGCGAGGAACGCCTCGTGCAGCTCGTGCCGGGCGGCGGTGGGCATCCCGCCGTGGTAGTACTGCGCCGGGAAGCCGGCGGTGGTCAGCCGGTCGGCCAACTCCTCGGCGGCGCGTCGGGTCGGCACGTAGATGATGCCGGGCCGCTCGTCGTCGCGCAGCAGGGCGGTCAGTCGCCGCCAGCGGTAGTCGTCGGTCGGGCAGTAGGCGACCTCGATGAAGAGGTTGGGCCGGTCCAGCCCGGAGACCACCACCTCGGGGTCGCGCAGCCGCAGCCGGGCGATGATGTCGTCGCGTACCGGCGGGGAGGCGGTGGCGGTCAGCGCCACCACCGGCGGGCGGCCGAGACCGTCGATCAGGTGGCCCAGCGCCAGGTAGTCGGGGCGGAAGTCGTGCCCCCAGGCCGAGATGCAGTGCGCCTCGTCGATCGCCACCAGGGCCGGTGCCAGCGACTTGACCTCGGCCATCCGGTCGGGGTTGCTCAGCGCCTCCGGGGTGATGAAGAGGAACTCGGCCCGCCCCTGCCGGATGTCGTCGATCGCCTGGGCCTGCTGGGCGGCGCTCTCGTCCGAACTGATCCGGACGGCGCGCAGCTCGGGGCGTTGGCGTTCGTTGAGCGCGGCGATCTGGTCCTGCTGGAGGGCCAGCAGGGGCGAGATCACCACCGTCGGCCCGGGGATCAGGCTCGCCGGGATCTGGTAGATCGCCGACTTGCCGGCTCCGGTGGGGAGTACCACCAGGGCGTCGCGTCGTTTCATCACCGCGCGCATGGCGGCGAGCTGGTTGGGCCGCAGCGCTTTCCAGCCGAACAGGCTGCGCGCCGCGCGGCGCAACGTCGTCGAGTGCATGGACAGCTTCATCGAGGGCCGGAGGTACCCGGGTCGATGGAGATCGAAACCGCTCCCACGGGATCGGTGTGCCGCCCACTGTGGGCAGGTCAGGTGGTGGTCACCCGGGGTGCGACCATGATCGACGGTTGGTCAGCGGCGGCCGAACATGGCCCGGATCGCGGCCAGCAGCAGCAACCCGCCGACCACCAGGCCGAGCAGGCGTACGCCGGGAATGTCGGCCGGCGAGGTGGCGTCGGCGAGTGGCGGCAGGTCCATCCCCGCACTGTCGCACGTGACCCCGAACGACGCCAGACAGTAACAGTAAGGTTTATTGACTATTACCTCGCCCGGTGTGACCATGGCAGCACCGCGACGGCACCGGGCCGTCGGCACGCGACGGGGGTACCGGGGCCGGATGAACGAGCGCAACCTGGCGGGCCTGGCCGCCACCGTCCTGCAACCCGGCTTCGTCGGCACCGCCCCGCCCGACTGGGTCCGCCGGTGGCTGGCCGACGGGCTCGGCGCGGTGGTGCTGTTCGCCCGCAACGTCGTCGACCCGGAACAGGTGGCCGCGCTCACCGCCACGCTGCGCGCCGAACGTCCCGACGTGCTGGTGGCCATCGACGAGGAGGCCGGCGACGTCACCCGGATCGAGTCCGGCCTGGGCAGCTCCCGTCCCGGCAACCTCGCCCTCGGCGCGGTCGACGACCCCGCGCTCACCGAGGAGGTCGCCCGTGACCTCGGCGACGAACTCGCCGCCCTCGGCGTCACCCTCAACTACGCCCCGGACGCCGACGTCAACATCAACCCGGCCAACCCGGTGATCGGGGTGCGCTCCTTCGGCGCCGACCCGCACCTGGTCGCCCGGCACACCGCCGCCTGGGTGCGCGGCCTCCAGTCCGCCGGGGTGGCCGCCTGCGCCAAGCACTTCCCCGGCCACGGCGACACCCGGGTCGACTCGCACCACGACCTGCCCCGCATCGAGGCGAGCCGGGGCCGCCTCGACAGCGGTGAGCTGGTCCCCTTCCGGGCCGCCGTCGCCGCCGGGGTGCAGGCGGTGATGACCGGGCACCTGCTGGTCCCGGCCCTCGACCCCGACCTGCCGGCCACTCTCAGCCGCCGGATCCTCGGCGACCTGCTCCGCGACGAGCTGGGCTTCTCCGGCGTGGTGGTCACCGACGCGGTGGAGATGCGGGCCGTCGCCGACCGGTACGGCTTCGCGGGCGCCGCCGTCCGGGCGCTCGTCGCCGGGGCGGACGCCATCTGCGTCGGTGGTGAGCGCGCCGACGAGGCCGCCGCCCGCTACCTGCGCGACGCCGTCGTGGCCGCGGTGCTCTCCGGCGAGCTGCCCGAGGAACGGCTCGCCGAGGCCGCGAAGCGGGTCGGTCAGCTCGCCGAGTGGAGCACCGCCGCCCGCCTCGGTCGGCCCGCCGACGCCCCGCGCCCGGTCGACGGCTCGCCGGTCGGCCTGACCGCCGCCCGGCGGGCGGTCCGGGTCAGCGGCGACCCGGCCGGCCGGCTGCCGTTGCCCGGTGCCGCGCACGTGGTCGAGTTCGCCCCGCCGCACAACATTGCCATCGGCGCGGAGACCCCGTGGGGCCTCGGCGCACCCCTGGCCGAGCTGCTCCCCGGCACCACCACCGTGCGACTCACCGAGGCCGACCTAGCCGCCGAGCCCGCCGACCTGGCCGCCACGACTGGCGACCCGGCCGGCGGGGCGGCCGGCCGGCCGCTGGTGCTGGTGGTACGGGACCTGCACCGGCACGGCTGGATGCGGGCCGCGGTCGACCGGGCGCTGGCCAGCCGGCCGGACGCCGTGGTCGTCGAGTTGGGGGTGCCCGAGCTGGTCACCGGCCGGCTGCACCTGGCCACCCACGGCGCGACCCGGGCCGCCACCCGCGCCGCCGCCGAACTCCTCGCCGGAACCCGCTGACCACCCGCCCCGACCACCCGCCGGACCGCCCCGACCGGAGGGCTCAGCCGACCGGCTGTTCCCACCGGGCGGCCAGCCGGTCCAGCTCGGCCAGCAGCCGGTCCACCTCGTCGACGGTGTTGTAGTGGTAGACGCTCGCCCGTACCGCCCCACCGCTGTCCCGCAGGCCGAGCGCCTGGAAGTACTCGTAGGCGTAGTAGTCACCGCTGGACAGGCAGAGCCCGGCCGCGCCCAGCGCACCCGCCAGCCCGGCCGGCGTCCACCCGGCCAGTCGGAACGACACCGTCGGGCAGCGCCGTGCGCCGGCCGGCAGGACGGTCACCGTGGGCAGGTCGGCCAGGCCCTCGCACAGCCGGGCGAAGACCGCCTCCTCATGCGCCCGGGCGGCGGTCAGCCCGGTGCGGACCCGGGTCCGCCGGTCACCGGTGGCCGTCGGGTCCAACCCGGCGAGGTGGTCGACGGCGGCGGCCACCCCGGCCAGCAGGGGGAAGCTCGGGGTGCCGGCCTCGAACCGGTCGGGCACCGCGTCGGAGGAGGGGACCACCTTGGCCGGGCGCAGCGTCGCCCAGCGCTCCGGGTCGGCCACCATCGCCGCCAGGTGCGGGCCGGACCACTTGTAGGCGCTGGTGACCAGGAAGTCCGCGTCCGAGGCGGCCAGGTCGGTCGGGCCGTGCGGCACCGAGTGCACCCCGTCCACGCAGACCAGCGCGCCGACGGCGTGCGCGGTCGCGGCGATGGCCGGCACGTCCGGCATGGTGCCGGTCGCGTTGCTGCCGGCCGTCACCGCCACCAGCCGGGTCCGGTCACCGACCAGGGCGGCGTACTGGTCGGCGGGCAGTTCCCCGGTGGCCGGGTCGAACCCGGCCCAGCGCACGGTGGCCCCCGCCGCCTCGGCCGCCTGCACCCAGGGCCGCACGTTGGCGTCGTGGTCGAGCCGGGAGACCACCACCTCGTCGCCCGGACCCCAGGTGCCGCCGAGCGTGCGGGCCAGGGTGTACGTCAGCGCGGTGGCGCTCGACCCGAGCACCACCCCGGCCGGCTCCGCGCCCAGCAGGTCGGCCACCGCGTCCCGGGCCGCCGCCACCAGCTCCAGCGAGCGCCGGCCGGGCACGGAGGCGGTAGTGCGGTTGCCGACCGCGGCCCGCATCGCGTCGGCCACCGCGTCGATCACCGCCTGCGGGGTCTGGGTGCCACCGGCACCGTCGAAGTGGGCGAAACCCTCGGCGAGCGCGGGGTACGCGGCCCGGATCCGGGTGATGTCGAACGGCATGGCACGGACCCTAGCCCGCCCCGAGCGGCCCCCGGAGATCCACCCGGATGGCGCAGTGGGCCGCGTCTCGTACCCTTGGTGGGGTGACGAAGCGAAGCGCCACCGCCCCCACCCCCCTCCGTCGGACCGCCGGCCTGCTCGCCGGCCTGGCGCTCGGCGTGGCCGTGCTGGCCGGATGCAGCTCGGACGGCGCCGACACCGACTGCGGGCTGGACGCCTGCACGGTCACCTTCGACCGGGGTGTCGACGCCAGCGCCTCGATCCTCGGGGTGGAGGCGAAGCTGATCGGTGCGCAGGGTGACCAGGTGACCGTCGAGGTCGCCGGGGAGCAGCTCTCGCTCACCATCGGCCAGCAGGCGGCCGAGGTGGGCGGCTTCGCGGTGACCCTGGACAGCGTGACCGACCAGCAGGTGCAGATCCGGGTGGCGCGCAACGCCGGCAGCTGACCGGCCCGGGCGGCGGCGGAGCACGTTTGAGGATCTCCGCGAGCGGAGATTGTGGCGCCATGCCACTCACCCGGAACGCCGAAGCCACCGCCGCCCGCACCGCGGACAGCCGCTGGCTGGAACTCCTCGCCCGGGCCGGTTTCATCGGCTACGGGATCGTGCACCTGCTCTTCGCCTGGATCATCCTCCAGATCGCCTTCTCCAACTCCGGCGAGGAGGGCAACCAGAACGGCGCCCTGCGCGCCCTGGGTGCCCAGCCGATGGGCAAGTTCCTGCTGATCGCGATCGCGGTCGGCCTGATCGCGATGGCCATCTGGCAGGCGCTGGAAGCCGCGGTCGGCCACCATGCCAAGCGCGGCAAGGAACGCCTCTTCGAGCGGATCGCCTCGGTGGTCCGTACCGTCGTCTTCCTCTGGCTCGCCTGGACCTCGATCCAGGTGGTCCAGGACGCCAGCTCCAACAGCGCCGACCAGCAGGAGCAGTTCAGCGAGAAGCTGATGGCCTCCAGCGGCGGTCGCTGGCTGGTCGGGCTCGCCGGCCTGGTGCTCGCCGCCGTCGGCATCGGCATGATGATCTACGGCTACAAGAAGAAGTTCGAGCGGAACCTGAAGACCAACGAGATGAACGGCAAGACCCGGCAGACGGTCCGCCGGCTCGGCATGGCCGGTTACATCGCCCGCGGCGCGGTGTTCGCCGTCGCCGGCCTGCTGATCGTGGTCGCCGCGATCAACTACGACCCGGAGAAGGCGCGGGGTCTGGACGCCGCGCTGCGTACCCTGCGCGACCAGCCGTACGGGCCGTTCATCCTGGCGCTGATGGCGCTCGGCATCGCCGCGTTCGGGGTCTACTGCTTCTTCCAGTCCCGGTTCCGCAAGATCTGAGCCTGGTCGATACCGGAAACGCCGGGCACCATTGGGCCTTTGCCCGAATGCGATCAGCCCGGCCGGAAGGAGACAACCACGTGCAGGACTACCTCGAGACGATCGCCGCCGCGGCCACCGCGGCGGCGATCGCGTTGCTGCTCGTCGAGGTGGCGCACCGCCTGATCCGGCGGCTCGGCCGCCGGTCCCACCTGCTGACCGAGCTGACCGAACACGTCCACCGGCCGTTGCAGGTCGCCGGCACGGTGGTGGCCGTGCAGTTCGCGGTGCGGTGGACCACCGGCTACGCCGTCGGCACCGGGTGGCGGCAGGCGGTGCTGCACATCCTGGTGCTCGGCGTGGTGGCCGCGGTGGCCTGGCTGGTGGCCGCGCTGCTGGTGGTGGCGGAGGACACCGCGCTGTCCCGGTTCCTGCGGGTGGACGTGCCGGACAACCGGCACGCCCGGCGGGTACGCACCCAGGTGGTACTGCTGCGCCGGCTGACCGTCGTGGTGATCGTGGTGCTCGCCGTCGGCGTGATGCTGATGACCTTCCCGGCGGTACGCGGCATCGGCGCGGGCGTGCTCACCAGCGCCGGTGTGGTCGGTGTGGTCGCCGCGCTGGCCGCCCAGAGCCTGCTCGGCAACGTCATCGCCGGCCTCCAGCTCGCCTTCAGCGACGCGGTCCGCCTCGACGACGTGGTGGTGGTCGAGGGGGAGTGGGGCCGGATCGAGGAGTTGACGCTCAGCTACGTGGTGGTGCAGATCTGGGACGACCGGCGGCTGATCCTGCCCACCTCGTACTTCACCAGCACCCCGTTCCAGAACTGGACCCGGACCGAGGCGGCGGTGCTCGGCACTGCCGAGTTCGAACTCGACTGGTCGGTCCCGGTGCAGTCGATGCGGGAGGAGCTGCGCCGGCTGGTCGAGAGCACCGAGCTGTGGGACGGCCGGGTCTGCGTGCTCCAGGTCACCAACGCCACCGGTGGCGCGATCACGGTGCGCGCCCTGGTCAGCGCCGCCGACGCCGGCAGCCTGTGGGACCTGCGCTGCCTGGTGCGGGAGCACCTGGTCGGCTGGGTCCGCGACCAGCGGCCCACCGCGCTGCCCCGGACCCGGACCGAGTTGGGCGACTCCTCCGGCAGCCTGCCGTGGCAGTGGGCGCAGCCGCGCCGGCCGGCCCGTCGCCGCTCCGACGGCGAGGTGCCCGACGACGCCAGGGTCTTCGGTGGCAGTCACGACGGGGACGCCCGCAGCGAGGCGTTCGTCGGCCCGGACAGCAGCGAGGCCCGGGGCGACACACTGGTCGGCGCCGAGAACGGGGCCGACGTCCGGCGCTGAGCCGGCCCGGCGGGGTCCGTCCCGCACGCTGGCGTCGTCCCGTCGTCCCGTCGTCCCGCACGGCCGTCGGCCGCGGGCCGAGCCGCCTGCGGAGCCCCTCGCGGTCCGCACCGCGAGGGGCTCCGTCGTGCCCGCTTCCGCGTTTCGCCGGACGTTCCGGTCCGACCTGGGGTCAGATGTGGTTGGTCACCGTGCGCAGGATTGACGGACGGCGGCTCCGGGCATACAGCGCGGTGATGACGAAAGGAGGACAGCATGGCTGACGTCGCGAACCACCGCACGTCCCGGACCGGGAGCGAGCCGTCCACCGCCGAGTTGGTGCAGCGGGCCACCGAACAGGTCTCCCGACTGATCCGGGACGAGCTGGCCCTGGCCCGGGTGGAGTTGACCCAGAAGGGCAAGCACGCCGGAATCGGGATCGGTCTGTTCGGCGGGGGCGGGGCGCTGGCCCTGTACGGGCTCGGCGCGCTGGTCACCGCCGCGATCCTGCTGCTGGCCCTGGTGCTGCCCGCCTGGGCGGCGGCGCTGATCGTGGCGGTGGTGCTCTTCCTCGTCGCCGGGGTGCTCGCCCTGATCGGGAAGAAGCAGGTCAGCCATGCGGTTCCTCCGGTGCCCGAGGCGACGGTCCGCAGCGTCCGCGCGGACGTGGACATCGTCGCCACGGCGGTGAAGGACAGGGGACGGGCATGACGGGCACGACAGGCAGCAACGGTAACGGCAGTGGCGACACCGAGGCGCTGCGCGAGGAGATCCGGCGGACCCGCTCCGAGCTGGGCGAGACCATGGAACTGCTGGCCGCCAAGGCCGACGTCAAGGCCCGGCTGAAGGACTCCGCGGAGCAGGCGAAGGAGCGGGTACGCGAGCAGGCGGCCCTGACCGTGGCCCGGGTACGCAGCCAGGCGGCGCAGGGCACCGACGTCGCTCGGGCACAGGCGTACGACACCGGGATCGCGGTCCGGGGTAACCCGGTGCCGTGGGCGACGGTGGCGGCCGGCGCGGTGGCGGTGGTGGTGGTGCTGTTGATCATTCGGGGGAGGCGTAGGTGAGCAAGGGGATCGGCAGGACCGCGTACAAGCCGGTCGGGGTGCTGCTGGGGCTGGCCGCGGGCACGCTCGCGGGGGCGATCTTCCGGCAGGTCTGGAAGGCGACCGCCGGTGACGGTGAGGCGCCCAACCCCACCGACGAGGACCGCCGCTGGGGCGAGATTCTCGCGGCGGCGGCGTTGCAGGGGGCGATTTTCTCGGTCGTCCGCGCCGCGGTGGACCGGGGCGGGGCGGTCGGTGTCCGGCGGCTGACCGGGCGCTGGCCCGACTGACGGTTGCCGGCCCGGCACCCCCGGCGACCAGCCACGACCGGGCGTCGAGGGGTCGACGACGACGGCCAGGGCCCCCCGGACGCATCGACGGCCGGGGGGCCTTTCGCACAGTCGCGGCGATCCGGCCAGTGATCGTCGGGCATCCGTCAGGTCACATGTCGGAGAATTTCGTCGATTAGGCTGTGCATAGTTTTTGGGTACGTGGTTTGCTGATCCCGCTGTTGCGAGACGGCGTTGGTGGCGAGCGGTCTCCCGCTGTGGGGGCCGCCCTCGACCGTCGCTGCTCGAAACGGCCAATCGGCCGCACAGCGTGCTCGGCCGCCAGTTTTAGAAGGAGATACACATGGCGCAGGGAACCGTGAAGTGGTTCAACGCTGACAAGGGCTTCGGCTTCATCACCGTCGACGGCGGGGGTGCTGACGTGTTCGTCCACTTCTCGGCCATCCAGTCCAGCGGCTACCGCTCGCTGGAGGAGAACCAGCGGGTGGAGTTCGAGATCGCCCAGGGTCAGAAGGGTCCGCAGGCCGAGCAGGTCCGCCCCCTCTGAGTGAGCCGGTCGGCGCTGCCGGCCCGGGTGATCCGGCCAGCCGGATCGACGAGAAGCCCCGTGTCCCTCACCGGACGCGGGGCTTTCCGCATCGGCCACCGGCACCGGTCAGGGCAGGCGACGGGAGCGTAGACCGCGCCAGAGCAGTACCAGCCCGGCCAGCACCACCAGTGGTCCGACGACGGCCCAGAGCCTTTCGTCGGTCATCACGCTGCCGCCGACGTAGCCGAGGCCCTGCACCGTCCAGACGGCGCCGACCACCACGGCCAGCAGGCCCAGGGTGAGGGTGAGCCAACCTCTCACCGGTCCTCCCTCCGTGGGCCGGTCGTTCCGGCCCGGTCACCAGGATGCCGGTCGGACCGCGCCGGAGCGACGACCCGACCGGCGTGGCTCACCACCGGTCGTGCACCCGGGGCCGGACCAGCTCGTCGTAGACCGACCGGACGGTGTCCAGCTCGGTCGTCGTCAGCGCCGGGGAGCCGGCCGCGGCGGCGTTGCCCCGGGCCTGCTCCGGGCTGCGGGCACCGGGGATGACCACGGTGAGACCCGGCTGGTCGATGATCCACCGCAGGGCGAACTGGGCCATCGTGCGTCCGTCGCCGACCAGCGGGGCGAGCCGGCGCACCACGGTCAGCCCGAGGTCGAAGTCGACGCCGGAGAAGGTCTCGCCGACGTCGAAGCTCTCCCCGTGCCGGTTGTAGGTGCGGTGGTCGTCGGCGGCGAAGGTGGTGTGCTCGTCGTAGCGGCCGGAGAGCAGGCCGCTGGCCAGCGGCACCCGGGCGATGATCCCGACGCCGGCCGCGGCGGCGGCCGGAAGCACCTCGTCGAGCGGCTTGAGCCGGACGGCGTTCAGGATGATCTGCACGCTGGCCACGCCGGGCCGGGCGATCGCGGTGAGCGCCTGGTCGCAGGTCTCGACGCTGACGCCGTACCCGGCGATCCGCTTCTCGGCGACGAGGGTGTCGAGGCCGTCGAAGACCCGGTCGTCGGCGAAGACCTCGGTCGGCGGGCAGTGCAGCTGCACCAGGTCGAGGGTGTCCACGCCGAGGTTGGCCCGGGACCGGTCGGTCCAGGCCCGGAAGTTGTCCAGGGTGTACGCCTGCGGCGTCTGCGGCACCCGGCGGCCCATCTTGGTGGCGACGGTGAGCCCGTGTCCGGGGTTGTCCCGCAGGAACCGCCCGATCAGCTGCTCGCTGCGGCCGTCGCCGTAGACGTCGGCGGTGTCGAGGAAGGTGACGCCGGACGCCACGGCGGCGTCGAGGACGGCCAGGGCGTCGTCCTCGCTGACCTGACCCCAGTCCGCGCCGAGCTGCCAGGCCCCGAGACCGACCACACCCACCTGCCGGCCGAGCCGGTCGAAGCTGCGTTGTTCCATGTCGTCGAGCCTAGTGACCTGGTTGTCGGGCCGCAGCGCGGGCCGTATGGTCACAACAAACCGTACGTACGTCTTGGGAGCCGCGCATGTGGGATCCGACCAGTTACCTCCGCTACGACGACGAGCGGTCCCGCCCCTTCCACGACCTGCTCGCCCGGGTCGGCGCCGAGCGGCCCCGCGCGGTGGTCGACCTCGGCTGCGGGCCGGGCACCCTGACCGCCGCCCTCGCCCGCCGCTGGCCGGACGCCCGGATCGCCGGCCTCGACTCCTCCCCGGAGATGATCGACCGGGCGCGGACGCTCGACACCCCGGTCGACTTCGCGCTCGGTGACGTCGCCGACTGGCACCCCGCCCCCGACGTGGACGTGCTGGTCGCCAACGCGGTGCTCCAGTGGGTGCCCGACCACCCGGCCCTGCTGCGCCGCTGGGCCGGCGAACTGCCGGCCGGCGGCTGGCTGGCGTTCCAGGTGCCCGGCAACTTCGCCGCGCCCGCCCACCGGGCGCTGCGGGCGGTCGCCGCCGGCCCCCGCTGGGCGGACACCGTCCGGCCGCTGCTGCGCGAGGACCCGGTCGACGACCCGGTCGGGTACGCCACGTCGCTGGCCGCCGCCGGCTGCGCCGTCGACGCCTGGGAGACCACCTACCTGCACCGGCTGCCCGCCGCCGCCGAACACCCCGTGCTCAACTGGCTGGACGGCACCGCCCTGCGCCCCGTCCGGGCGGTGCTGGACGACACCGGCTACGCCGACTTCCGCGCCGCGCTGGGAATCCGGCTGGCCCGCGCGTACCCGGTACGGCAGGGTCAGGTGTACTTCCCGTTCCGCCGGATCTTCGTGGTCGCCCGTACCGGTGCCCGTGCAGAGGAGAAGCAGTGACCGACCTGTCCGCCTTCATCGCCGAACTGCCCAAGGTGGAGCTGCACGTGCACCACGTGGGCTCCGCGTCCCCCCGGATCGTCGCCGAGCTGGCCTCCCGGCACGAGGGACGCAGCCCCGTACCGGCGGACCCGGACGCCCTCGCCGACTACTTCGCGTTCCGCGACTTCGCCCACTTCATCGAGGTCTACCTCAGCGTCGTCGACCTCATCCGCGACCCCGACGACGTCTGGCTGCTCACCCACGAGGTGGCCCGGGAACTGGCCCGCCAGCAGGTGCGGTACGCCGAGCTGACGGTCACCCCCTACTCGCACGTGCGCCGGGGCATCCCCGCCCCGGCGTTCTGCGAGGCGATCGAGGACGCCCGCCGACGGGCCGAGGCCGACTTCGGCATCGCGCTGCGCTGGTGCTTCGACATCCCCGGCGAGGCCGGCCTGCCGGCCGCCGAGGAGACCCTGCGGATCAGCCTCGACGAACGCCCCGACGGGCTGGTCGCCTTCGGCCTCGGCGGTCCGGAGATCGGCGTGCCCCGGCCGCAGTTCAAGCCGTACTTCGACCAGGCGCGGGCGGCCGGGCTGCGGTCCGTGCCGCACGCCGGGGAGACCACCGGACCGGAGACGATCTGGGACGCCCTGCGCGAGCTGGGCGCCGAGCGGATCGGCCACGGCATCTCCGCCGCGCAGGACCCGGAGCTGCTCGCCCACCTGGCCGAGCGGCGCATCCCGCTGGAGGTCTGCCCGACCTCCAACGTGCGGACCCGGGCCGTCGCCCGGATCGAGGAGCACCCGCTGCGCCGGCTGGTCGACGCGGGTGTGCGGGTCACCGTCAACTCCGACGACCCGCCGATGTTCGGCACCACCCTCAACGACGAGTACGCGGTCGCCGCCCGACTGCTCGACGCCGGCCCCGAACAGCTCGCGGCACTGGCCCGGGAGGCGGTCTCCGCCTCGTTCCTCGACCCCGCCGGGCAGGCCCGCATCATCGCCGAGATCGACGCCTACGCGGCGAGCCGCTGACCACAGGGGTGGAAACCCGGAGAAGTGGTGTACACGCGGCGGGAGCTGGTGTGGGGGACCGTGCCCCCGCCGCGCGTACTGATCCACCGGCCGGTGGGTGTCAGGGGCGACAGGCCGGTGGACTGATGGGTTCGGACACGATCCTGACAGCCCGCGCGCCCCGCGTCGCGGTCGTTAATCCGGATCTAAGGAAACCTTGTGCCGCAGCACAGTCAGCGCCGACGGTCAGCCGTCGGTGGGGCGTTGCCGCGGCCACCGGCGGCCCCCGCCCTTCTGCTCCCGCGCCTCCCGCGCCATCCGGCCGACCAGCCCGAACCGGTTGACCTGCCGGGGCGTCGCCTGCGGATCGGCCAGCAGCATCACCACGCTCGCCCCACCCAGCCGGGCCCGGTCCAGGCTCACCGAGCCGTTGGCCTGCAACGCCACCCGCCGGGCGATGTCCAGCCCCAACCCGGTCGAGCCCTGGTCGCTGCTGCCGCGCCGCAACGCCCGGTCCGGATTCGCGATGCCCGGCCCGGCGTCGTCGATCCGGATCGCCACGTACCCGTCCCGACGGGAGACGGCCACCTCGAACGCGGTGCCCTGCGGGGTGTAACGGAAGACGTTGCCGATCACCGCGTCCAGGGCGGCGGCCAGCTCGGCCCGGGGCACCGGCACCGGAATCCGCAACTGCGCGCCGCTGACCCGGTGCGGGCGGTTCTGGTCGCCGGCCAGCGCGGCCCAGAACACCATCCGGTCCCGGACCACCTCGCTGACGTCGCACTCGGCCGGCCCGGCCTCGTGCGCCACCGCCTTGCGGGTCGTCTTGATCAGCACGTCGATCTCGCCCTCCAGGGTGACGATCGCCTGCCGGATGCGCCGGATCGTCCGCCGCCGGTCCAGCTCCGCCGGGCTGAACGAGCCGACGCTGGTGTCGTCGGAGTCGAGCCCCTCGGCGTCCAACCGCAGCACCGTCAACGGGGTACGCAGCCGATGGGACAGGTCCGCCACCAGCTCCCGCTCGTCGGTGCGGGCGGCGACCAGCCGGTCGGCCATCCGGTTGAACGCGTAGCCGGCCTCGGCCAGCTCACGCGGACCGCTCGGGTCGACCCGTACCCCCAGGTCGCCGTCGCCGACGGCGAGCGCGGCCCGGACCAGGCCCCGGGTGGCGTCGACCGCCCGCGCGGCGAACCGGTCCACCACGACCACCGCCGCGCCGACCAGCGCCACGGCCACCCCGGCGAGCAGCAGCCAGGTGCCGTCCGCGCCCTCGTCGAGGACAGCGGCAGGCACGAAGACCTCGACCACGGCGACCGTGCCGTCGAGCACCACCGGGTCGAGCCGGACCAGCCCGCCGTCGACGTCGACGACCCGGGACCGCTCCTCGGCCCGCGCCCGCTCCAGCTCGGCGGCCGGCACCCGACCGGCGGGCTGCTCCCCGGCCAGGCCGTGCACCACGGGCCGGGTCGCCGGATCGTCCCCGGTGGCCTCGACCGCGCGGCGGACCGCCGCCGGGTCGGTGCTGACGGCGAGCGCGCCGGTGACCATCGCCCCGCGCCGGGCCGCGTCGGCCAGCGCCTCCCGGCGGACGTCAGCGCGCAGGCCCAGCCCGAGCGGGACCAGGAAGGCCAGCGCGACCAGCGCGCACATGCCGGCCGTCAGGGCGGCCAGCGTCGGCCTCAGTCGGGGGCCACCAGCCGGAACCCCACCCCCCGCACGGTGCGCAGGTAGCGCGGCTTCGCCGCGGACTCGCCCATCTTTCGCCGTAGCCAGTACAGGTGAACGTCGATGGTCTGGTCCTCGCCGACCGACGGCTGGCGCCATACCTCCTCCAAGAGTTCCCGCCGGGACACCACCCGGCCAGGCCGTGCGGCCAGGTACGCCAGCAGATCGAATTCCTTGCGGGTGAGCGCCATCGGCTCCCCGTCGAGCACCGCGCTGCGTTCGCCCACGTCCACCCGCAGGCCGCCGACGGTGTGCACGGCCGGTGCCACGGTGCGGCTCGCCCGGCCGACCCGGCGCAGCACGGTGGTGATCCGGGCGTCCAGGTGCGCGCCGGTGAACGGCTTGACCATGTAGTCGTCCGCGCCGGCCCGCAACAGCCGGACCACCGACTGCTCGTCGTCGCGGGCGGTGGCGATGATGATCGGCACGTCGGTGATGCCGCGCAGCATCCGCAGCGCGTCCGAGCCGTCCAGGTCGGGCAGGCCCAGGTCGAGCACGACCAGATCGGGGGTCTCGGCGGCGACCCGGCGCAGCGCGTCCAGGGCTGTGCCGACCGCGTGCACCGCGTGCCCCCGCTCGCTGAGCGAGCGCAGCATCGCGCCCCGGACGACGTGGTCGTCTTCGACCAGGAGCACGGTGGCCACGTCAGCACCGTACTGCCCGTGGCAAGTCGGGCGCGTTGCGACGGACCCGCGAACCGGGCAAAATGGTACGACGATGCCGTTCACCCTTTTTCCCGACGCACGGCTGGCGCTGGCCCGGGACAGCCTCGCCGGACTGTCCGTCGGCGACGCCCTCGGTTCCCAGTTCTTCGTCCCGGGCCGGCGGCCCGCCGACCTCGCGGCCGGCCGGTTGCCCCCGCCGCCCTGGCAGTGGACCGACGACACCGAGATGGCCTGCTCGGTGCTGGCAGAGTTGGCCGCCCACGGCGACATCGACCCCGACCGGCTGGCCCTGGCCTTCGCCACCCGGGCCGAGCCCTACCGGGGGTACGGACCGGGTGCGGTGACGATCCTGCGGTTGATCCGCACCGGCACCCCGTGGCCGGTGGCCGCGGCGTCGGCCTTCGACGGCCAGGGCTCCTGCGGCAACGGCGCCGCGATGCGGATCGCCCCGCTCGGCGCCTGGTACGCCGACTCGACCGCCCGCGCGGCGACCCGGGCCCGCGCCTGCGCCGAGGTCACCCACGCCCACCCGGAGGGGATCGCGGGCGCGGTCGCGGTGGCCGTCGCCGCCTCGCTCGCCGCCCGGAGCCGGCTGGAGGGGGAGCACAGCCCCGACGCGACCCGGCTGCTCGCGACCGTCGCCGGGGCGGTCGACCCGACCGCCGAGGTGCACCGACGGGTACGCGGGGCGATCAGCCTGCTCGGCCGCCCCCTCGACGAGGTCGTCGCGGCGCTGGGCAACGGAGCCCGGGTGACCGCCCAGGACACCGTCGCCTTCACCCTCTGGGTGGCCGCCACCCACCTGACCGACTACCCGGCCGCCATCCGGGCCTGCGTCGAGGCGGGCGGGGACGTCGACACCACCGCCGCGATCGTCGGCGGGATCGTCGGCGGCCACACCGGGACCGGCACGCCCGGCGGGGTGCCGGACGACTGGGTGGCCGCCCGGGAGCCGCTGCCCAGCTGGCTGGATTGAGGCCGTCCGGTCCGCGCTCAGCCTGTCGCCATCCGCCCGGCGTGCCGCTCCCGCCCGGCGCTGAGCGTGCCGTGACCGCTCAGCGTGCCGGCCAGCCGCCCGCGTTCAGCGTGCCGCTACCCGCTCGGGGCCGGTGTCGGCGGAGGCGTCCGGGGCGGACCCGTCGAGACGCCAGCCCCGGTCGTCCGGGGTTCCGTCGGCGTCCGACGTCGGGTCGTCGTCCCCGTCGGTCTCCGCGTCGGCGGCGGCCCGTCGGCGGGAGCGGCTCGCCACCCAGCCGATGGCTGCGCCGCCACCCAACCCGACCAGCAGGCCGCCGCCGAGCAGCAGGTCGGCGCTGGGGCCGCCGTCGCCGTCCGCCGGTGCGGCTGCGGCGTCCGGGGCGGCCTGGGCGTCAGTCGCGTCGCCGTGGTGCCCGGTGACCGCGCCGGGGGCCGGTGGTACCAGCGTCAGCGTCGGAGCGGGATGGCCGCCGCCAGCCGGATCGGCCCAGCGCACCACGGCGCCGTCCGAGTAGGTCTGCACCACCTCGAAGGTCATCCGGTCGAGCTGCGGCAGCGGACCCATGGCCACCGAGAGCCGGGCCGGGCCCGGCACCGCCGGCCCGGCCCCCCGGGTCCAGACCACCGCCGAGGTCACCGTGCTCACCGAGGGCGCGTGGATGCCGGCCACCGGCGCGGTCAGGTCGCGGGAGGTGATCAACGGTGCCCAGCCGTCCACCGACAGGGGGTAGACCTCGCCGATCGGGGCGTCCTCCGGCAGCCGGAACTCGATCTTCTCGGTGCGGGCGCCGGCCCGCTCCTCGGGCACCACGAACGTCAACTCCACCGCGTCGCCCTGCACCGCCTGGCTCGGGCTGGACGTCACCCCGTCCGCCAGCGCCGCGCCCGGGGCGCCGAACACCCCGGCCGCCACCGCCGCCAGCACCAGCACGCTCCGACGCCGCCGGGCGTCACCACGGGTCGTCGCCATCTTCCGCCCCCATCCGTCTCGCCGTGGCCGACACCGGCTCCGGCCACACCTGGTAGTTCGGACGGCGGGCCGAAAAGGTTCAACGGGCGGACCGCCGACCACCCGGCGGGGGGCGTCCTTTCCCGGCGACCGGGCGGAACCGGGGGACCGATAGCATCGAAGGGGCCGGCACGCCGGCCCATCCGTGCCGTCTGCCGTTGAGGAGTCACCGTGTCCGCACCCCGTACCCCCGTCGTGGCCGACCCCGTCGTCGTGGCCGCCGGGACGACGGCGGCCGACGCGGTGGCCGCGGCCGGGCTGCCCGCCGCCGGCCCGAAGGCGGTCGTGGTGGTCCGCGACCCGCAGGGCCAGCTCCGCGACCTGGACTGGACCCCGGCCGAGGACACCACCGTCGAGCCGGTCAGCCTCGACTCGCCGGACGGGCTCAACGTGCTGCGGCACTCCACCGCGCACGTGCTCGCCCAGGCCGTGCAGGACGTCTTCCCCGAGGCCAAGCTCGGCATCGGCCCGCCGATCGAGAACGGCTTCTACTACGACTTCGCCGTCGACAAGCCGTTCCAGCCCGACGACCTGGCCAAGCTCGAGAAGCGGATGCAGGAGATCGTCAAGTCCGGCCAGCGGTTCCGTCGCCGCCGCTTCGGCAGCCTCGACGAGGCGAAGGCCGAGCTGGCCGCCGAGCCGTTCAAGCTGGAGCTGATCGACGTCAAGGGCGAAGGGCTGGACACCAGCGAGGTGATGGAGGTGGGCGGCGGCGAGCTGACCATCTACGACAACCTCGCCGCCACCGACGACAAGGTCTGCTGGTCGGACCTCTGCCGGGGCCCGCACCTGCCGAACACCCGGCTGATCGGGGCGTTCAAGCTGATGCGGTCGGCCGCCGCCTACTGGCGGGGATCGGAGAAGAACCCGCAGCTCCAGCGGGTCTACGGCACCGCCTGGCCGACCCGCGACGAGCTGAAGGCGTACCTGAAGCTGCTGGAGGAGGCGGCCCGGCGCGACCACCGCAAGCTCGGGGTCGACCTCGACCTGTTCAGCTTCCCCGACGAGTTGGGCTCCGGCCTGGCGGTCTTCCACCCCAAGGGCGGCGTCATCCGCCGGGAGATGGAGAACTACTCCCGGATCAAGCACGAGCAGGCCGGCTACTCGTTCGTCAACACCCCGCACATCACCAAGGGCCACCTGTACGAGGTCTCCGGGCACCTCGACTGGTACGCCGACGGGATGTTCCCGCCCATGGAGGTGGAGGGGGCGAACTACTACCTCAAGCCGATGAACTGCCCGATGCACGACCTGATCTTCCGGTCCCGGGGCCGCTCCTACCGGGAGCTGCCGCTGCGGATGTTCGAGTTCGGCACGGTCTACCGGTACGAGAAGTCGGGCGTGGTGCACGGTCTGACCCGGGTCCGGGGCATGACCCAGGACGACGCGCACATCTTCTGCACCGAGGAGCAGATGGCCGGCGAGCTGAAGTCGCTGCTCGCCTTCGTGCTCGAACTGCTGCGCGACTACGGCCTGGACGACTTCTACCTGGAGCTGTCCACCCGCAACCCCGACAAGTCGGTCGGCACCGACGAGAACTGGGAGCGGGCCACCGAGGCGCTCCGCTCGGCCGCGCAGGAATCCGGCCTCGACCTGGTGCCCGACCCGGGCGGCGCGGCCTTCTACGGGCCGAAGATCTCCGTCCAGGCCAAGGACGCCATCGGCCGCACCTGGCAGATGTCCACCATCCAGGTCGACTTCAACCTGCCCGAGCGGTTCGGCCTGGAGTACCAGGCGGCCGACGGCAGCCGGCAGCGGCCGGTGATGATCCACCGGGCGCTGTTCGGCTCGATCGAGCGGTTCTTCGGGGTGCTCACCGAGCACTACGCCGGGGCCTTCCCGGCCTGGCTGGCCCCGGTCCAGGTGGTCGGCATCCCGATCCGCGAGGACCACACCGACTACCTGCACGGCTTCGTCGCGGCGCTGCGCGCCGAGGGCATCCGGGCGCAGGTCGACGCCGGTGACGACCGGATGCAGAAGAAGATCCGCACCGCCCAGCAGCAGAAGATCCCGTTCATGGTGATCGCCGGGGACGACGACGTGGCCGCCGGCACCGTCTCGTTCCGCTACCGCGACGGCTCCCAGCGCAACGGGGTGCCGGTCGCCGAGGCGGTCGGCCACGTGCTCGACGTGGTGTCCTCGCGGACCAACGCCGGTCCGTCAGCCGGCAGCTGACCCGGCCCCGGCACCGGCCCGCCCGGCGGGCCGGTGCCCCGGTGTCGCGGGGACCGTAGGATCAACGGCGTGACTGGGGCGGAGCGGCACCTCGACGGCGACACCGACCACGGCCCGGCGGACGAGGGCCTGGCCGACGGGCTCGACCGGCTCTGGACCCCGCACCGGCTGACCTACATCTCCGGGGAGGACCGGCCCGACGGCGGCTACGAGAAGCCCGCCGGCTGCCCGTTCTGCCTGGCCCCCGGGCTGCCGGCCGACCGGAGCCTGGTGGTGGCCCGGGGCCGGCACGTCTTCGCGGTGCTCAACCTCTACCCGTACAACCCGGGGCACCTGCTGGTCTGTCCCTACCGGCACGTGGCCGACTACACCGACCTCGACCCGGCCGAGACGGTGGAGCTGGCGACGTTCACCCAGACCGCGATGCGGGTGGTCCGGCAGGTCAGCAGCGCGCACGGGTTCAACCTGGGGATGAACCAGGGCGGGGTGGCCGGTGCCGGCATCGCCGCCCACCTGCACCAGCACGTGGTGCCCCGGTGGGGCGGGGACGTCAACTTCATGCCGGTGATCGGCCGGACGAAGGTGCTGCCGCAACTGCTCGTCGACACCCGCGAACTGCTCGCCCGGGTCTGGCCGTCCTGACCGGTCGTCCCGGACCTAGGATGTGATCATGGCGCTGCTGCACCGGGCGGAGATCCGCCCCGGCAAACTCGAACTCCTCGCCGCCTGGCTGCCCGGCCGACCCTGGTATGCGGGGCCGGTCGACGGCGAGCCGACCCGGGTGGCCAGCTACCGGTTCGACGACCCGGCCGGGGCGGTGGGCATCGAGACGATGCTGGTCCGGGTCGGTGCCGGGCCGGTGTACCAGGTGCCGCTGACCTACCGGGACGCCCCGCTGGCCGGTGCCGACGAGTGGCTGGTCGGCACCACCCGGCACTCGGTGCTCGGCCCCCGCTGGGTCTACGACGCCTGCGGTGACCCGGTCTATGCCGCCGCCCTGGCCGCCGCGATCGGCACCGGCGCCGGGCAGGCCGAGGAGTACTTCGAGGTCGACGGTGTACGGGAGGTCCGCGAGCCGTCCATGACGGTGGCCGTCGAGGGCGGCGTCGTGGTCCCCGCCGTCGGCGAGGTACGCCGGGTGACCGACGGCGAACCGACCCGGATCGTCACCGACGCCGTCGACCTGGTCGTCGCGCGTCGACTGCCCGGTGACGGGTCGGCCGCCGACGGGTCGGCCGGGACCACGCTGACCGGTGCCTGGCCCGGCCAGCCGACCCTGCTGCCGCTGGCGCGTGTCCTGCCGCACTGACCCGCCCCGCCGGCCGTCGCGGTCGGGTTGCCGGGGCGACGGTCGACCGGCACGCCGGGGGTCGCCGGACGGGTGGCCCAGGTGGACCGGACGGGTCCGCCGACGGTCCGCCGGGAGATCGGACGCTGGTGCGGGTGGTGTCCGGGGGTCACGGCGGCAATGTCGCATGTGGTCGACCGGGCACGATCCGTCAGCTTCGTCCTCCCACCCGCCCGGAAGGTGACACGATGCGGCGATGGCAGTGACGACACGGATGTTGGGTCGCAGCGGCATCGAGGTCAGCGCCCTCGGCATGGGGTGCTGGGCGATCGGTGGCCCCTGGGCCGAGGGAACCCAGCCGCTGGGCTGGGGCGCGGTCGACGACGAGGAGTCGGTACGGGCCGTCCGCCGCGCGCTCGACCTCGGGGTGACCCTCTTCGACACCGCCGACACGTACGGCGCGGGGCACAGTGAACGGATCCTCGGGCGGGCGCTGGCCGGTCGCCGGGACGAGGCGGTGATCGCCACCAAGTGGGGGTACACCTTCGACGAACGGTCCCGTCAGGCCACCGGCGAGGACGCCTCCCCGGCGTACCTGCGGCGGGCTGTGGTCGACTCGCTGCGTCGACTGGGCACCGACCGGATCGACCTCTACCAGCTGCACCTGGGTGACCTGCCGCTGCCCAGGGTGGAAGCGCTGGTCGGCGGCTGCGAGGAACTGGTCGCCGAGGGCCTGGTCCGGGCGTACGGCTGGAGCACCGACCGGGCCGACCGGGCCGCCGGCTTCGCCCAGGTCGCCCCGCACGCCGCCGCGATCCAGCACAGCCTGTCGGTGCTGCGGGACGCCCCGGTGATGCTGGCCACCTGCGACAAGCACGACCTGGCCAGCGTCAACCGGGGGCCGCTCGGGATGGGGCTGCTCACCGGCAAGTACACCGCCGGCTCGACGCTGCCCCGCGACGACATCCGGGGCAGGGCGCCGGGCTGGCTGGAGTGGTTCCGCGGCGGTCGACCGGCACCGGAGTGGCTGCGCCGGGTCACCGCCGTCCGCAGTGCGCTCACCGCCGACGGACGGACCCTCGTGCAGGGCGCGCTCGGCTGGATCTGGGCACGCAGCGGCAGGACCGTGCCGATTCCCGGCTGCCGCACCGTCGCCCAGGTCGAGGAGAACGCCGCCGCGCTGCGTCTCGGTCCGCTCGCCCCGGACCACTTCGCCGAGGTGGAACGGGGACTCGCCGCACTGCGGACGGCCGCGCTACGCGACGCCGACCGGCCGCACTGGCCGCTCCCCCCCATCCCCGCTGCCCGCCCCTAACCCCCAAACCCACCCACCCCCCCGAGCCCATCCCACCCCGAGCCCCATCCACCCCACTTTCCCGCCAGCCTCACCCAGAGCCCCAGCCTCACCCCGAGCCCTACACCCAGAGCCCCGAGCCCAACCCCCAACCCCCGAGCCCAACCCACCCGCTTCCCCGCCGAGCCCCACCCCGTCGAACCCCGTCCCACCCCCCGCCGAGCCCCACCCCGTCGAACCCCGTCCCACCCCCAGGCCGCCCCTCACCCCGTCGATCATGGAGTTGTGGTGCTCCGCATAAGTTGCATATGGGGGATAAATACCCACCACAACTCCATGATCGACGCAATCCTCACGGCAACTTCATGATCGACGCTGCTGTGGGGGTGGGGAGTCGATGAACTCGATCCCCGCGCCACGGGGCAGCGGCTCCGCCGTGAGGTCGCGGACGGTTTACTGGTCGTGCCCGCCGGGCTGCTGGACGTGCCGGCCGTGCCCGGCGGCGGCCTGTGTGAACGTCTCCCGCAGTGGCACCCGTACCGGCTCGGTGTCCAGCTCCGCCCCGTCGGCCCGGAGCCGGTCGAGCAGCACGTCGGCGTGCGCCTCGCCCATGCACCAGAGCACCAGCTGGTGGGTCTGCGGGTCGCGCTCCAGCCGCACCGTCGGGTCGCCGGCGATCAACCGGTCCAGGCTGCGGGTCAGGGCGTCCCCGTCGTCCGGGTGCCGGGGCACGACCGCCACCGGCAGCAGCGGCTCCGGCATCTCCCAGGGCGCGAGCAGCAGCGGCTCGTCCGTCGCCGACACGGTGTCGCCGGTGTGCGCCCCGCCGACCCCGGTGATCGCGCAGATGTCGCCCGCGACGCAGCCGGCCACCTCCCGCAGGGCCGCACCGAGCGGGCGGTGGAGGGCCCCGATCCGTTCGTCGGTGTCGTGGTCCGGACGTCCCCGGTCGGCCCGCCCGTGCCCCGCGACGTGCACCGGCTGACCGGGGCGCAGCGTGCCGGAGAAGACCCGGACCAGGCAGACCCGGCCGAGGTGCCGGTCGACGGTGGTCCGGACCACCTCGGCGACCAACGGACCGTCCGGGTCGCCGGCCAGCGGCGAGCGGGGGGAGCCGTCCAGCCCGGTGACCGCCGGCACCGGCCGTTCCAGGGGCGGGGGGAACGCCGACACCAGCGTGTCGAGCAGCACGTCCAGCCCGACGCCGGTGGTCGCGCAGACCGGCAGCACCGGGTAGAGGTGACCCCGGGCGACCGCCTTCTCCAGGTCGCCGACCAGCACGTCGGTGTCGATCTCCGCGCCGTCGAGGTAGCGGTCCATCAGGGTCTCGTCCTCGCTCTCGGCGATGATCCCCTCGATCAGCTCGCCCCGGGACTCGGCGATGGCCGGCAGGTGCTGCGGATCCGGCTCCCGCACGGTGGCGGGCAACCCGGCCGAGTAGTCGTGCACCCGCCGGGTGACCAGCGCCAGCAGCCCGGCGACCGACTCGCCGTCGTCGCCGAGCATCGGCAGGTGCAGCGGGAGCACGTCGTCGCCGAAGACCCGCTGGCACAGCGCCACCGCCTCGTCGAAGTCGGCGCGCGGGTGGTCCAGCCGGGCGACCGCGACGGCCCGCGGCAGGTCCACCGCGGCGCACTCCTCCCAGAGGGCGGCGGTGGCGGCGTCCATCCCGTCGACGGCGGAGACCACGAACAGCGCGGCGTCGGCGGCCCGCAGACCGGCCCGCAGCTCGCCGACGAAGTCGCCGTACCCGGGGGTGTCCAGGAGGTTGACCCGTACCCCGGCGTGCTCCAGCGGGGCGCAGGACAGCGCGACCGAGCGCTGTTGGCGTACCGCGGCGGGGTCGTGGTCGGCGACGGTCGTGCCGGCGGTGACGCTGCCGGCCCGGTCGATCGTGCCGCTGGCCGCGAGCAGCGCCTCGACCAGGGTCGTCTTGCCGGCCCCGGAGTGCCCGACCAGCACCACGTTGCGTACCCGGTCGGGCGTGGTCGCCGCCGGCAGGCCGCCGGTGGAGCCCTTCTCCTGGTTCTTCTGCGCCATCGCGGCGCACCTCCCTCAGCCGGTGGTGGACGGTGACCGCCGCGCGCGACGGGAAGCGGGCACGGGTGGGTGCCGCGGCGATATCCTCCGGTGGTCCGCCGGTCGACCGGTGGTCAACGGGCGACGTGGTGACCTGGCTCACTTTTCTCCGGATTTCTCCCCCTCGGACAACCCTGCACGAGCTCCGTCGGGCGGGTCGGACGACCGGCCGTACCGCCCGCCGCTGCCGGCCGTTATCGTGGGACCGCCATGGCGAAGATCTTCCAAGAGACGGCCCGCGCGGGGATGACCCGCGTCGTGGAGCCGGTCGCGCGCGGTCTGCTCCGCGCCGGTGTGTCCCCCAACGCGGTCACCGTGACCGGCACCGTCGGCGTGCTCGTCGGCGCGCTCGGCTTCGGCGCCCGCGGTCAGCTGGTCGCCGGTGCGCTGATCGTGACCTTCTTCGCGCTCACCGACATGCTCGACGGGACGATGGCCCGGATGAGCGGTGGCTCGACCAGGTTCGGCGCGTTCCTCGACTCGTCGATGGACCGGGTCGCCGACAGCGCGGTCTTCGGCGCGGTCGCCTACTGGCTGGCCACCGAGGGCAACCACTCCGGGGTGGCCGCCGCGCTGGTCTGCCTGGCCGCCGGCGGGTTGGTCTCCTATGTCAAGGCCCGCGCCGAGGGGCTGGGGATGAGCGGCAACGTGGGCGTCGCGGAGCGCACCGAACGGCTGTTGATCGTCGGCGTCGGGGGGCTGCTCACCGGCCTCGGCGTCGGGCCGGCGCTGGAGATCTCGCTCTGGCTGCTCGCCGCGGTGTCGATCTTCACGGTCGGGCAGCGGGTGGCCCACGTGTACCGGCAGGCGCACCTGGTCGGCCGGGAGTGAACCTCACCGAGCTCGGCTACGTCGCCGGCTGGCGGCTGGCCCGCGCGCTGCCCCGGCCCGTGGTCGCCGCGGCCTTCCGGGCGGGCGCGGACCGCGCCCACCGCGCCCGGGGCAAGGGTGCGACCCGGCTGCGGGCCAACCTGCGCCGGGTGGTCGGCCCCGAGATGCCCGAGGCGGAGCTGGACGCGCTGGTCAGGCGCGGCCTGCGCTCCTACGCCCGGTACTGGATGGAGGCCTTCCGGCTGCCCTCGCTGAGCCGGGAGCAGATCCTCGCCAGCTTCCACCTGGGCGGATCGGAGCTGCTCGGCGCCGACGTGGCGGCCGGGCGGGGTGCGGTGGTGGCGTTGCCGCACGCCGGCAACTGGGACGCCGCCGGAGCCTGGGTGGCCGCCACCGGGTGGCCGATCACCACGGTGGCCGAGCGGCTCCAGCAGGAGGGCGTCTACCAGCGGTTCCTGGCCTTCCGGCGGTCCCTGGGCATGGAGATCCTGCCCACCCACGGCGGTACCCGGCCCGCCTTCGACGTGCTGGTGGACCGGCTGGGGGCGGGCGCGGTGGTGCCGCTGCTGGCCGACCGGGACCTGTCGGCCCGGGGCATCGAGGTGGACTTCTTCGGCGGCCGGACCCGGATGCCGGCCGGGCCGGCGCTGCTGGCCATCCGTACCGGCGCCCCGCTCTACGTTGCCTCGCTGTGGTACGAACCGGAGATGGCGCGTGCGCAGTTGGAGGGCCCGCTGCCGGTGCCCGATCCGGACAGCGCGCCGTTGGACGAGCGGGTCCGGGTGCTGACCCAGCGGATTGCCGACTGTCTGGCGGCGGGCATCGCCCGTCATCCGCAAGACTGGCACATGTTGCAGCGGATGTGGCTGGACCAGCGGGGCTCCACCGACGGCGGATCCGCCGCACCGCCGCCCCCGGCCAGCGCCGGTTCGGTCTGAGGGAGGGGGGCGCCAGTGCGGATCGGCATCGTGTGCCCGTACTCCTTCGACGTCCCGGGCGGGGTGCAGAACCACGTGATGGACCTGGCCGAGGCGCTGATCGGGCTCGGTCACGAGGTGAGCGTGCTGGCCCCCGCCGACGAGGAGTCCACGCTGCCGCCGTACGTGGTCGCCGCCGGCCGGGCGGTGCCGCTGCCGTACAACGGCTCGGTGGCCCGGATCGCGTTGTTCGGGCCGGTCTCCACCACCCGGGTCCGGCGCTGGATCGCCCGGGGCGACTTCGACGTGCTGCACGTGCACGAGCCGCTGATCCCGAGCCTGTCGATGATGGCGGTGCTCGCCGCCCGGGGGCCGGTGGTGGCCACCTTCCACACGGCCATCACCCGGTCCCGGGTGATGGCCGCCGCCCAGGGGATGCTCCAGATCCCGCTGGAACGGATCACCGCCCGGATCGCGGTCAGCGCGCTGGCCCGCAAGGTGCAGGTCGAGCACCTGGACGGCGGGGCGGTGGAGATCCCCAACGGGGTGGCGGTGGCGAAGTTCGCCGGGGTGCCGCCGCTGCCCGGCTGGCCGGGGGAGTGCGCCCCGGGCCGTGGCGGGACGCTGGGCTTCCTGGGCCGGTTCACCGAGGCCCGCAAGGGTTTCCCGATCCTGCGGGACGCGTTCGTCGCGCTGGCCCCGCAGCGGCCCGGGTTGCGGCTGCTGGTGGCCGGGCCGGGCGACCCGGACGACCTCTACGGGCAGTTCCCGGCCGGGCTGCGCGACCGGGTGACGTTCCTCGGCATGGTCTCCGAGGTCGACAAGGCCCGGATGCTGCGCAGCGTCGATCTCTACGTCGCCCCGAACACCGGCGGCGAGTCGTTCGGCATGATCCTCACCGAGGCGCTGGCGGCCGGGGCCGCCGTGGTCGCCAGCGACCTGGACGCGTTCCGCCGGGTGCTCGACGGCGGGCGGGCCGGCCGGCTCTTCCCGACCGGCGACCCGGTCGGCCTGCGGGCCGCCCTGGTGGAGCTGCTCGACGATCCGGCCCAGCGGGCCGCGCTGTCCGCCTGCGGCGGGCAGGTGGTGGCGCTCTACGACTGGCCGGTGGTGGCCCGCCGGGTGGTCGAGGTCTACGCCGCGGCCATCGAGGCCACCGACGGCCGGGTGATCGACCAGGAACGGGCGGGGCTGGGTGGTCCGGAGTGACCACGACGATGCCGCACCTGTGGGCGGTGCTGGTCGCCGTGGTCGTGGCCGGGCTGACCGGGGTCTACCTGGCCTGGACGGCCGGCCGGGTCGAGCGGTTGCAGACCCGGGCGGCCGCCGCGGCCCGGGCGCTCGACGCCCACCTGCTGCGCCGGGCCGCCGCCGCCGCGGTGCTGGCCGAGAAGCGGTACGGCGTCGAGTTGTACGCGGCGGCGCGGATCGCCCTGGACGCGGTCCCCGAGGAGCGGGAGGCGGCCGAGAACGACCTCACCCGGCAACTGCGGGCGGTCCGGCTCGACCCGGCCGATCCCGCCTGCGGGGCGGTGATCGCGGCGAGCCGGCGGCTGGCCCTGTCCCGGCAGGTGCACACCGATCTGGTCCGGGACGCCCGCGCCGCGCGGAGCCGGCCCCTGGTGCGGGTGTGCCGGATGGGTCGCCACCACCCCTGGCCACGCTACTTCGACATCGACGATCCCACCCTGGCCCTGCCCGCGGACGTGCCGGCGGGCTGAGCCGGGCCGCGGGGTGACCGGAGCCACAGGGCAGTCCACCGTGGGGCCGATTGGCTGTCGGAGCGGCGTCCGCACCGGCATAGCATCAGCCGCAGTCGACCCCCGAGCACGTCCGAGGAGTGATGGACCATGCCCGAAACGCCCTCCCCGAACGCCGACACCACCCACGTCTGGGGTACCGCCCGCGTGAAGCGGGGCATGGCCGAGATGCTCAAGGGTGGTGTGATCATGGATGTGGTCACCGCCGAGCAGGCCAGGATCGCCGAGGACGCCGGTGCGGTCGCCGTCATGGCGCTGGAGCGGGTGCCGGCCGACATCCGCGCCCAGGGCGGGGTCTCCCGGATGAGTGACCCGGACATGATCGACGGGATCATCGCGGCCGTCTCCATCCCGGTGATGGCCAAGGCCCGGATCGGTCACTTCGTGGAGGCGCAGGTCCTCCAGTCGCTCGGCGTCGACTACGTCGACGAGTCCGAGGTGCTGACCCCGGCCGACTACGCCAACCACATCGACAAGTGGGCGTTCACCGTCCCCTTCGTGTGCGGGGCGACCAACCTGGGCGAGGCGCTGCGCCGGATCACCGAGGGCGCCGCCATGATCCGGTCCAAGGGCGAGGCGGGCACCGGGGACGTCTCCAACGCCACCATGCACATGCGGAGGATCCGGCAGGAGATCGCCCGGCTCAGCTCCCTGCCGGCCGACGAGCTGTTCGTCGCGGCCAAGGAGTTGCAGGCCCCGTACGAGCTGGTCCGGGAGGTCGCCGAGACGGGCAAGCTGCCGGTGGTGCTGTTCACCGCCGGTGGCATCGCCACCCCGGCCGACGCCGCGATGATGATGCAGCTCGGCGCGGAGGGGGTGTTCGTCGGCTCCGGCATCTTCAAGTCCGGCAACCCGGCCCAGCGGGCCGCCGCGATCGTCAAGGCGACCACCTTCCACGACGACCCGGACGTGCTGGCCAAGGTGTCCCGGGGGTTGGGTGAGGCGATGGTCGGCATCAACGTCGACGAGATCCCCCAGCCGCACCGGCTGGCCGAGCGCGGCTGGTGATCCGTTGGTCGGGGCGGGGGGAGGGGCCGTGCGCGGACCGGTGATCGGGGTGCTCGCCCTGCAGGGGGACGTCCGGGAGCACCTCGCCGCCCTGGCCGGGGCCGGCGCCGACGCCCGTCCGGTGCGTCGGCCGACCGAGCTGGACGCGGTCGACGGGCTGGTCGTCCCCGGTGGGGAGTCCACCACCATGAGCAGGTTGGTGGACGTCTTCGGGCTGCGCGATCCGATCGACAAGCGGATCGCCGACGGGATGCCGGTCTACGGGTCCTGCGCCGGGATGATCATGTTGGCCGCCGAGGTGCTGGACGGCCGTCCCGACCAGCGGGGCTTCGCCGGTATCACGATGACCGTGCGGCGCAACGCGTTCGGCCGGCAGGTCGACTCGTTCGAGGCCCCGGTGGGGATCACCGGGATCGACGGCGGGCCGTTCCACGCCGTCTTCATCCGGGCACCCTGGGTCGAGCGCGTCGGGGCGGACGTCGAGGTGCTGGGCCGGGTCACCGGCGGCCCGGCCGTCGACCGGATCGTCGCCGTCCGCCAGGGCAACCTGCTGGCCACCTCGTTCCATCCGGAGCTGACCGGTGACCTACGGCTGCACCGCTACTTCGCCGACCTGGTCGGGGCCGCCCGCTGAGCCGTCGGTCCCCCCGCCCTGATGCCGGGGCCGCCTCTTGTCGCGCCACCCGGGTGGCGCGACAAGAGGCGGATCCCGGTCCGGTGGGTGCCGGTTCGGCCGCTGGAACGGGCGAATGGTGACGATTCGCCGGACAGGTCGGTGCGTCCGACGTGCCGGGTGTGACGGTGGGTTCGGTGCTCTCGGTAGGATTGCCGCGGTTCGGCGCGGGCACCGCCCGTCGCGGCCCTCCAGTGCGGCCGGTCCCGGCCTGGAGCCGGCGCGGCCAGTCGACGCGAGGCGTGAGTCAACAGACGGAGGTACGAGATGTCCGGCCACTCAAAGTGGGCGACCACCAAGCACAAGAAGGCCGTCATCGACGCCAAGCGCGGCAAGATGTTCGCCAAGCTGATCAAGAATGTCGAGGTCGCGGCGCGGACCGGTGGCGGTGACCCGGCGGGCAACCCGACCCTCTTCGACGCCATCCAGAAGGCCAAGAAGAGCTCGGTCCCGAACGACAACATCGACCGGGCGGTCAAGCGCGGCTCCGGCCTGGAGGCCGGCGGCGCCGACTGGCAGACCATCATGTACGAGGGGTACGGCCCGAACGGCGTGGCGATGCTGATCGAGTGCCTGACCGACAACCGGAACCGGGCCGCCACCGAGGTGCGGACCGCGTTGACCCGCAACGGCGGCTCGCTCGCCGACGCCGGCTCGGTGTCGTACATGTTCTCCCGCAAGGGCGTGGTGATCGTGCCGAAGGCCGACACCACCGAAGACGACGTGATGATGGCGGTCCTCGACGCCGGGGCCGAGGAGGTCAACGACCTCGGTGAGGCGTACGAGGTGGTCTCCGAGCCGGCCGACCTGATCGGTGTCCGCACCGCCCTGCAGGAGGCCGGGATCGAGTACGAGTCGGCCGAGTCCTCCCTGATCCCCAGCGTCAACGTGCCGCTCGACGAGGACGGCGCCCGCAAGGTCTTCAAGCTGATCGACGTGCTGGAGGACTGCGACGACGTGCAGAACGTCTACGCGAACTTCGACGTCTCGGACGAGGTGATGTCGGCGGTCGACGCCTGACGGCCGCGCCGGCACGGCGGTTCCCGCCGGGCGACGTGGGTCGTCCGGCGGGAGGCCCCGCGGGGTGTCCCGGCCCGGCGCCCCCGGTCCGCCGGACGGGACCGGGGTTCAGCCGCCGGTCCGGGTGGCGGACCGGCGGGCCTTCAGCACACTGTCCACCAGGTCCCACAGGGTGACCGCCGCGACGACCACGACCGTGACCCGGCCGGCGACGCCCAGGCCGTCGCCGTCGCGCAGCCAGCCGAACCGGTCGACCAGGTCCGGGTTGAGCAGCCGGTCGGTGAGCACCAGCCAGATCAGCGGCACGGTGAAGGCCAGGTCGAGCAGGGCGTTGACCACGACGAGCGGCCAGGTCCACCGCCCGGTGCGGTACTTGACCACCTCCAGCACCAGCCCGGCGAGCAGGACGGCGGCCAGCACCGGCAGCCAGGACGTCCACAGCGCGGGGTCGAGCAGCGGGATGCGGTCGCCGTCGGTGTCCCGGACCCAGGACCGGAAGTGCTGCCAGGGCAGGAAGGCCAGGGTGAGCAGGACCGTCACCACCGAGGCGCAGGTGTCGGGGAGGCGGATGTCCCGCTCCGCCGGCATCTCCGGCAGCTGGTCGACGTGCCATCCGGGCAGCGGGAGCGAGGTGTTGGTGCGTTCCAGGATCGCGAAGCTCAGGGTGACCCAGAAGGCGATCTGCACCGCCGTCTGGAAGGCCGCGGCGATGCCCGATCCGATCGCCCCGCCCGGGTTGTCGGCGACGGTGGCCTGGACCACCCCGACGAGCACGCCGACGGTGCCCGGGATGGTGGTCAGCAGCCGGCGCAGTACCTGCTGCCAGAGCAGGTAGTGGGCGGGGCCGATGAGCTGGAGCCGGCGGTCGGCGTACCGGGCGGCGAGGCGTTCCGGATGGCCCAGCTCGGTGAGCACCTCGCGCTCGGCGGTGGTGCCGTCCTGCCCGCCGCCGACCCGGTCGTCGATCATGTCCTCGATGGCGGTGCGCAGCTCGGTGGCGATCTCCTCCCGCCGGGGTGCCGGCACCGCCCGCAGGGTGGCCGCGAGGTAGCGGTCGGTCAGCGTGTTCATCGGTCGGCTCCTTCGATCAGCCCGGTCACGGAGGTCTGTACGGCGGCGAGGTCGTCGAGCAGGCGGGCCAGCACGGTCTCCCCGTCGGCACTGGTGCGGTAGAACTTGCGCGGCCGGCTCTCCTCGGTGTTCCACTCGCTGGTCAGCAGCCCCTGTTCCTCCAGCCGTCGGAGCAGGGGATAGAGGGTGTTGGCGTCGACCGGGAAGCCGTGGCCGGTGAGTTGTTGCAGCAGCGCGTAGCCGTAGCCGGGCCGGCGTAGCGCGACCAGGCTGGCCACCACCACCGTGCCGCGACGAAGTTCCTGGAGATGGGTCCGGAGGACCTCCTCGCTAACCATGCTTCACACCATAGTGTGTGGCACACACTAATGTCGAGCGGCATAGCAATGTGGTCAGTGGCACCATGCGAAACCGGGGCGTCGGGAGACCCCGACGCCCCGGTCCCCGGGGACCGCTCAGCAGGAGGGGCCCTGCCGGAAGGCCCGCTCGACGTGATCCGCCAGCCCGGCCTGGAAGTAGCCGACACCGGGCCGGATCGGGTGCCCGGTGAACAGCTCGACCCGGTCGCCGTACCGCACCAGGTACGCCGTGGCGTCCCCGGCGTCGTTGTGGATCAGGGCGCCCCGGGGGCCGTAGATCTCCTCCAGCTCGGCGAAGGTCATGCCCACCGACGCGCCGGCCGGTGAACGTGGCGGAGCGGTGGCGGTGCCCACCTCGACGAGCCGTCCGTCCCGGAAGGTGACCAGGATGACCCCGGCCCACTCACCGGTGACGCCGGCATCGACCGTGCCGTCGCACCCGACGACCGTCCAGTCGACCAGTCCGGCCGAGGTGAGCCGGGTCAACGAGGCCCCGATCCGGAACGGCCCCGCGCCCCGGACGCTGAGCAGGTCGGTGCCGAGGGCCGGGCGACCCGGCCGGAGATCCACGGTGGAGCCGGACCGGACGCCGGGGTCGGCCCGGTGGGCGGCGGCCGGGCCGGCCGGCGCGACGATGACGAGGGCCAGCACGCTGGCCAGCAGGATGGCGGGGAGACGAGGCATGACGCAACTCCTTCGGTGGTACGGGTCTGTCGTCCTGTTGGTCTCCGCCCGGCCGGGATCCGTTCGTCGGCTTTCCGACCGGTCCCGGCCCCGGTGGCCCACCCGACCCGTCGCCGCCGGTTACCGTGCGGTGTGGGCGGGACGATGAGCACTCCGCCGTGGATCGGCTCCTACCGGATCGAGCGGCTGCTCGGCGCGGGCTCCTTCGCGACCGTCTGGCTGGGCCACGACCCGGCCCTCGACTCCCGGGTGGCGATCAAGGTGCTGGCCGAGAACTGGAGCCACGACCTGCGGGTACGGGAACGCTTCCGGGACGAGGCCCGGCTGCTGCGGCGACTCGACCATCCCCGGCTGGTCCGGGTGCACGCGGTCGGCGAACTGCCCGACGGTCGACCGTACGCGGTGCTGGCCCTCGCCGACGGTGGCAGCCTGCGGGACCGGCTGGCGGCCGGACCGCTGCCGGTGCCGGTGGCCCTGGCGTTGCTGGACGAGATCGCCGCCGGGGTCGCCGTCCTGCACCGGCAGCAGGTGGTGCACCGCGACCTCACCCCGGGCAACGTGCTCTTCACCTCGACCGTCGAGGGTGAGCGGGTGGTCATCGCCGACCTGGGGCTGGCCAAGGCGCTCGCCGCCGCGTCCGGGCTGACCGCCCGGGCCGGCACCCCCGGCTACATGGCTCCCGAACAGGACGACCCGCTGGCCATGGTGGACACCCGCAGCGACGTGTTCGGGCTGGGCCGGCTCGGCCTGCGGCTGCTCGGCGGCCCCGACCAGCGGCTGCCCGCGACGGGGGTGCCCGGCCCGGTGGCGGCGGTGCTGCGGCGGGCCACCGCGCGGCGGCCCGCCGACCGCTATCCCGACGCGGACGCCTTTCGGGCCGCGCTGCGCTGGGCCAGCCGACCGTCCGGCGACCCGCCCCGGCCGGAGGACGGCCCGCCGGGGACGCCGCATCCCGCCGACGAAACCCCCCGCACCGGCCGGGTCGAACCTGCCGAACGGGTCGAACCTGCCGGGCCGGCCGTACCTCCAGAGCGGGCCGAAGCTGCCGAGCGGGCCGAAGCTGCCGAGCGGGCCGAACCTGCCGAGCGGACCGAACCCGCCGAACGGGCCGAGGCTGGCGAGTGGGCCGGGCGGGCGGATCCCAGCGGCCGGGCGGACCGGGTGGCGGGGTCGCCGCGACCACGGCGCGGGCCGGGCCGCTGGCTCGGTCTGGTCGGGGCCGGGGCGCTGACCGTTGTCGTGTTGGGCGGCACGGGAGGCGACGCGGCCCTTCCGGCGACCGACGGTGGTCGGGGCCGCAGCGGACCGGTGAGCGTCGCCCTGCCGGCGGGCTGGCGGGCGGTCGGGACGGGCTGGGCCGGCCGCTACGACGAGCGGGGACGACTCGAACCGGCGCTGGTCGTCTCGCCCGACCCGGGCCGGTGGGCGGCCGACCCGACGGTGCCCGGGGCCTTCGTCGGGCTCTCCGCCAGCCTGGGCCGGCGGACCACCCCGGCGGAGTTCGTCGCCCAACGCCCGCACGCCGACTGCGTGGCCGTGCCCGAGCGCCGGACCCGACAGTCCGGGGTGGACTGGGTGGTGGCCGGCTACGCCTGCCCGGTGGGCCGCCCGGTGCTGGTCGAGGCGGCCGCCCGCGCCGGCCCCGCCGGACTGCTCTATGTGCAGGTCGTCCCGCCTCCGGGCGGTGGACCGGAATTCGTCGACACGCTGCTGGCCGGGGTGCGGGTGACCGCCACGGCCGGCTAGACCACCACCACCGTGACCGGATACGGCGTGCCGTCCTGCGGGATGGTCACCCGTACCGTGCCGGGCTGGACGAACCGGATGTCCACCACCCCGGCCTCGTAGTGGTGGGAGACCAGGTCCTCCCGGTCCACCGTGACCTCGCCGGGGCCGATGCCCTGGATCCGGAGCACGCCGCCGACGCTCAGGCAGAGCGACCTGAGCAACGCCAGTTCGGTGTCGGCGAGCACCAGGTCGTAGCGGACCGGACCGAGACAGGCGCTGGGCCGGGGGCTCGTCGACGGTGGGCGGGTGCCGCCCGGGGGCCGGGCGGGTGTGGTCGGCGGCGGTGCCGGGGGCCGGGACGGCAGCGCGCCCACGGTGGTCGCGGCCGGGCCGGTCGTGGGCGGCGCGGCCGGGGTGGTCGCCGGCGGCGAGGCCGTCGCCGGGGCGACCGTCGGGTCCGGTGGCCGCACCGGCAGCGGGGCCACCGGGGTCGGCCCACACGCCGTCACCGGGACGAGCGCCAGCAGGACCGCCAGCCGCCGGCCCGGGCGGGGTTGCTCAGCCACCGGTCTGCCTCTCCGGCCCGGGCGGGGTTGCTCAGCCACCGGCCTGCCTCTCCGGTCGGAGCCGGGCTCAGTCACCGGTCAGCCGTTCCCGGACCTGCCGGCGGGCCAGGTGGACCCGGGACTTCACGGTGCCCTCCGGTACGTCGAGCAGGGTGGCGATCTCCCGGTAGGAGAGGCCGAGCAGGTCGCGCAGGGTCAGCGCCTCGGCGGCCTCGGGGCGGACCGCGTCCAGCGCGTCGAGCAGGTCGAGCCGGGTGCCGGCGACCACGCTGGTCCGCTGCGGGTCGGGCGGGTCGGGCAGCGGCACCCCGCCGGCCTCGAGCTGCCAGCGTCGCCGCAGCGCCCGGTAGGTGGAGCGGGCCCGGTTCGCGGTGATTCGGTAGAGCCAGGTGTGGAACGACGACCTGCCCTCGAAGCGTCCGATGCCCCGGGCCACCGCGAGCAGGGCGTCCTGGCAGGCCTCCTCGGCGTCCTCCCGGTGCGGCAGCAGCCGGCCGCAGAGCCGCAGCACCTCGGGGCGTACCGCGGTCAGGAGCGCGTCGAGCGCGCCCGGCTCGCCCCGGGCGGCGGCGCGGGCCAGGCTGTCGATGTCGTCCGTGCGGAGCATGCCGGCCCCCGACCGCCGTGGTGTGTGCCGTCGAGGCTATGCCACCGGGGCGAGCGCCACCGGCGTCGAGTCGGCCAACCGACCGTGATCCACCGGTGTGTGCGGCCGGGCGTCCGGCGGCCGAGTCTCATGTCACACTGTGCAAGTTTGCAGGCGCTGCATCTTTGTTCCTAGGCTCCGACCGTGACCAGTGCCGAGGGGGCCGGACGGCGGATCCGCAAGAAGCGACAGACCCGTGCCGCGTTGGCCGCCGCCGCGCTGCGCCTGGTCGCCGAGCGGGGGCTCGACCAGGTCACCGTCGAGGAGATCGGCGCGGCGGTGGACGTCTCCCCGCGGACCTTCTTCAACTACTTCGCCACCAAGGACGACGCCCTGGTCGGCGACACCGAGGGGGACCGGGAACGGGTGCTGCGGGCACTGGCCGACGTCCCCGTGGCGGTCCCGGCGCTGTCGGCGATCCGGCTGGCCCTGGCCGGGGTCGTCGACGACGTGGAGGGCGACGCCGCGTCCTGGCTGCTGCGGATGCAGGTGGTGATGCGGTACCCGGTGCTGCTGGCCCGGCTGGTCTCCGGCAACGCGGCGACCGAGCAGGCCATGGTCGACGCGCTCGCGGCGCGTACCGGTCACCTGCCGGACGACGGCTACCCGGCCCTCGTGGTGGCGGTCACCGGTGCCGCGCTGCGGACCGCGATGGTCCGCTGGGCCACCGGCGGCGGATCCCGCCCCCTCGCCGAACTGCTCGACGAGGCGTTCGCCGCCGTCGCCGCCGGGCTGCCCGACCCCCGCGCCGGCGGGGCCACCGACCGGCCCACCACCGACCGGCCCCCTACTGATCGGCCCACCACTGACCGGCCCGGCGCGACCGCGCCGGGCGGTCCGCACACTCCTGTGAGGAAACGCCCATGACCGCACCTGCCGAGTCGATCGATCCACCCGGGGCGGCTCCCGGCCGGATGTCCCACCGGGAGGTCCTCCAGGCTCTCTCCGGCCTGATGGTCGGCATGTTCGTGGCGATCCTCGCCTCGACGGTGGTGGCGAACGCGCTGCCGCGCATCATCGCCGAACTCAACGGCAGCCAGACCGTCTACACCTGGATCGTCACCACCGAGCTGCTGGCGATGACCGCCACCGTGCCGCTGTGGGGCAAGATGGCCGACCTCTACAGCAAGAAGCTGCTGATCCAGCTCTCGCTCGGGCTGTTCGTGCTCGGCTCGCTGATCGCCGGGCTCTCCCGCACCGTGGAGGTCCTGCTGGTCAGCCGGGTCGTGCAGGGCGTCGGCGCCGGGGGGATGACCGCCCTGGCGCTGATCGTGATGGCGGCCATGATCCCGCCCCGCGAGCTGGGCCGGTATGCCGGTGTCTTCGGCGCGGTGTTCGGCGTCGGCACCATCGCCGGCCCGCTGATCGGCGGCGTCCTGGTCGACACCTCCTGGCTGGGCTGGCGCTGGTGCTTCCTGATCGGCGTGCCGTTCAGCCTCATCTCGATCGTCCTGCTGCAACGCACCCTGCACCTGCCGGTGGTCCGCCGCAAGGCGCGCATCGACTGGTGGGGCGCACTCCTGATCACTGCGGGCGTCTCGACCCTGCTGGTCTGGTCCTCGCTGGCTGGGCACCGGTTCGCCTGGGCGTCGGGCTGGACCGCGCTGATGGTGGTCGGCGGGCTGGTGCTGCTGGCGCTGGCGGTCTGGGTCGAGTCCAAGGTCCCCGAGCCGATCATCCCGTTGCGGATCTTCCGCAGCCGCACCGTCACGCTGACCACGGTCGCCAGCGTGCTGGTCGGGGTGGCCCTCTTCGGCGGCACGGTCTTCCTGTCGCAGTACTTCCAGACCTCGCTGGGCAAGTCGCCGACCGTCGCCGGCCTGATGAGCCTGCCGATGATCCTCGGCCTGCTGGTCTCCTCCACCGTCGCCGGCCAGCTCATCACCCGGTACGGCAGGTGGAAGGCCTACCTGGTGGCCGGGGCGGCCGTGATGACGGTGGGCATGCTGCTGCTGAGCACCATCGACGCGGACACCGGCGTACCGCTGCTCTCGCTCTACATGGCGGTGCTCGGCACCGGCGTGGGCATGCTCATGCAGAACCTGGTCCTCGCCGCGCAGAACGACGTGCCCGCGCACGAGCTGGGCGCGGCCACCTCGGTGCTGACGTTCTTCCGCAGCATGGGCGGCGCGATCGGGGTCAGCGCCCTCGGCGCGGTGCTGGCCAACCGGGTCACCGGCCTGCTGACCGAGCGGCTCGGCCCGGCCGCGGGCGCCACCGGCGGCGGCACCACCGAGGTGCCCGATCTCGCCGCGCTGCCCGCCCCGGTGCTGGCGGTCGTGCGGGACGCGTACGCCACGGCCACCGCGGAGCTGTTCCTCGTCGGTGCGCCGATCGCCTTCCTCGCCCTGGTCGCGGTCCTCTTCGTCAGGGAGAAGCCGTTGCACGAGACCAGCGGCGACGAACGGGCCGCGCAGGAGTCGGCGGCCCTGACCGCGGTGCACTGAAGCCGGTGCGACGGTCGCGGGCGGAGTGGGAGGCTACGTAGTTTCTACCGATGTGAGCCTGGTGGGCACCTTGGCAGGATCGGTCCTGTTCGGGCGCGAGGAATCCTCGTCGATGGGTGACGGACGTGTCCGGAGACGGCTCGACAGGCTCGCAGAGGAGGACGTGGATGTCACTGAGTGCCCGGGTCAGGACGGCTCTCGCGGTGGTGATGGCCGGTACGCTGGTCGCCCCGGCGCTGCCGGCGACGGCCGCACCGGCCGCGCCACCGGCCGCACCGGCCGCGCCACCGGCCGCACCGGCCGCGCCACCGGCCGCACCGGCCGCGCCACCGGCCGCACCGGCCGCGCCACCGGCCGAGGGGCCGCCGGCAGCGGGGCCGGCAGCGGCGGCGGGGCCGGCCCGGTCGACACTGGTCAGCCCCTGCCAGTTGCCCACCCCGGCGACCGGGTGGCAGCACGAGGGGCCGACCAACTACGCCACCTGGCTGCCGCCGAGCGGCACCGTCCGGGGCATCGTGCTGTTCGTGGACTTCACCAACGCGGCCCCGGTCGCCGGGGAGCTGGCCGGCCGGACCAGCATGTTCGGCGCTGCCCCGAGCTTCTTCACGCAGGCCTCGTACGGCGCGCTGAACCTCCAGTTGACCTTCGACACCGCGTGGCGGCACATCCTGCAGCCCCACGGCAACTTCGCCGGCTACAAGTCGAGCTTCACCACCCAGCGGTCGTACGTGGCCGCCGCGGTGGCCGCCGCGAACGCCGCGATCGACTTCAGCTCCTACCAGATCGTCTACGTGGTGCCGCCGAAGTCCGCGTCGACCTTCGACATCTCGCCGACCTGGGTCGCGGCCCCCGGTGGCGGGGTGACCGCCGACGGGGTCGAACTGCGCCACGCCGTCACCTTCGGTCAGGACGTCGACTACTGGGGCTACAAGATCCTCAACCACGAGACCGGGCACCTCTTCGGGCTGCCGGACCTCTACTCGTACAACAACGCCGACAGCATCCACCGGGCGGTGGGCGGCTGGGACCTGATGGGCCTGATCTCCGCCAAGGCTCCCGACCTGTTCGCCTGGCACAAGTGGAAGGCGGGCTGGCTCACCGACTCCCAGATCGACTGCCGGACCACGACGGGGAGCGCCTCGACGGTCCTGACCCCCCTGGGTACGGCCGGTGGCACCAAGGCGGTGGTCGTCCACACCGGCGGGAACACCGCCGTGGTGGTGGAGAACCGGCAGCTCAGTACGCTCGACGTGGCGTCGGGCTGCTTCCAGGCCGGAGTGCTGGTCTACCGGGTGACCACCGCGGTGTTCAGCGGCGGCGCCTGGCCCGGCGGGAACGTTCCCCCCATCGGCGGACCCTTCCCGGTCGAGGTGGTCGACCGCACCCCCGGCTCGGCCGTCACCACGTGCAGCGCGGACGAGAAGGAACTGGTCAACGCCACCCTCACCACGATCGGCCACACTGTCACCTACGGCGGGGTGACCGTGCAGCTGACCGCCACCCCCGGGGACAACCGTGAGGTCTCCGTCACCGTCGTCTGATCGCGTCGGTGGATGTCGCAGGGGTGCCCCCGTCCGGCCGGACGGGGGCACCCCCGTCCGCGTCGGCGGTGGGCTCGCGGGGCCGCACGGTGACTGTCGGTGTACGGCGGGCGGGGCCGTACGAGCTCCGCGTGGAGGTGTCCGCGCGGCGGGTGCGGTGGCTCCGCCGGGCGGCGCTATCGTGGACCGGCCTGATCTCGTGACCCATGATCCGATCCGGGGGGACGCCACGCATGGGCGATTCGTTCGCGCATCTGCACGTGCACACCGAGTACTCGATGCTCGACGGGGCGGCCCGGCTGAAGGACCTCTTCGCCGAGGCCAACCGGTTGGGGATGCCGGCGGTGGCGATCACCGACCACGGCAACATGCACGGCGCGAACGACTTCTACAAGCAGGCCATGGCGGCCGGCGTCACCCCGATCCTCGGCGTCGAGGCGTACGTCGCGCCGGAGTCGCGCTACCACAAGGCGCGGGTGAAGTGGGGCCGGCCGGAGCAGAACAGCGACGACATCTCGGGTAACGGCGCGATCACCCACAAGACCATGTGGGCGCGCAACGCGCAGGGCCTGAAGAACCTGTTCACCCTCAACTCGCGCGCGTCCATGGAGGGGCACTACGTCAAGTGGCCCCGGATGGACATGGAGCTGATCGCCGAGCACGCCGAGGGCATCATGGCCACCACCGGCTGCCCGTCCGGCGCGGTGCAGACCCGGCTGCGGCTGGGCCAGTTCGACGAGGCGCTCAAGGTCGCCGCCGCCTACCAGGACATCTTCGGCAAGGAGAACTACTTCCTGGAGATCATGGACCACGGGCTCTCCATCGAGCAGCGGGTCCGTGAGGATCTGATCACCATCGCCCGCAAGCTGGACATCCCGCCGGTGGTCACCAACGACTCGCACTACACCCACGAGGCGCAGGCCGAGGCGCACGACGTGCTGCTCTGCGTGCAGACCGGCAGCAACGTCGCGGACCCGAACCGGTTCCGGTTCGAGGGCGGCGGCTACTTCGTCAAGTCCGCCGACCAGATGCGGGCGGTCGACTCCTCGGAGTTCTGGCAGCAGGGCTGCCGCAACACCCTGCTGGTGGCCGAGAAGGTCGACCCGAGCGGGATGTTCGAGTTCCACAACCTGATGCCGCGGTTCCCGGTGCCGGAGGGGGAGACCGAGGAGTCCTGGTTCCGCAAGGAGACCTTCAAGGGGCTGGCCCGCCGCTACCCGGGGGGCATCCCCGAGGGCCACGTGGTGCAGGCCGAGTACGAGCTGGGCGTCATCAACCAGATGGGCTTCCCGTCGTACTTCCTGGTGGTGGCCGACTTCATCCAGTGGGCCAAGAGCCAGGGCATCGCGGTCGGCCCGGGGCGTGGCTCGGCGGCCGGCTCGCTGGTCGCGTACGCGCTGGGCATCACCGACCTGGACCCGATCCCGCACGGCCTGATCTTCGAGCGGTTCCTCAACCCGGAGCGGGTCTCGATGCCGGACGTCGACATCGACTTCGACGAGCGTCGGCGCGGTGAAGTGATCAAGTACGTCACCGACAAGTGGGGCGAGGACAAGGTCGCCCAGATCGCGACCTTCGGCACGATCAAGGCGAAGGCAGCGATCAAGGACTCGGCCCGGGTCCTCGGCTTCCCGTACGCGGTCGGCGACCGGATCACCAAGGCGATGCCCCCGGCGGTGATGGGCAAGGACATCCCGCTCACCGGCATCTTCGACCCGAAGCACCCCCGGTACGCCGAGGCCGGCGAGATCCGCGGCCTCTACGAGACCGACCCGGACGTCCGCAAGGTGATCGACACCGCCCGGGGCATCGAGGGGCTGATCCGGCAGACCGGGGTGCACGCCGCCGGGGTGATCATGTCGGCCGAGCCGATCATCGAGCACATCCCGCTGACCCGCCGGGACGCCGACGGGGCGATCATCACCCAGTTCGACTACCCGACCTGCGAGTCGCTCGGGCTGTTGAAGATGGACTTCCTCGGCCTGCGCAACCTGACGATCATCGACGACGCGGTCAAGAACATCCAGCTCAACCACGGCCGGGAACTCGACCTGCTGGCCCTGCCGCTGGACGACAAGCCCGCCTACGAGCTGCTCGCCCGGGGCGACACGCTCGGCGTGTTCCAGCTCGACGGCGGGCCGATGCGCTCGCTGTTGCGGCTGATGAAGCCGGACAACTTCGAGGACATCTCGGCCGTGCTGGCGCTCTACCGGCCCGGCCCGATGGGCGTCGACTCGCACACCAACTACGCGCTGCGCAAGAACGGCCTGCAGGAGATCACCCCGATCCACCCGGAGCTGGAGGAGCCGCTGCGGGAGATCCTCGCCCCGACCCACGGCCTGATCGTCTACCAGGAGCAGGTGCAGCGCGCCGCGCAGATCCTCGCCGGCTACACCCTCGGCCAGGCCGACCTGCTGCGCCGGGCGATGGGCAAGAAGAAGAAGGAGATCCTCGACAAGGAGTTCATCCCGTTCCGGGACGGCTGCCGCGAGCGCGGCTACTCCGACGAGGCCATCCAGGCCGTGTGGGACGTCCTGGTGCCGTTCGCCGGGTACGCCTTCAACAAGGCGCACTCCGCGGCGTACGGCCTGGTGTCGTACTGGACGGCGTACCTCAAGGCGCACTACCCGGCCGAGTACATGGCGGCGCTGCTCACCTCCGTCGGCGACGACAAGGACAAGATGGCGCTCTACCTGTCGGAGTGCCGCCGGATGCGGATCCAGGTGCTGCCGCCGGACGTGAACACCTCCGCCGGCCCGTTCACCCCGGTCGGCAAGGACATCCGGTTCGGTCTGGCCGCGGTGCGCAACGTCGGGGCGAACGTGGTCGCCGCGATCATGCGGTGCCGCGACGAGAAGGGCGAGTACGCCGACTTCTACGACTTCCTCTCCAAGGTCGACGCGGTGGTCTGCAACAAGAAGACCATCGAATCCCTGATCAAGGCGGGTGCCTTCGACTCCCTCGACCACACCCGCAAGGGGCTGCTGGCCGTGCACGCCGACGCCATCGACGCCTTCGCCGACGTCAAGCGCAAGGAGGCCGTCGGCCAGTACGACCTGTTCGGGGCGGGTTTCGGTGACGCCGACACCGGGGGCAGCACCACCGTGATGCCGACCATCGGCGACGCCGAGTGGGACAAGCGGGACAAGCTCGCCTTCGAACGCGAGATGCTCGGCCTCTACGTCTCCGACCACCCGCTGTTCGGCCTGGAGCACGTGCTCGGCGCGGCGGCCGACACCACCATCGCCGCGCTGTCGGAGGAGGGCACCGTGCCCGACGGCGCGGTGGTCACCCTGGCCGGCATCCTCTCCGGTGTGCAGCGCCGGGTCACCAAGCAGGGCCGGGCCTGGGCCTCGGCGGCGCTGGAGGACCTGGCCGGCGGGGTGGAGACGCTGTTCTTCCCGAACACCTACGAGGTGATCGGCCAGTACATCGCCGAGGACGCGATCGTGGTGGTCAAGGGCCGGGTGGACCGGCGTGACGACACCCCCCGGATCATGGCGATGGACATGTCCATGCCGGACGTCACCAGCACCCCCGGCAGCAAGCCGGTGACGCTGACCATCCCGGTGCACCGCTGCACCCCGCCGCTGGTGGAACGGCTCAAGGAGACCCTGGTGCTGCACCCGGGCGACACCGAGGTGCACGTCAAGCTGCTCAACGGCGGCAAGGTGACCACCCTGCGGCTCGGCCCGTTCCGGGTGGCCGCCACCACCGCGCTGATGGGCGACCTGAAGAGCGTCCTCGGCCCGGCCAACGTGAGCTGACCCGCCCGCCCGCCCGCCCGCCCGCCCGTCCGCCCGTCCGCCCGTCCGCCCGCCGGCCGGCTGACGTCGGTGGGCTGCAAGATCGTGCTCGATCCTTGTTGTAGTGGCTTCCCCCGGTGTGGATGCCACCACAACAAGGATCGAGCGGCCAGCGCGTCAGCAGCACGGCGATCGTCGCACCGGTCGGGCGGTCGTCACTTGCCGCCGGTGACGATGCCCGGGTTGATGCACAGGCCGGGGGTGCTGCCGTTCTTCTCCGCGATCTCCAGGCAGCGCGACACCTTGTCGACCTTGGCGTTGGTCTCGGTGATCTGCCGCTGGATGTCGGCGTTGCGGCGGTCCTGTTCGAGGTTGCGGGTCTGCGCGAGCTTGTCCTGGAAGGCCTTGATGTTGCCCTCGGTCTTGTCGTCGTGGTTGACCCGGGTGATGGTGACGGACAGGATGTCGACGTCGCCGGAGAGCCGTCCCTCGGCGTTGCCCCGGATGCCCTCGGCGAACGGCTTGAGGTCGACGTTGAGGTTGCCCGTCCGGGCGTCGATCTTCTCCAGCGGGTTGTACGCGGCGAAGGCGTCGTTGACCGCGCTGTCGAGCTGCACCCCCACCCGCTGACCCCGGAAGCTCTCGAAGTCACCCTTGTAGTCCATGAACTGCTTCGGTGCGTTCTCCGGCTTGACCTGCCACTCGACCAGCACCTCCACGCAGGCGTCGGCGAGCGTGCCGGTGCGGACCCGGACGCACTGGTCGCCGCCGATGTGGTCGTACTTCTGCCGGCCGGCGTCCCACTCGCCGACCTTCTGCCAGGGGGCGACCCACTTCAGCCCGGAGCCGGTGACCTCACCGGTCGGCTTGTTGAAGCTGGTGACGATCCCGACCGAGCGGATCGGCACCGAGTGCGCGCTCGCCCCGACGGTGAAGAGCAGCGCGCCGGCCAGGCAGCCGAGCGCGACCAGCACGCCGACGCGCTTGACGCCCGGGTGGCGGGCGACGAGGGCCACGGTGCCGGCGACCGCCAGCCCGATGGCGAGGATGACGGCGAACGTGAAGCCGACCGGCACGGGGCATCACCCTTCCGGGGTGGTCATGATGTGGATCATCAACCTAGGTGGGGCTGTCAAGGCCGGTCCCACCGGGTGGCCGGTGGCGCGGGCGGTGCGGCTCCGGCGGGGCCACCACCGGCAGAGGCGGGGGACCACCGGTGGCGGCGAGGGCCACCACCGGTGGATTGGCGCTGAGCGGGGGGAGGGGCCGTCACTAGCCTCGACGACATGGAGCTGGAAGAGGCACGCAAGCTGTGGCAGCCGGAGCCCGGCTGGTTGAACACCGCCAGCTACGGGCTGCCGCCCGAGCCGGTCTGGACGGCGGTGCAGGACGCGATGGCCGACTGGCGGGTGGGGCGTACCTCCTGGGAGGGGTGGGGGGAGGCGACCCAGCGGTCCCGGGAGGCGTTCGCCGGGCTGGTCGGCGTGCCGGCGGCGGACGTCACCGTCGGCAGCACCGTGTCGCAGCTGCTGGCGCCGATCGCCGCGGCCCTGCCGGCCGGGGCCACCGTGGTCGTCCCGGAGGTCGAGTTCACCTCCAACCTCTTCCCCTGGCTGGTGCAGCAGGACCGGGGGGTGCGGGTACGGACGGTGCCGCTGGACGGGCTGTGCGACGCCATCGACGCCGGGACCGACCTGGTGGCGTTCAGCCTGGTGCAGTCCGCCGACGGGGCGGTCGCGCCGTACGCCGAGATCGTGGCCGCGGCCCGGGCGCACGGTGCGTGGGTGGTGGTGGACGCCACCCAGGCGTGCGGGTGGCTGCCGTTCGACGCGTCACTGGCCGACGCGGTCGCGGTCGGGACGTACAAGTGGCTGATGGCGCCGCGCGGCTCGGCGCTGGCCTACCTGGCGCCGGAGCTGCGGCAGCGGCTGCGTCCGGACGCCGCCGGCTGGTACGCGGGCAAGGAGCCGCACGACACCTACTACGGTCCGCCCCTGCGGCTGGCCGACGACGCCCGCCGGTTCGACATCTCCCCGGCCTGGTTCAGCTGGGTGGGCACCGCGCCGGCCCTGGAGCTGGTGGCCGATCTCGGCCCGGCGGTGATCGGGGCGTACGACGTGGCGCTGGCGAACCGGTTCCTGGCCGGGCTGGGGCGGCCGCCGGGCCGCAGCGCGATCGTCGCGGTGGAGGTGCCCGACGCGCGGCAGCGGTTGGCGCGGGCCGGGGTGCGGGCGGCGGTCCGGGCCGGGCAGGTGCGGGTGGCGTTCCACCTCTACACCACCGAGGCGGACGTGGACCGTGCGGTGGCGGCGCTCACCGGCTGAGCCGCCCGCGGTGGCGGCGTCCACCGGCTAGCCGTCGGCGCCCACCGGCTAGCCGCCGGCGACAAATCCATCGGTCGGCGCATCCGAACGGCGTCGTCCGGGCGAACCCCTGGTAATGGTGAGCTACCCGGGGGGTGCGTCTGGTGTTGTCGGATCCGATGCCGGTCGAGGCCGTGGAGACGGCCCGTAAACGGCTCTCGGCGGCCGCCGAGGACCTCGACGCGAACCTGGTCGCCGCGCTGGTGCTGGAGTCCGCCGCCACCGCCGGGGTGGCGGCGGTCTGGCAGGAGCTCTGCGTGCCGTTGCTGGCCGGGCTGCGGGGGCGGGACGCCGCCGAGATCGCCGTGGAGCACGCCCTGTCCGAGGGCATCCGGATCGGGCTGGACGTGCACCGGCGCGACCCCGACCGGCGGTTGCGCACCGACGGCGTGCTGCTCGCCGGGGCCGAGCACGAGATGCACTGTCTGGGGCTGCACGCGGTGGCCGCCGCGCTGCGCGAGCAGGGTCGGGGCTGCGTGCACCTCGGGCCGGCCCTGCCCTGGGTGGCGCTGGGCTCCGCGGTGCTGCGGGCCCGGCCCCGGGTGGTGGTGGTCTGGTCGCAGACGCCGGTCACCGGCCGCGCGTACCGGCTGGTCCGCTTCGGCCGGGACTTCCCCGGGGTACGCGTGTACGGCGCCGGCCCGGGTTGGATCGAGCCCTTCCCGCCCCCGTCGATCCGGCTGACCAGCTTCTCCGCCGCCCTGACCGCGTGCGGTGCGCCGGCCTGACCGCGGAGCGGCAGCGCGGACCCGCCGGTGACCCGTACCACATTCGATACGAACCGGTACCGTATCGAAACATGACCCTCGTAAGGTGAGCACCGTTACGAGTCTGCCCCGTTCCGTATTGCCCGGGACGGGTGAACCGGGGGGAGCACCGGACCCATGCAACCGTACGAGAACACCGGACACCCGAGACGATGGGCGATCCTCGGCGTGCTGGTGATCAGCCTGCTCGTCGTCGTCCTCGACAACACCATCCTCAACGTCGCCCTGCGCACCCTGGCCGACCCGGTGCACGGCCTCGGGGCCAGCCAGGGCGAACTGGAATGGGCGATCAACTCCTACACCCTGGTCTTCGCCGGCCTGCTGTTCACCTTCGGGGTGCTCGGCGACCGGGTGGGCCGCCGCCGGTTCCTGCTCGTCGGTCTGGTGCTGTTCGGCCTGTCGTCGCTGCTGTCCGCGTACGCCGACAGCCCCGGCCAGCTCATCGCGGCCCGGGCGCTGATGGGCGTCGGCGGCGCGGCGATCATGCCGGTGACCCTGTCGATCATCTCCAACGTCTTCGACCCCCGGGAACGGGGTCGCGCCATCGGCGTCTGGGCCGGCGCGGTCGGCCTGGCGGTGGCGGTCGGCCCGATCCTCGGTGGCGTGCTGCTGGAGCACTTCTGGTGGGGCTCGGTATTCCTGATCAATGTGCCGGTGGTGGCGGTCGGCGTGGTGCTGGTGACCCTGCTGGTGCCCGAGTCGCGTGACCCCCGGCCGGGCCGGATCGACGTGCTCGGCGTGCTGCTGTCGGTCGTCGGGCTGATCGCGCTGACCTACGGCATCATCGACGGCGGTGAGCACGGCTTCGGTCGGCCGACGGTGTGGGCCGCGGTCGTCGGCGGGGTGGCGGTGCTCGCCTGGTTCGTCGTCCACGAACGGCGCAGCGACCACCCGTCGCTGGACGTCCGGCTGTTCCGGGTGCCCCGGTTCGCCGCCCCGGTGGCGATCGTCGGCCTGGTGTTCTTCGCCGCCATGGGCGTGATGTTCTTCAGCTCCTTCTACATGCAGCTGGTGCGGGGCTACAGCCCGCTGGAGACCGGCCTGTGCTTCCTGCCGTTCGCCGCCGCCCAGCTGGTCTTCGCGCCGCGCAGCGCCACGATGGTGCGCCGCTACGGTGGCCGGTCGGTCGCCGCGGTCGGCCTGGTGCTGACCGCCGTGGCGCTGGCCGCGTTCGCCTTCATCGACGCCGACACGCCGCTGTGGGTGGTGCTGGTGTCCTTCTTCCTCCAGGGTGTCGGGATGGCCAACATCATGCCGCCGGCCACCGAGTCGATCATGTCGGCGCTGCCGCGGGAGAAGGCCGGCGTCGGGTCGGCGGTGAGCAACACCATCCGGCAGATCGCCGGGGCGCTGGGCGTGGCCGTGCTCGGTTCGGTGCTCTCCGCGGTCTACCGGCAGGACATCGCCCCGGCCGTCGACGGCCTGCCCGGCCCGGCCCGGGACGCGGCCACCGAGTCGGTCTCCGGGGCGTACGCGGCGGCGGCGCAGCTCGGCCCGGCGGCGCCCCGGCTGATCACCGCGGCCAACGACGCCTTCATCTCCGCGATGCACTGGGCGGCGACGATCTCCACGGTGGTTGCCGCCCTCGGCATCATCATCGTGCTGCGCTGGATGCCGGGGCGGCCCGCCACCGCCACCACCGTGACGCCGGTCCAGGAGCGGGAACTGGCCGGGACCACCTAGGTTCGACGAGGATGACTGACGTGAACACCACCGCTGACGCTCCGCGGTCGCCCGGGCGGCCGCGGAGCGCCCGCGCGGACGAGGCCATCATCGAGGCCACCCTCGACCTGCTCGCCGAGGGGAGCACCATCGAGGCGCTGTCGATCGAGGCGATCGCCGCCCGGGCCGGGGTGGGCAAGGCCACCATCTACCGCCGCTGGGCGGGCAAGGAGACCCTGCTGCTGGACGCGCTGCGCCGGCTCAAGGGGGTCGCCGCGCAACCCGCCGGGCAGTCCGTCCGCGACGACCTGGTGCTGCTGGTCGGGGCGGTCGGGCACAACGTCGACCCCCGGGCCGCCCGGATCATGCCCTGTCTGCTGCCCGAGGTGAACCGCAGCCCGGACCACTTCCACCTCTACCAGAACATCATCGAGCCCCGGCGGAAACTGATGCGAGACGTGCTCCGCCGCGGGGTGGCCACCGGCGAGCTGCGGGCCGACCTCGACATCGAGGTGGCGATGGCGCTGCTCACCGGGCCGATGCTGATCCAGCGCCTGCTGCGCTGGCACCCGGAGCTGGACGACCGGATCCTCCCGGAGAAGATCGTCGACGGCGTCCTGACCGGCCTGCGGGCCCGCTGACCCGCACCCACCGGCAGCTCAGGCCGGGCTACCCGAGCAGCTCGGTGCGACGCGGCGTGTCCGCCCACGGGCGTGTCGGGGCGGGTCGGTAGGGTGTCGAACACACGTACTGCCGAAGGGTCGGGGAGGAGGCGGCGTGCGCGTGCTGGGCGTCGACCCGGGGCTGACCCGGTGCGGGGTCGGCGTGGTCGAGGGCGTGCCGGGGCGGCCCTGCACGCTGGTCGCCTACTACGTGGTCTACACCGATCCCGCCGACGACCTGGCGTTGCGCCTGCTGCACCTGGACCGGTCGCTGACCGGCCTGGTGGCCGAGCACCGGCCCGACGCGGTCGCCGTCGAGCGGGTGTTCAGCCAGCACAACGTGCGTACGGTGATGGGCACCGCCCAGGCCAGCGGGATCGCCGTGCTGGCCGGGGCGCGGGCCGGGCTGCCGGTGCAGACCTACACGCCGAGCGAGGTCAAGGCCGCGGTGACCGGTTCCGGCCAGGCCGACAAGAAGCAGATGACCGCCATGGTCACCCGGCTGCTGCGGCTGGCCGAGCCGCCCCGGCCGGCCGACGCGGCCGACGCCCTGGCCCTGGCCATCTGCCACGTGTGGCGCGGCGGCACCCGGTCCAAGCTGGCCGAGGCCGCCGACCGGGTACGACGAGGAGGAGCGCGATGATCGCCAGCGTGCGCGGCACGGTGACCGCGACCGGCCCGGACCACGCGGTGGTGGAGGTCGGGGGGATCGGCCTGGCCGTGCAGTGCGCCCCCGGCACCCTGGCCGAGCTGCGGGTCGGCCAGCCGGCCCGGCTCGCCACCAGCCTGGTGGTCCGGGAGGACTCGCTCACCCTCTACGGCTTCGCCGACGACGACGCCAAGCAGCTGTTCGAGCTGCTCCAGACGGCCAGCGGCGTCGGCCCCCGGCTGGCCCAGGCGGTGCTGGCCGTGCACACCCCGGACGCGGTCCGCAAGGCCATCGCCAACGCCGACACCGCGGCCCTGACCCGGGTGCCGGGGATCGGCAAGAAGGGCGCCGAGCGGCTGGTCCTGGAGCTGCGCGACCGGATCGGCCCGGTGCCGGTCGGTGCCGACGGCGCGGCCGGGGTGACCGCCGGGGCCTGGCCGGACCAGGTCCGCCAGGCGCTGGTCGGGCTCGGCTGGACGGCCGGGCAGGCCGACCAGGCGGTAGCCGCGGTGGCGGAGACGGTGGACGGCCCCACCCCGCCGGTGCCGGTCCTGCTCAAGCAGGCCATCCGACTGCTGGGCCGGACCCGGTGACCGGCGTCGCACGGCAGGGGCGGTCGCGGGCGGGGTGCCCGGCATGACCGGCGACGGCCTGGTCTCGGCCTACGCCGACGACGCCGAACGGGACGCCGAGGTCAGCGTCCGGCCGAAGCGGCTCGACGAGTTCATCGCCCAGCACCGGGTCCGCGACCAGCTCGACCTGCTGTTGCAGGGCGCGATGCGGCGCGGCGCCCCACCCGACCACATCCTGCTGTCGGGCCCACCCGGCCTCGGGAAGACGACCCTGGCCAACATCGTGGCCGCCGAGCTGGGCTCCGGCATCCGGGTGACCAGCGGCCCGGTGATCGAACGCTCGGGCGACCTGGCCGCCATCCTGACCAGCCTCGCCGAGGGCGACGTGCTGTTCATCGACGAGATCCACCGGATCGCCAAGCCGGCGGAGGAGCTGCTCTACAGCGCGATGGAGGACTTCCGGGTCGACGTGATCGTCGGCAAGGGGCCCGGGGCCACCGCGATCCCGCTGGACGTCGAGCCGTTCACCCTGGTCGGCGCGACCACCCGGTCGGGCCTGCTGACCGGGCCGATGCGCGACCGGTTCGGCTTCGTCGCGCACCTCGACTTCTACTCCCCGGCCGACCTGGAGGCGCTGCTGCACCGGTCGGCACGCATCCTGGGGGTGCCGATCACCCCGGAGGGGGCGGTGGAGATCGCCGGCCGGTCCCGGGGCACGCCCCGGATCGCCAACCGGCTGCTGCGCCGGGTGCGGGACTACGCCGAGGTCCGGGCCGAGGGGGTGGTCACCCTGGAGACCGCCCGCGCCGCCCTGACCGTGTACGACGTGGACGCGCTGGGGCTGGACCGGCTGGACCGGGCGGTGCTGACCGCCCTGGTCGACTCGTTCCGGGGCGGTCCGGTGGGCCTGTCCACCCTGGCGGTGGCGGTGGGGGAGCAGCCGGACACGGTGGAGGAGGTCTGCGAGCCGTTCCTGGTACGGGCCGGGCTGTTGGCGCGTACCCCGCGGGGACGGGTGGCCACCGAGGCCGCCTGGCGACACCTCGGCCGCACGCCACCAAATGGTACATTTGGCATGGAAGCTCCCGCTGTACCTGATCTGTTCTCGAACGCGCCCGATCCACCGTGATCTGAACGTGATCTGCACCGCATTCGGCGTTCCCAGGTGCAGGGATTAGACTCGCCGCGGTCTGTACAGGATGTGAATATCCGCCTCCGCTCCGGCGCCTACGTGCCGCGACGGGGGCCAATGGGAAGGTCGCACACCGTGCTTTACGCAGCACAGTCCGGCGGAGGCGCCGGCAGTCTGACGCCGATCCTCATGATCGCCCTGCTCTTCGGGGTCATGTACTTCATGATGATCCGGCCGCAGCAGAAGCGCCGTCGCGAGGCCGAGGCCATGCAGTCCGCGCTCGGCCCCGGTGACGAGGTCGTCACCATCGGCGGGCTCTACGGCACGGTCGTGGGCGTCGAGGACGACACCGTGCTGCTGGAGGTGGCCCCCGGCGTGCAGACCCGTTACGCCCGTCCGGCCATCGCCCGGGTGGTCACCCGGGCCGAGCGGCCGGAGGCCGACGAGCCGGTCACCGAGGACGCGGAAACCGTCAAGGAGTGAGCGCCCCGCCCCGTCCCGCACCGGGCGGGCGGGACGGGACAACTGGATAGGTGGGCCGGTCTCCGAGGGCCGGCACGCGCCCCGTCCGCCCGACGCCCCACGTCGGCGACGGTGCGCCGTGTCGCCGGGCGGGAGTGGTCCGCGCAGAGCGCGTCGGAGTGGGAACCCCGCCCCGACCCCGTCGCCGCTGCACCGGCGGCGCGACCGTTACAGGGAGACAGACAGCCGTGGCACCACCTCAGGGACAGATGCGCCCCGGGCGGCAGCTCGCCGTGCTCGGGTTCATCTTCGTCGTCCTCTATTCCTTGGTGTTCTTCTCCGGCGGCGCGAGCGGCGGCTGGAAGGACCGGCTGGAGCCCCGGCTCGGGCTGGACCTGATCGGCGGCACCCGGCTGACGCTGGAGGCGACCAACAGCCTCGACGGCAAGCCCCCGACGTCGGCCAACCTGGAGGAGGCCCGGCAGATCATCGAGAGCCGGGTCAACGCCTACGGGGTGGCCGAGGCCGAGGTGGTCACCGAGGGCAACCGGAACATCGTCATCTCCCTGCCCGGTGAGAACCGCGACCTGACCGACGTCGGCAGCGCCGCGGAGCTGCGCTTCCGCAAGGTGCTCAAGGCCGCCGACGGCAGCGGCGCGGTCGCCGCCCCGGCGACCCCGACGCCCACCCCGTCCGGCAGCGCCGCACCCAGCCCGTCGGGCAGCGCCTCGCCGAAGGCCTCCGGCAGCGCCGCGCCCAAGGTGACCGGCTCGCCGAGCGCCGGTGGACAGGGCGGCGGCGCCCCCGCGCCGAGCGCCAGCGCCACCCCGTCCGGGTCGGCCTCGCCGAGCGCACCGGCCGCCTCGCCCAGCGCCAGCGAGGCCCCGGTGCCGCAGAGCATCGAGGAGCAGCGCAAGGCCGTCGAGAAGAAGGTCGGCGCGGCGGCCTGGACCGCCGCGAGCGGCCTGCAGGCCCCGGCCGACCTGGGTACCAACCCGGCCCTGGCGGAGACGTTCAAGCCGTTCGGCGCGCTCTCCCCGCAGGAGGTCGCGGTACTGACCCCGCAGATGCAGTTCAACGTGCCGACCATCACCTGCGCCCAGCTCGACAAGCGGCCCCCCGCGTCGATCAAGGACGAGAAGCAGCAGGCGGTCGCCTGTGAGGGTGGCGCGGCGAAGTACCTGCTCGACCAGGCCAAGGTGGTCGGCACCGACGTCAAGGACGCCAACGCGGTCCTCGACCAGGCCAGCACCTGGGTGGTCAGCCTGAACTTCACCGGTGACGGCCAGTCCAAGTGGACCGAGCTGACCCGCGAGGCGTTCAACAACACCGGCGGCGGCTGCGACCAGACGGCCCTGGGCCAGGACGGCAAGTGCCGGGTGGCCGTGGTGCTGGACAACGAGATCGTCTCCTCGCCCGAGATCCAGGGCGTGCTCACCGGCGACTCGCAGATCACCGGCAGCTTCGACAACACCTCGGCCAACGCGCTGGCCAGCCAGCTGCGCTACGGCGCGCTGCCGGTCACCTTCGTGCCGCAGGAGCAGCAGAACGTCACCGCGACGCTGGGCGACAGCCACCTGCGGGCCGGCCTGCTGGCCGCCGGCATCGGCATGTTGCTGGTCATCGTCTACTCGTTCTTCTACTACCGGCTGCTCGGCTCGGTCATCTTCCTGAGCCTGGTGCTCTCCGCGTTGCTGGTCTTCGGGGCGCTGGTGGTGCTCGGCCGGTCGATCGGCTTCACCCTCACCCTCGCCGGCATCGCCGGCATGATCGTCTCACTCGGTGTGGCGGCGGACTCGTTCGTCATCTACTTCGAACGGCTCAAGGACGAGATCCGGGAGGGGCGCAGCCCGCGCAGCGCGGTGCCCCGGGCCTGGATCCGGGCCCGTCGGACGATCGTCTCGGCGAACGCCATCACCCTGATGTCCGCCGTGGTGCTCTACATCGTCTCGGTCGGCACGGTGAAGGGCTTCGCCTTCGCCCTCGGCCTGGCGACCGTGCTCGACCTGGTGGTCGTCTTCCTCTTCCGGCACCCGATCATGACGATGTTCGCCCGGACCCCGGCCTTCCTGTCGCCCCGGGTCAGCGGCCTCGGTCGGGCACTGCCGCCCCGTACGGCCGAATCCGGCACCGCCCGCAACCCGCGCGTCAAGGAGGCCTGAGATGGCTAAGAGTGGTCTGGCGTCCCGGCTCTACCGGGGCGAGGCCGGTCTCAACATCGTCGGCCGGCGCAAGCTCTGGTTCACCGTCGCCGGGGTGCTGGTGCTGATCGCCGTGCTCAGCTTCGCGGTGCGCGGCTTCAGCCTGGGCATCGAGTTCGCCGGTGGCAACTCGTTCCAGGTGCCGGCCAGCGTCGGCACCCTGGAGCAGACCGAGGACAAGGTCAACGACGCGCTGGCCGCCGAGGGCGACGGCGCCGAGGTGGTGACCGCGCAGAAGGTCGGCAGCACCAGCGGCGAGTACTACGAGCTGCGCACCTCGCAGCTCAGCGCCGAGCAGGCCAACGCGGTCAAGGCCAAGATGGCGCAGGAGTTCGGCATCAACGCCGACCAGATCAGCGGCAGCCAGGTCAGCGAGGCGTGGGGCAGCCAGGTGACCTCCCGGGCGCTGCTCGGCCTGGTCATCTTCGTCCTGGTGGTGGCGGTCTACCTGGTGCTGCGGTTCGAGTGGCGGATGGCGGTCGCCGCGATCATCTCGCTGTTCATGAACCTGATCCTCACCGCCGGCATCTACTCGCTGGTCGGCTTCGAGGTCACCCCGTCGACGATCATCGGGTTCCTCACCATCCTGGGCTTCGCGCTCTACGACGTGGTGGTGGTCTTCGACAAGGTCCAGGAGAACACCCGGGGCATCACCGCCAACAACAACCAGACCTACGGCGAGGCCGCCAACCTGGCGCTCAACCAGAGCCTGATGCGGTCGTTGAACACCTCGGTGGTCGCCCTGCTCCCGGTCGGCGGTCTGCTCTTCATCGGTGCCGGCCTGCTCGGCGCGGGCACCCTGAAGGACCTCGGCCTGGTGCTGTTCGTCGGTATGGCGATGGCGTTCCTGACCTCGATCCTGCTCTCCACCCCGCTGCTGGTGCTGCTCAAGAACCAGGACCCGCGGATCGACGCGCACACCAAGCGGGTGCTGGCCCGCCGGGGCGCCATCGCCCGCGGCGAGATCACCCCGCGCGGCCCGGCCCGGCAGGCCACCGCCGAGGAGGCCACCGACGAGCCGATCGACCCGGAGGCGGCGGCCCTGGCCGGCAGTGCCCCCAAGGTCGGCGCCCGTCCGGCGGCCAAGCGGTCGGCCGGTGCCCGGGGCGGCCGTCCCGCCGGGGGCGGCGGCAACCGGCCCGGTGGCGCGAAGCGGCGCTGACCGGAGGGCGACCCGCCCCACGTCGAGTCGACGGCGTCCGCCATGCTGTGCGAGCAGCATGACGGACGCCGTCGTCGTACCGAAGGAGAGCCGACCACCGTGACGGAGACCCACAGCACCGGGGTACGGGGAGACAGTGGCCCGGAGATGGCCCGGCTGGTCGCCAGCCGGGTGCTGGACGTGCCGGACTTCCCCAAGCCCGGGGTGATGTTCAAGGACCTGATGCCGCTCTTCGCCGACGGGGACGTGTTCCGCGAGGTGATCGACGGGATCATCGGGTACCACGGGCGGGACGCCTTCGACATCGTGGTCGGCATCGAGGCGCGCGGTTTCGTGATCGCCGCCGCGATCGCGTACGCCACCGGGCTGGGCGTGGTGCCGGTGCGCAAGGCGGGCAAGCTGCCCCGGCCGGCGTACTCGGCCTCGTACGCCCTGGAGTACGGCGAGGCGACGCTGGAGGTGCACCAGGACGCCTTCACCGCCGGGCACCGGGTGCTGGTGGTCGACGACGTGCTGGCGACCGGCGGCACCGCCGAGGCGACCCTCGACCTGGTCGAGCGGGCCGGCGGCACGGTGGCCGGTTTCACCGTCCTGCTGGAGTTGGGTTTCCTGGCCGGGCGGGAGCGGCTCGCGGGGCGTCCGGTCCACGCCCTGCTGACCGTTTGATTCCCGGTCGTCCCGGCGGCTGGAGACCGACCGTCCGGCGGAGCGGCGGGGCACCTACCGTGCGGGTAGCATTGCCCATTGCTGACCGGGTGGTCACCCGTCCGGGCGGCGGATCAGGCCGCCGGCCGGGGGTCGGCGGCAGGGCCACCGGCCCGACGGGGCCGGCGGGGAACACACCGGCCCGACGGCCGGTTGGCACGACAGGCGTCGGTCGTACGGCCGGCGTGGTCCCGGCGATCGGTGAGGAGGCCGGTGTCTCACGATGTCGTCCCTCCGGTGGAGGGCACGGTGCACCCGACAGGCGAGGCTGACGGCGCGGTGACCGATCGGAAGAACGACGCACCGACCGCCCCCGCGGGGCCCGGCGGCGACGCCGGTGCCGCCCCCGACGGTGTGGTCCCCGGGGCGTCGTTCGACGACGACCCGTCCCCGAGCGCGGGTTTCGCGCTGTCCAACGCGCCGACCGGGCGGCGGGTCCGGGCCCGGCTGGCCCGGTTCAACGCCCCCTGGCAGAGTTCCCAGGTCAGCGAGGTGCTCGAACCGCTGATCGCCAGCCACCGGGAGAACCACCCGAAGGCGGACGCCCGGCTGCTCCAGCGGGCCTTCGACACGGCCGCGCGCTGGCACTCCGGGCAGTACCGCAAGTCCGGCGACCCGTACATCACCCATCCGCTGGCGGTGGCGACCATCCTGGGCAACCTGGGGATGGACACCACCACGCTGGTGGCGGCGCTGCTGCACGACACGATCGAGGACACCGAGTACACCCTCGACCAGATGCGGGCCGACTTCGGCCCCGAGGTCACCCTGCTCGTCGACGGCGTGACGAAGCTGGACAAGGTCAAGCTGGGCGACGCGGCCAAGGCGGAGACCATCCGCAAGATGGTCGTGGCGATGGCGAAGGACCCCCGGGTCCTGGTGATCAAGCTGGCCGACCGGCTGCACAACATGCGGACGCTGTCCTTCCTGCCGGCCCCGAAGCGGGAGCAGAAGGCCAAGGAGACGCTGGAGATCCTGGCCCCGCTGGCCCACCGCCTCGGCATGAACACCATCAAGTGGGAGCTGGAGGACCTGGCCTTCGGCACGCTGTTCCCGAAGCGGTACGAGGAGATCCTCCGGCTGATCGGGGAGCACCAGCCGCAGCGGGAGTCGCTGCTCAAGCAGGTCACCCAGAAGGTCGGCACCGACCTCAAGGCCGCCAAGATCAAGGCGGAGACGACCGGTCGGCCGAAGCACCTCTACTCGATCTACCAGAAGATGATCGTGCGGGGGCGGGACTTCAACGACATCTACGACCTGGTCGGGGTGCGGATCCTGGTCGACACGGTGCGGGACTGCTACGCGGCGCTGGGGGTCATCCACGCCAACTGGCAGCCGGTGCCGGGCCGGTTCAAGGACTACATCGCGATGCCCAAGTTCAACATGTACCAGTCGTTGCACACGACGGTCATCGGGCCCACCGGCAAGCCGGTGGAGATGCAGATCCGCACCTACGCGATGCACCGCACCGCCGAGTTCGGCATCGCGGCGCACTGGAAGTACAAGGAGCACAAGGGCACCCAGATCGTCGGGCCGCCGGCGCACATCGACGAGATGACCTGGCTGCGGCAGCTGCTGGACTGGCAGCGGGAGGCGGCCGACCCGTCGGAGTTCCTCGACGCGCTGCGGTTCGACCTGTCCAGCCAGGAGGTGTACGTCTTCACCCCCAAGGGGGACGTCATCCCGTTGCCGACCGGCTCGACGCCGGTGGACTTCGCGTACGCGGTGCACACCGAGGTGGGGCACAAGTGCATCGGGGCGCGGGTCAACGGCAAGCTGGTGCCGTTGGAGTCGACGCTGTCCAACGGCGACGTGATCGAGATCTTCACCTCGAAGTCCGACACGGCGGGCCCGACGCAGGACTGGCTGAGCTTCGTCAAGAGCCCGCGGGCGCGTACCAAGATCCGCCAGTACTTCAACAAGGAGCGGCGGGAGGAGGCGATCGAGGCCGGCAAGGACTCGATCGTCAAGGCGATGCGCAAGCAGGGCATGCCGTTGCAGCGGATGCTCACCTCCGACGCGTTGATGGCGATCGCCCGGGACCTGCACCTCGCCGACGTCGCCTCGCTCTACGCGGCGGTCGGCGACAGCCAGGTGTCGGCGCAGTCGGTGGTGCAGAAGCTGATGGCCGCGTACGGCGGTGAGGAGGGCGCGGCGGAGGACATCGCCGAGACCGCCGTCGCCACCCGTCCGCCGCACAGCCGGCAGAACAGCAGCGACCCCGGCGTGGTGGTGCGGGGCGTCAGTGACGTCTGGATCAAGCTGGCCCGGTGCTGCACGCCGGTGCCCCCTGACTCGGTCTTCGGGTTCGTCACCCGCTCCGGCGGGGTCAGCGTGCACCGCGACGACTGCGCCAACGCCGAGGATCTGCGTGCCCAGGTCGAGCGGGTGGTGGAGGTCAGCTGGAAGCTCACCTCCGCCTCGACGTTCCTGGTGGCCATCCAGGTGGAGGCCCTCGACCGGCACAAGCTGCTGGCCGACGTCACCCGGGTGCTCTCCGAGGAACGGGTCAACATCCTGTCGGCGACGGTCACCACCACCCGGGACCGGGTGGCGGTGAGCCGGTTCAGCTTCGAGATGGCCGACCCGAAGCACCTGGGGCACCTGCTGGCCGCCGTCCGTAAGGTCGACGGGGTGTTCGACGCCTACCGGGTCACCTCCGGCGCCTGACGGCCGTCGGCGGCCCACACCCAGCGGTCCGGAAACGTGGTTCACGGCCGCCGGGACGGTCCGGGGGCGCGGTGGTTCACGACGAAGCGCCCGCCGGCAGAGCCGGCGGGCGCTTCGTCGTACCGGAGGGGTCAGCCCTCGATGTCGCTCATGGTCAGCTTGGTGATGGTGACCTCCTTCTTGGGGTGGCCACCCCCGGCCTGCTGGGCGAACGCCTTGTCGTCACCGGCGGCGCCGACCTGCTTGACCAGGTCCATGCCGGTGGTGATGGTGCCCAGCACGGTGTAGTTCGGGTCGAGCTGCGAGTCGCCGTAGACGATGAAGAACTGGCTGCCGGTGCTGCCCGGCTGCCCGGAGTTGGCCATCGCGATGACGCCCTCCGGGTAGGGGGGCCGCTTGTCGGTCGGCAGGTTCTCCTCGGCCAGGCCGTAGCCCGGCCCGCCGGTGCCGTCGGTCTGCCGCCAGCCCTTGCCGGTGGCGCTCGGGTCACCGCACTGGAGCACCTTGATGCCCTCGGTCACCAGGCGGTGGCACTTGGTGTTGTCGAAGAAGCCCTTACTGGCCAGGTAGGTGAAGCTGCCGGCGGTGCAGGGCACCTTGGTGCGGTCGAGCTTGGCGACGATCGGCCCCAGGTTGGTCTCCAGGGTCATCGTCTGGGTGCCCTTGTTGGCCTGCTGGGCCGGCGGAAGGCCGACGTCCTTGATCTGCGCGGGCCGACCCTCCTTCGGCGACTCGGTGTAGGCGCACTGCGAGAAGCCCTCGGTGCCGGCGGCCTGCTGCTTGCTGTCGTCGTCATCGCCGCCGAGGCTGGTGGCCAACCAGACGGTGCCGGCGACCACGAGCACCAGGATCGCGGCGGCCCCGACGATCGCCTGCGTCTGCCGGCGCTTACGGGCCTTGGCCGAGCGCTCGGCCATCTCCCGCTCAAGTCGGGCCCGCGCCGCCGCGCGCTGCCGCTCTCTCGTGGACGTCACGGTCACTCCTCCTGGACATCTCGGGCGCGGCGTGGCCGCAGGTACGGGTGTGGGCCGGTTCAGCCGGCGCTCGGGCTGGCCGCCGGGGACGCGGCCGGGGAGCCGGTCGCCGGTGCCGGGGCGGCCTGTGCCTCACCGACGGTGAGCTTGCGGATGGTCACGTCGGTCTTCGGCTTGACCTTGGCGCCCGCCCCGTTGTCCACGGTCGGCAGGGCGCCGATCTTCTCGACCACGTCCAACCCGCCGGTCACCCGGCCGATGATCGGGTAGGCCGGCTGGGCCGGGCTGAAGTCCTTGAAGAAGACGAGGAACTGGCTGCCGTTGGCGCCCGGCGGGTTGCCGATCATGGCGACCGTGCCCTTCGGGTACGTCGGCGGCTGGCCGGGGGCCGGGCTGGCCGACGGGCTCGCCTCGGGGCCGGTCGGCACGTTCTCGTTGTAGAACGTGTAGGTGGGGCCGCCGAGGCCGGTGCCGCTCGGGTCGCCGCAGCGCAGCGCGCCCTCGGCGGTGATCTCGTGGCACTTGGTGTTGTCGTAGAACGACGTGCCGGCCAGGTGGGCGATGCTCGCCCCGGCGCACGGCGCCCCGGCGAGATCCAGCTCGGCGGTGATCGGGCCGCCCTGGTCGGTGTCGACGGTCATCGTGCGTACCCCGGAGGTGGGCAGGTCCTTGGTGGCCGGGGCGCCGACGTCCTTGAGGTTGGTGTTGGCGCTCGCGTCCTGTGGCGTCCAGAGGCAGACGTCCTCGGCGGCCTTCTGCTCGGGCTCGCGGTCGAAGGCGCCCAGCCCCCAGGCCGCGCCGGCCACGATCAGCACCAGCACCACGGCCGCGCCGACCCCGGCCTGGATCTGTCGACGCCGTCGCGCGGCGGCGGCCCGGCGGGCCAGCTGCCGGTCGAGCTTCTCCCGCGCGAGTTTGCGCTGCCGGTCCCTGCTGGAAGCCACCCGTGCTCCCCTCCTCTACCCTGGTCGTCACCGGCGGTCGGGCCGTTGGTGCCCGTACGTGTCCGCGGGTGCGCCACGCCACACGCCCGCAGAGTGTACGGGTAGCCGCTGTGAAAGTGGTGTACGAGGTCCGGCCTGGGTTTATCAAAGTGCGTCACTGCGCCGTCCGGGGCGGGTGGGACGGGTGGGAACGCGTGCCGCGGCACCGGCGGCGGCTAGGCTGCCCGGGAGACAGTCGACTCGAACGGAAGGGGAGCTGACGTGCTCGTGGCCGGCTTTCCCGCGGATGCTTTCGGCACCAACTGCTATGTGGTGGCGACCGCGCCGGGGGAGCAGTGCGTGGTGGTCGACCCCGGTATCGGGGTGCTCGACCGGCTCGACGCCGTGCTCGCCGAGCACCGCCTGCACCCGGCCGCCGTGCTGCTCACCCACGGCCATCTCGACCACACCTTCTCGGTCGCGCCGGTCTGCGGCGCGCGGGGCATTCCGGCCTACGTGCACCCGGAGGACCGGGAGCTGCTGGCCGATCCGACCAAGGCGCTGTCGATGGACCTCACCGCGCTGTTCGGCGGCCGGCTGCCGTACACCGAGCCTGACGACGTGGCGGAGCTGACCGACGGGGCGACGCTGGCGCTGGCCGGTCTGGAGGTCACCGTCGACCACGCCCCGGGCCATACCGGCGGGTCGGTGCTGTTCCGGCTGCCCGGCGCCGGCTCGCCCTGGGAGGCCGAGCAGGTCTGCCTCTCCGGCGACGTGCTCTTCGCCGGCTCGATCGGCCGCACCGACCTGCCGGGCGGCAGCATGTCCCGGATGCTGGACAGCCTGCGGGAGAAGGTCCTTCCGCTGGCCGACGACACCGTCGTGCTGCCCGGTCACGGCCCGGCGACCACCATCGGCCGGGAACGCGTGCGCAATCCGTACCTCGTCGACGTGGCGGGGTCCGGCGGGGCGCGTCCGGCGACGCCCACCCGCGGCCTCTAGTCTCCGCTCCGCGCCGTGCGCGGAGCTGTCGATCTCACCGCGCCCCGCGCGGACCCGCAAGGAGTACGCCCATGAGCAAGCCCACGCCCCTCTCCGGCTTCCCGGAGTGGACCACGTCGCAGCGGATGATCGAGCAGTTCGTCCTGGACCGGATCCGGCACACCTTCGAGCTGTACGGCTTCGCGCCGCTGGAGACCCGGTCGGTGGAGCCGCTGGACCAGCTGCTGCGCAAGGGGGAGACCTCCAAGGAGGTCTACCTGCTGCGCCGGTTGCAGGCCGACGCGGACGGCCCGGCCGGTGACGACGCGCTCGGCCTGCACTTCGACCTGACCGTGCCGTTCGCCCGGTACGTGCTGGAGAACGCCGGCAAGCTCCAGTTCCCGTTCCGTCGATACCAGATCCAGAAGGTGTGGCGGGGCGAGCGCCCGCAGGAGGGGCGCTACCGGGAGTTCCTCCAGGCCGACATCGACATCGTGGACCGGGACACCCTGCCGGCGCACTACGAGGCGGAGATGCCGCTGGTGATCGGCGACGCACTGCGGTCGCTGCCCATCCCGCCGGTGCGGATCCAGGTCAACAACCGCAAGATCTGCGAGGGCTTCTACCGGGGCATCGGGCTGACCGACCCGGAGGCGGCGCTGCGCGCGGTCGACAAGCTCGACAAGATCGGCCCGGCGAAGGTGGCCGCGCTGCTGGCCGAGACGGCCGGGGCGAGCGAGGCGCAGGCCGACGCCTGCCTGGCGCTGGCCGGGATCTCCGCGGCGGACGCGTCCTTCGCCGACGCGGTGCGCGCCCTGGGGGTGACCGATCCGCTGCTCGACGAGGGCATCGCCGAGCTGGTCGCGGTGGTGGAGACGGCCGCCGCGCACGCGCCGGGGCTCTGCGTGGCCGACCTGCGCATCGCCCGGGGTCTGGACTACTACACCGGCACCGTCTACGAGACGTCGCTGGTCGGCTACGAGCGGTTCGGGTCGATCTGTTCCGGTGGCCGGTACGACGACCTGGCCACCGCCGGGGCCGTCTCGTACCCGGGGGTGGGCATCTCGATCGGGGTGACCCGGCTGCTCGGCCTGCTCTTCGGCGCCGGGGCGCTCTCGGTCTCCCGCAGCGTGCCGACCTGCGTGCTGGTGGCCGTCGGAGCCGAGGAGGAGCGGGCGGCCAGCAACGCGGTCGCCGAGGCGCTGCGGTCCCGGGGCGTGCCGACCGAGGTGTCGCCGAGCGCGGCCAAGTTCGGCAAGCAGATCCGGTACGCCGAGCGGCGCGGCATTCCGTACGTGTGGTTCCCCGGGGCCGACGGCGACCAGGTCAAGGACATCCGCTCGGGCGAGCAGGTGGACGCGGCGGCCGGTGAGTGGATGCCCCCCCACCAGGACCTGAAGCCACAGGTCGGCTGAGCCGTCCGGTTACTGGCGCGTACGCCACCGGGGACCTACGGTGGCGTAAGTTACGCCACCGTAGGGAGGGATCCTGTGACCGACATCAGCGAGACCGCGCTGCTCCACGAACTCGAACCCGTGGTCGCCAAGAACCTCGACCGGCACCTGGCGGTGGCGAAGGAGTGGTTCCCGCACGAGTACGTGCCGTGGAGCGAGGGGCGCACCTTCGACGGCCCGCTCGGTGGCGAGGCGTGGTCGGAGGCGGACTCGACGCTGCCCGAGGTGGCCCGGACGGCGCTGATCGTCAACCTGCTCACCGAGGACAACCTGCCGTCGTACCACCACCAGATCGCCAGCCTGTTCGGGCCGGACGGGGCGTGGGGGACCTGGGTCGGCCGGTGGACCGCCGAGGAGGGACGGCACGGCACCGCCATCCGGGACTACCTGACGGTCACCCGGGCGGTCGACCCGGTGGCCCTGGAGCGGGCCCGGATGGTGCACATGACCGCCGGTTACAGCAACTCGCACGACTCGTCGATGCTGCGCTCGCTGGCGTACGTGTCGTTCCAGGAGCTGGCCACCCGGATCTCGCACCGCAACACCGGCCGGATCACCGGCGACCCGGTCTGCGAGGCGTTGCTGAGCCGGGTCGCGGCCGACGAGAACCTGCACATGGTCTTCTACCGCAACCTGCTCGGCGCGGCCCTGGAGGTGGCCCCGAGCCAGACGATGCGGGCGATCGCCGAGGTGCTGGGCGACTTCCAGATGCCCGGGGTGGGCATCGAGGGCTTTACCCGCAAGTCGGTGGCGATCGCCCTGGCCGGCATCTACGACCTGCGTCAGCACCGCGACGACGTGGTGGCCCCGGTGCTGCGCCAGTGGGACGTGTTCAACGTGACCGGTCTGGACGCCGACGGTGAGGCCGCCCGCGACGAGATCGCCGCCCGGCTGGACGGCCTGGAGCAGGCCGCCTCCCGGTTCGAGGAGAAGCGCGACGCCCGTGCCGCCAAGCTGGCCGCCCGCGCCTGAACGTCCCGCCCGCTCCCGCACCTACCCTGGTAAGCGGGTGTGACGGACGGTCCCGGGCCTCGCGTCGCCGATCGGCGACCCACTCGACGGCGTGTCCGCCCACCCGACGTGGGTCCGCCGGTCTGGTGGCGTGTCCGTCCACCTGACAGCGCTTCCGCCTGCCACTCTGGTTACTCAGGGTGACCCTTCCGGGTGTGTAACTCACCGTCACTGTCCTGCCTCCCCCGATATCCCACCCCTCCGCCCTTTGCTCTGCTGCCCTCGCGGCACCACCACCCTGGCCTGCTGTCTGCTGATGATCTCTCGGTCGGACCGACTCCAGCTCCCGCTACTCCTCGTGACTGTCGCCGGGAGGGCGGCAGAGCAAAGGGGAGGGGGTGAGGGGTGGTGGGGTGAGGTCTGGTGGCTGTGCGTAACGGGCCTGGGTGTTCCTTCCTGCCTGGTTGGACCGGGAGTCCCCGGGGTGGGCGAGGGGGATCGCGTCGGTGGCCCGGTGGGGGTGTCGTCCCGATCGAAATCGGCCAGGAGTCGGGCCCGATGGTGGGTGGGCGGCCGGGGTGTCCGTCGGTCGGCTCGGCCAGGTTGGCGCGGGTCTGACATGGAGGTGTCCACCGTGTTGCCTGGGCGTCATATCGACCGGCGGGGTGAATGTGGGCAAAGCCATGTCTTGTTTACGATCTTAGATATGTGAATACTTCAACCTCTCGGCCGATTCTCCCCAGGTCGGCCGGGTGCCCTCGGGTACGTCTGCATGACGCTGCCCGTCACACCCTTCCGGAGGTTGTTGCATGCGACCCACGAGGTCCTCACTCCGCCACGCCGCCGCTGTCGCCATGGCCGGCACTCTGGTCACCGGCGCGCTGATGGGCGCACCCGCCCAGGCGGCCCCCGCCTCGCCCGCATCCCCCGACGCCGCCGCCAGCCTGGCCGACCGCCTCGGCGACCGGGCCGCCGGCACCTACGCCGACGCCACCGGCAAGATGGTCGTCGCCGTCACCGACCCCGCCGCGGCCCGCGAGGTCCGCGCCGCCGGCGCCACCCCGAAGATGGTCACCCGGGGCGCGGCCCAGCTCCGTTCCGCCACCGCCGAGCTGGAGCGGTCGGCCAAGATCCCCGGCACCGCGTGGTGGACCGACGCCGTCACCAACCAGGTCGTCGTGTCGGTCGACAGCACCGTCACCGGCGCCAAGCTGGCGCGGGTCAAGGCCGCCGCCGCGCGCACCGGTGGCGCCGTGCGGGTCGAGGCCGAGGCCGGCGTGCTCAGCACCAAGATCTCCGGTGGCCAGGCCATCTACACCGGCGGCGGTCGCTGCTCGCTCGGCTTCAACGTCCGCAACAGCGCCGGCCAGACCTTCTTCCTGACCGCCGGGCACTGCACCAACATCGGCTCGACCTGGTACTCGAACTCCGGCCAGACCAGCGTGCTCGGCACCCGTACCGGCACCAGCTTCCCGGGCAACGACTACGGCATCGTCCGGCACAGCAACGCGGCCAACGCGACCGGCAACGTCTCCCTCTACAACGGCAGCTACCAGGACGTCACCGGTGCCGCCAACGCCTACGTCGGCCAGAGCGTGCAGCGCTCCGGCAGCACCACCGGCCTCAAGGGTGGTTCGGTGACGGCCACCAACGCCACGGTGAACTACGCCGAGGGCTCGGTCTCCGGCCTGATCCGGACCAACGTCTGCGCCGAGCCGGGCGACAGCGGCGGCTCGCTGTTCAGCGGCAGCAGCGCGGTCGGCCTCACCTCCGGCGGCAGCGGCAACTGCACCCGTGGCGGCATCACCTACTTCCAGCCCGTCACCGAGCCGCTGAGCGTCTACGGCGTCAGCATCATCTGACCGATCTGCCGCATCGTCTGATGCACCACCGCATCATCTGCTCCACCTCCGCGAACGGGCCGTCGGGACACCGGCGGCCCGTTCCGCGTGTGGGTGAGGCGGGCCGGCCTTGCTCACCCCGCAACCGGGCGGACCGGGCGGCTGACACAATGCGGGTGAGACAGCCGTACCGCAGATGAGGAGACGCAAGTCGTGATCCGTACCCATGACGCCGGCAGCCTGCGCGCGACGGACGCCGGCACCACGGTGACGCTCGCCGGGTGGGTGGCCCGCCGGCGCGACCACGGCGGTGTCATCTTCGTCGACCTGCGCGACGGCTCCGGCGTGGTCCAGGTGGTGTTCCGCGAGGAGGACGCCCACGCGCTGCGCAACGAGTTCTGCGTCACGGTCACCGGCGAGGTGACCCGCCGCCCCGAGGGCAACGAGAACCCGGAGCTGCCCACCGGCGCGATCGAGGTGACCGCCAGCGTGCTGGAGGTGCTCTCCGAGGCCGCGCCGCTGCCGCTGCCGGTGGACGACCAGATCGAGGCCGGTGACGACATCCGGCTGCGCTACCGTTACCTGGACCTGCGCCGCAGCGGCCCGGCCAACGCCCTGCGGCTGCGCTCGCGGGCCAACCAGCTGGCCCGGGGGGTGCTGCACGAGCGGGACTTCCTGGAGATCGAGACCCCGACGCTGACCCGGTCCACCCCGGAGGGTGCCCGCGACTTCCTGGTCCCGGTCCGGCTCCAGCCCGGCAGTTGGTACGCGCTGCCGCAGTCGCCGCAGCTGTTCAAGCAGCTGCTGATGGTCGGCGGCATGGAGCGGTACTACCAGATCGCCCGCTGCTACCGCGACGAGGACTTCCGGGCCGACCGGCAGCCGGAGTTCACCCAGCTCGACATCGAGATGTCCTTCGTCACCGAGGACGACGTGATCGACCTCGGCGAGGCGATCGTCACGGCGCTCTGGAAGGACCTGGCCGGTCACGAGATCTCCCGGCCGATCCCCCGGATCACCTGGCACGACGCGATGGCCCGGTACGGCTCCGACAAGCCCGACCTGCGTTACGGCCTGGAGCTGACCGAGCTGACCGACTACCTGCGCGGCACCGCCTTCCGGGTCTTCGCCGCGGCGATCGACGCGGGCGGCTACGTCGGCGCGGTCGTCATGCCGGGCGGGGCGGCGCAGACCCGCAAGGAGCTCGACGGCTGGCAGGACTGGGCCAAGGCGCGCGGCGCGCGGGGCCTGGCGTACGTGGTGCTGGACGCCGAGACCGGCGAGGCACGCGGGCCGGTGGCCAAGAATCTCTCCGCCGAGCACCTGGGCGGGCTGGCCGACGCGGTCGGGGCCAAGCCGGGCGACGCGGTGTTCTTCGCCGCCGGCACGAACACCCGGGAGGCGCAGGAGCTGCTCGGCGCGGCCCGGATCGAGATCGCCAAGCGGGCGAAGCTGATCGACGAGAGCGCCTGGGCGTTCTGCTGGGTGGTCGACGCGCCGATGTTCGAGCGGACGGACGACGGTGGCTGGACGGCCGTGCACCACCCGTTCACCTCGCCGAACGCCGACTGGGTCGACCGGTTCGAGGAGGCTCCGGACCGGGCGCTGGCGTACGCGTACGACATCGTCTGCAACGGCAACGAGATCGGCGGCGGTTCGATCCGTATCCACCGGGGCGACGTGCAGCAGCGGGTCTTCGACCTGCTCGGCATCACCCCCGCCGAGGCGCAGGACAAGTTCGGCTTCCTGCTGGAGGCGTTCAGGTACGGCGCCCCGCCGCACGGCGGCATCGCGTTCGGCTGGGACCGGGTCTGCATGCTGCTCGCCGGGGCCGACTCGATCCGCGAGGTGATCGCCTTCCCCAAGACCCGGGGCGGCTTCGACCCGCTGACCGGCGCACCGACCCCGATCACCGGCCAGCAGCGCACCGAGGCCGGCATCGACGCCAAGCCGAAGCCTGCCACCCCGTCCGCCGGCACCGCCGGCCCCGCCGCCCCGGTAGCCACCCCGGTCTGACCCCCCACCCCGCCACCCCACCCCACCCCACCCGCCCGGCCCCACCCGCCCGGCCCCACCCGGCCGTGCCCGGCTCCACCCCGCATCATTGATCAAGAGGTTTACGTCATCCCGCCCGCCCTGCGGTGACGTAAACCTCTTGATCGTTATGAAGGGCGGAGCGGGGCGTGGAGGGGAGGGCGGGGGAGGGTGCGGGGCGGGCGGGGGAGGGTGCGCTAGGGCGGGAGGGGTAGATGCATAGGAGTTGTGCATAGGTTTTGTGCACAGTTATTGTGCATGTATGGAGAGCGACGAGAACAGCGGGCGGGGCGCGTCCCGGGCCGTGCGGATCGACCACCGGCAGGTCCGGGTCCTGGCCCACCCGTTGCGGTTGCGGCTGCTCGGCGCGTTGCGGGTGCAGGGGCCGGCCACCGCCACCACCCTCGCCGGGCTGCTCGCCACCAACACCGGCGCCACCAGCTACCACCTGCGCCAGCTCGCCGACGTGGGGCTGGTAGTAGAAGACCCGGACCGGGGCACCGGGCGGCAGCGCTGGTGGCGGGCCGCGCACGAGGTGACCGACTGGGAACCGAGCGACTTCGACGACGACCCCGACGCCCGCGCCGCCATCGAGTGGATCCAGGGTGACCAGGTACGCCTGCTGGCGGAGCGGGCCGCACGCTGGTTCGCCGTCCAGCAGGACTGGTCGCCGGCCTGGCGGGACGCCTTCGGGATGAGCGACGCCTTCCTCACCCTCCCGGCGGACCGGCTCCAGGCCCTCTCCGACGAGCTGTGGCAGGTGCTGGAGCGCTACCGTGCCGAGGCCGACCCGGCACAGCCCGACGCCGAGCGGGTGCACGTCTTCCTGGCCGCGTTCCCGATGATCGAGCAGCGGCCGTGAGCGCCCTGACCGTACGCCAGGTCCGGTTCCGCTACCTCACCCTCTACGGCCTGCGCTGGCTGCCCACCGGCCTCACCATCCCGGTGATGATCCTGCTGATGCAGGAACGCGGCCTGTCGCTGTCCCAGATCGGCCTCGTCTCCACCGCCCAGGGCCTGGTGGTGCTGGCGCTGGAACTGCCCACCGGTGGCCTGGCCGACGCGCTGGGCAGCCGGGTCGTCCTGGTGACCGCCTGGGCGGTGAGCCTGCTGTCGCTGGGCCTGCTCGCGGTGGCCGACTCGTTCGCGCTGTTCTTCCTGGTCTGGGCGCTGCAAGGGGTCTACCGGGCGCTCGACAGCGGCCCGCTCGACTCCTGGTACGTCGAGTCCACCCGGGCCGCCGACCGCAATGCCGACTACGAGCCCGGCCTCGGCTTCGCCGGAACCGTCGCGGGCGTCACCATCGCCGCCGGGGCACTGCTCAGCGGTGGCCTCATCGCGCTCGGCCCCCTCGGGCCGGTCAGCGCGTTGACGGTGCCGGTGCTGGTCGCCGCCGCCCTCCAGGCCGTCGCCCTGGCCGTCCTGCTGTCCCTGCTGGTCGAGCCCGGTCCGGCCCGGGGTCCGGGCACGCTGCGCGCCTCGGTCGCGGCGGCCCCCCGGATGGTCGGTCAGGCCGTCGGCCTGCTGCGTCGCTCCCGGGTGCTGCTGGCCCTGGTGTCGGTGGAGCTGTTCTGGGGCTTCGGCATGGTCACCTTCGAGTCGCTGCTGCCGGTCCGGCTCTCCGAGGTGGTCGGCGACCCCGAGCGGGCGGCGGCGCTGCTCGGCCCGGCCAACTCGGCGGCCTGGCTGGTGTCGGCGGCCGGAGCGGCGGCCACCCCGCTGTTGCTGCGCTGGCTCGGCGCCGCCCCCGCCGCCGCGCTGCTGCGCATCGTGCAGGGCGGCACGGTGCTCGGCATGGGGCTGCTCGCCGGGCCGGTCGGCGTGCTGGTCGCCTACCTGGCCTGCTACGCCGTGCACGGCGCGTCCAACCCGCTGCACCTGGGGCTGCTGCACCGGCAGGTCGACGGACCGTACCGGACCAGCGTCCTGTCGCTGAACTCGATGATGGGCCAGCCGGGGTTCGCCCTCGGCGCGGTGCTGCTCACCGCGCTGGCCGACCGCTCCGGGGTGGGTACGGCGATGGTGGTCGGCGCGGTGGCGCTGGCGGTGGCCGCCCCGCTCTACCTGCCCGCCTGGTGGGCCGGCCGCCGGACCACCCCGACCCCGCCCGCCGGGGCTGATCCGGCTACGCCCGGTGGGGCTGTCCCGACCCCGACCGTCGGGGCCGATCCGGCCGGGCACGGACCCGGGGACGTCCGGCCGGCCGGGGCGGCGGCCTCAGCCGAGCCACACCGAGCTGCGCCGTAGGGTGCCGGTGAAGCCGAGCCGACGGTAGAGCCGCAGCGCGGCCAGGTTGTCGGCGTAGACGCCGAGCGCCACGTGGTCGTAGCGGGCGAGCAGGGCCCGGGTCATCCCGGCGGTCAGCGCCGCGCCCAGCCCGCGCCCCCGCCGGTCGCGGGCCACGGTGAGCCCGGCGAGGAAGCCGATGTCGCCGCGACTGCGGTCCGCCCCGCAGGCGACCAGGCGGTCGCCGTCCCGGATGCCGTACCAGTCGGCGACCGTCGGGTCCGCCGGGCGCGACGAGGAGGTGGGGAAGGCGTCGTCGATCAGCGCCGCCAGCGCCGGGTGGTCCGCCGGACCGAGGCGGACCACCCGCTCCTGGCCGGGTTGCCGGGACGGGGCGGCGGTGGTCCAGAGGAAGTCCCATTCGTCGACCCGGGTCGCCGCGAACCGGTCGACCAGCAGGGACCGGTCGGCCCGGGGCAGTTGCAGGTACCGCCCCGGGCCGATCGCCCCGTCGGCGACCAGCGCCGCGACCAGCTCCACCGCCGCGTCGACCGCGCCGACCACGCCACCGGCGGCCCGGTCGTTCTCCGCCGTCGGGAGCAGCCAGCCCACCGCGCCGTCGCGGATCCAGGCGCGGGGCTCGTCGGCGAGTCGCAGAGCGTGCCGTACGAACGGGTGGTGGTCGGTGGCGGCGAGGACGGCCGCCCGGCCGGCGAGTTCCCGGGCGGTGTCGATCATGCGAGCAGCCTAGGACCCGGTGGGCCGAGGTGCCCCGGCGACGCCGATCTCCACGGTGGAGATTGACGAGTCGACCGATTGGGTACATCCGGGCCGACCTACTGGGAGACCCCCTACCGGAGGACATCACCATGCTCGCCATCCTCGCGGCCGTCGTGTTCGGCTTCGCGCTCCTGCTGGACCTTCTCAACACCAACTTCGGTGCCCCCGACCTGTTCAACTGGAACACCCTGGTGCTGATCGGCCTGCTCCTGCTCTCGCTCTACCTGGCCGGTGTCGGCAGCGGCCCGCGCGGCGGTGGCGGCGGCCGGTGGTACCGGGGCCGTCGGCCGGGTCGCGGCTGACCGCGACAGATCAGAACGGGCGCGGCCCGCGGCGCGATTCCGGCGTCGTGGGCCGCGCCCGGTACTGTCTTCCTGATGGATTCCGACGCCCTCTTCTCCCTCGGCGCACCCGCCGCGGCGCCCAGCGCGCCGGCCGGCGTCGTCGGGGTCGACGAGTTCGCCTCGACCGGGGCGGACGCCCCGTTGCCCGTGCGGATGCGGCCGGCGAGCATCGACGAGCTGGTCGGGCAGGAACACCTCCTCGCGCCCGGCGCTCCGCTGCGCCAGCTGGTGGGCGGGGGTGCGGCGCTGTCGGTCATCCTCTGGGGTCCGCCGGGCAGCGGCAAGACCACCATCGCCCACCTGGTGGCCCGGGCCACCGACCGCCGCTTCGTGGCCATGTCGGCGCTGACCGCCGGGGTCAAGGACGTCCGGGCCGTCATCGAGGCGGCCCGCCGCCAGCGGCGCTCCGGTGGCCCGCAGACCGTGCTCTTCATCGACGAGGTGCACCGGTTCAGCAAGACCCAGCAGGATTCGCTGCTCGCCGCCGTCGAGGACCGCACGGTCACCCTGCTCGCGGCGACCACCGAGAACCCGTACTTCTCGGTTATCTCCCCGCTGCTGTCCCGGTGCGTGCTGCTCACCCTCCAGCCGCTGGACGACACGGCCGTGCGATCCCTGTTGCGCCGCGCGGTCGTCGACCCGCGCGGCCTCGGCGGCGCGCTCACCCTGGCCACCGACGCCGAGGACCACCTGGTACGCCTCGCCGGCGGCGACGTCCGCAAGGCGCTGACCGCGCTGGAGGCGGCGGCGGCCTCGGCGACCGCGCTCGGTGCCGACCGGATCGACCTGGCCACCACCGAGCAGGCGGTGGACGTGGCGGCCGTGCGCTACGACCGCGACGGCGACGCGCACTACGACGTGACCAGCGCCTTCATCAAGAGCATGCGCGGCTCGGACGTCGACGCCGCGCTGCACTGGCTGGCCCGGATGCTGGTCGCCGGGGAGGACGCCCGGTTTGTCGCCCGCCGTATGGTCATCTTCGCCAGCGAGGACGTCGGCATGGCCGACCCGTCGGCGCTGAGCGTGGCGACCGCCGCCGCGCACGCGGTGGAGTACGTCGGCCTGCCCGAGGCCCAGCTCAACCTGGCCCAGGCGGTGATCCACCTGGCGACCGCGCCGAAGTCCAACTCGGCGACCACCGCCCTCGGGGCGGCGATGGCCGACGTGCGGGCCGGCCGGGGCGGCGCGGTGCCGCGCGGGCTGCGCGACGCGCACTACGCCGGTGCCCGGGGGCTCGGGCACGGCACGGGTTACCGCTACCCGCACGACGACCAGCGTGGGGTGGTCACCCAGCAGTACGCTCCCGACGACCTCGTCGGGACCGACTACTACCGGCCCAGCGGGCACGGCGTCGAGCGGTCGGTGGCCGCCCGGCTGCCCCTGCTGCGCCGGATCGTCCGCGGGCTGCCCGCCCCGGCGTCGCGCCCCGACGGGCCGGTGCCGGTGGTCAACGGCCGTCACCTGTCGGGCACGCGGCACACCGGTGGGGCGGATGAGGACGGCGGCGACGCCGCCGGGGAGGTTCAGCAGTGACATCGCGAGGTGGGGAGCAACCGCAGGACGGTCCCGACGAGCGGCGTGAACCTCGCGCCAGGGGACGTCGGTGGGGTCGGGGGCGGGGCAGCGACGAGGCCCCGCCGGAGCCGGCCGGCGAGGAGTTCGGCTGGATCGACGACCTGCGTACGGCGAAGCAGCAACGTACCGAGCTGGGGCCGGACAACGGACCGGTGCCGCCGGTCCGTGCGCCGGCCCCGCCGCCTGCGGGACAGGGTCCGGGCTCGCCCGGCCCGGGGGGGCCGGTCGCCCCGCGTGTCGGCCAGCCCGTCCTGCGTCCCGACGGGTCGACTCCGGGTGAGCCGCGTTCGCCGCAGTCGGGCGCCCGGCCGCAGCCGGTGCCCCCGGCCGTCCGCCCGGATTCCGCCCCCCCGGGTGCCCGCCAGCCGTCCGCGCCGCCCGGGGTCCGGCCGCCGTCCGCGCCGCCCGGGGTCCGCCCGGATTCCGCGCCGCCGGGTGCCCGGCCGCCGTTGGCGCAGCCCGGTGCCCGTCCGCAGTCCGCGTCGCCGGTGGGCCCGCCGGGTCCACGCCGGGAACCCTCGACGCCCCCCGGCGGCCAGGCCGTCACCCCACCGCCCGGGCCGGTGCACCCCGGCGGCCAGGCCGCCCCACCCCCGGGGTCGGCGCACCCCGGCGGCCAGGCCACCCCGCCGCTGCGGGGAGCGGGCCGGCCGGCCGCGCCCGAGCAACGCCCACGCCAGGGTGAGGGCGTCCGCCCGGGTACGGCGCCGGCCGGCCCTCCCGACGGGCAGCGACCCGGGGACGCGTCCCGTCCCCACCCCGTCGTCGGTGGCCCCGGTCCGGGCCGGGCCTCGGCCCCCGGTCGGGCGTCGGTCCCGGGGACCGGTCCCGCGCGACCCTCGGTCCCCGGTGCCGGTCGGGCGTCGGTCCCGGGCGTCGGTCCCGCGCGGCCTTCGGTCCCCGGTAACGGCCCTGGTCAGGCCCCGGCCCCCGGTCCCGGCCGGGCAGCGGTTCCCCCCGGCCAGGCCCCTCCCGTCGGGTGGGCCGGTCCCGGTGCCCCGCCGCCCGCCACCCGGGCCACCGGCGGGCCGTCGCACGGTGGTCCGGCCGGGCCGTCGGGCCCGGTCCGGGTGGTGCCCGGCGACCGTCCGGGCGGCGCGGTTCCCGACGGTCCCTCCCTGCGGAACCGTCGGACCGTGCCCGACGACCGGTCGGCCGGTCGCAGCACCGGGTCGGTCGCAGCACCGGGCCGCCCCGACCCCGGCGGCCCCCCGTCCGCTCCGACGCGTCCGACCGACGCGCTCCGCGGCGGGACGGGCAGCCCGGTCGGTCCCGGAGCGGCCCCGGTGCTGCCGGTGGGCGGGCTAGGCGCCGCCCCCGTCGGTGGCCCCCGTGCCGACGCGGCCGCCTCCGGTCCCCTGGTGCCGGGTGGTCGCCGCGCCGAGGCGCCTCCCGGCCGCGAACCCGGTGAACGGCCGGCAGGCGAGCGGCCCGGCCGCCGTCGCGCCGTCGAGCCGGAGCCGCCGGTGGTGCCGCTGACCGGCAACGCGCCGCCGCTGCCCGTTGCCCCGGCGACGGCCCCCGGTGGGCCGTCGGCCCCGTCCGCGCCCGAGGCCGGTCGGCCCGGTCAGGTCGACCGGGACGACAACGGGCGTCGGCACGCCGCTGCCGACGTCGTGCCACCTCCGGGCCGGCGGGCACGTCCCGAGGGAGCAGAACCGGCCGCCCACCGTCCGGCGTCGGACGGCGAGGCGGCGGTGGGCCGGCGCTCACGTCCGGACGGCGAGCAGCCGTCGGGAGGCTGGCGCACCCTGGGCGGTGCGGGAGCGCCCGGTTCCCGGGTCCGCCCGGACGCCGACGAGTCGCGGGGCCGGCCGGGCCGTCCGGACACCGCCGGGCCGACCGGTCAGCCGGTACCCGCTGAGGGTGAGCGTGGCGACCGGCCGGACCGGCCGGCGGACTGGCTGCGTCAGGCCGGGCGCACCACCCATACCGATCCCGCGCTGCGGGTCCTCAACCGGTCGAACCCGCCGGGTGGGACGGCTCCGGCCGCTCCGACGCGGGGTGGTCCCGAGCGGACCGACGTCGAGGCCGGTCCGTCCCGGCCGGAGCAGTCCGGGCCGCTCTGGCCGGGTCAGTCCGGTCCGGCGCGCGGCGCGGCCCGGCCGACGCCGCCCGCCCGCACCCCCGGTCGGGTGACCGGCCCCGCTCCGGGGGCGGCGAACGACGAGCCGCGCCCGGTCCGGGGGCCGCACGCCGGTTCCGGCCCGGCACCGGATCCGACCCGGGGGCCGCGTGCCGGTGGCCCCGGGGCGGTGCCTGAAGGCCCTGTTCCTGGTGGTCCGGTGCGCGGCGGCCCGGTGCGCGGTGGCCCGGTTCCTGGTGGTCCGGCTTCCGGCGGCCCGGCTTCCGGTGGCCCCGCTACCCGTGGCCCCGCCAACGGTGGCCCGGCTACCGGTGGTTCGGCTCCGGTGCCCGGCGCTGGGTCCGGCACCGGGGGTCCGCAACCCGCAGGACCCGGGCCGGTGGCGGCCCGTCCGCCAGGTGTGCCGGGGCGGGACGCGGCGGTGGCGTCGCCCACGTCCGGCGCCCCCCGGGTCGGTGTCCCGGTCCCGAACGGCGCTGCCGGGCCACGCCCGGTGGGAACCGCAGGGGACACCGCCCCCCCTGACGCCGCCGCCCTGGCGGGTCCGCGGCTCGGCGTGCCCGACCCGGGTGCCCCGCGCCCTCCCGCCCCGGCACGCGGCACGGCCCGGCCGGGGGACACGGCCACCGGTCCTGCCCGGCCGGACGGCCCCGCCACCGGTACCGCCCGGCCGCCCGTACCCCCGGGGGAGGCACGTGGTGTCCCCGGGCCGGCGGCCGGCGGCCGGCGGTCCGGGCCGCATCCCGAGGCCGGTCCCCGGCCCGCCGATGCCGGTGGGGCCGTCGCCGGGCCGGCGGTGGCCCGCGCCACCGTGCCGGGCGTACGCCCGGATGCCGGGCCGGAGGAGACCACCGGGCGGGCGGCCCCGCCGGTGCGCCCACCCGACCGGGTGGAGTCGGCCGGCGTGGCGACCGTCCCGGCGGCCGGTCGGGCCGAGAGCCCGGGGGTGGCCCGGGTGACGCCACCGGACGGCGTCCGGTCCGATCCGGACGGGTCTGCGGGCGGTGGGCCGTTGCGTCCGGCGACGCAGGACGATGCGGATGGTGCCGACCCCGACGGTGCCGGGTCGCGCCGCCGGACGGGACCACGGCGTCGCCTGCGGCTGGGGCTCCTGGTGCTGGTCAGCGTGGTGCTGCTCGGGGCGCTCCCGCTCTACTTCGGGATGCGGACGCTGAGCCGGGATCCGGTCTTCGACACCCTCGACGAGTTGGGTGTGCCGGGCTGGGCGACGGCGCAGACGGTGGACAACGTCAGCGGTAGCCGCTGGTGCCTGCAGGACTGCCGGTTGCGGGAGCGCACCGTGGAGTCCGACCGCGCACCGGAGGAGACCTCCCGGGTCTACGAGCAGGCGCTACGGGCGGAGGGCTGGCGGCGGTGGGAGGTCACCCGGTGCCCGGAGCAGCCGGCCAAGGGCAGCTACACCTGCTGGCGGCGGGACGAGTTGACCCTCGACCTGTGGGTGCGGGAACCGACCTGCGCCCCACCGCCGGTGAGCGGGGAGCCGGCGGTGCCGCCGGTGACCCCGACCGCGCCCGCGGCGGGGGAGTGCGGCGGCTCGTTGGTGTCGGTGAAGGTCCGCAACGCGATCGACGACGAGCGGACCCGGCCACAGCCGAGCACCGACCCGTCACTGACCGGTGAGGACCCGTTCCCGACGATCACCGACGATCCGCTCGGTGGCCTGACACGCTCACCGTCCTGAGCCGGCTTCCATCACGGACGGTAGGGTCTGGGGCTGGCAGGCACGCCTGCTCCCGATGACCCTGCGCGGGTCGTGCCGCGATGCGGGCACCCGGGTCGCGTGTTCCGGGGCGTTGTGCCCCGGAACCCCTGCTTGAGGAGGACATGCGTGGATGGTGGACAGATCGCTGCGCTGATCGCGGCCGGCGCGTTCCTGATGCTGGTGCTCGTGCTGGCGGTGCCGATCCTGCGGTTGCGGCACACGGTGGACGCGACGACCCGGATGATCAACGACCTCAACGAGCAGACCGCCCCGCTGCTGGGGGACGTCAACACCACGGTGAAGAACGTGAACGTCGCCCTGGAGCAGGTGCAGACCTCCCTCGACGGGGTGAACCTGCAGCTCGCGAAGGTCGACACGATGACCAGCCACGCGCAGAACGTCACCGCGAACGTGGCGAACCTGGCCACCGTCGTCTCGGCCGCCGCGGCGAACCCGCTGGTGAAGGTGGCGGCCTTCGGGTACGGCGTGCGCCGGGCCGCCTCGGCGCGGCGGACCGCGGAGACCGAGCGTGAGGTGCGCGACACCATCAAGCAGCAGCGTCGGGCCGCCCGGCGCGGCAACAGCTGATCCGGCCCGACGCCGCACAGGAGGAATGGCGACATGAGGCGACTTTTCTGGCTAGGCATCGGGCTGGCCGTGGGCGTGGTGGTGGTCCGCAAGGCCACCCGGACCGCGCAGGCGTACACCCCGGCCGGCATCGCCAGCGGGCTGTCCGAATCCGCTGGCGGTCTGGTCGAGTCGCTGCGTAGCTTCGTGGAGGACGTACGGATCGGGATGGCCGAGCGCGAGCAGGAGATCCACGAGGCGTTCGCCCGCGGTGAGGCGTTCGACGACCAGTTCGCCGAGCTGCGGGAGGACCCGCGCATCGGTGACCGAGAGATCTTTCCGGAGGAACCCCAGCGATGAAGACGGCGGAGATCAAGCGGCGGTACCTCGCCCACTTCGAGGCGAACGGGCACACCGTGGTGCCGTCCGCTCCGCTGCCCGCCATCAGCGACCCGAACCTGCTGTTCGTCAACGCCGGCATGGTGCAGTTCGTCCCGTACTTCCTGGGGCAGCAGACCCCGGCGTACCGGCGGGCGGTGAGCGTGCAGAAGTGTCTGCGTACGCCGGACATCGACGAGGTCGGCAAGACCAGCCGGCACGGCACGTTCTTCCAGATGAACGGCAACTTCTCCTTCGGTGACTACTTCAAGGCCGGGGCGATCCCGCTGGCCTGGGAGCTGGTCACCAAGCCGGTCGCCGAGGGCGGCTACGGGCTGGACCCGGAGCGGATCTGGCCGACGGTCTACCTCGACGACGACGAGGCGTTCGAGATCTGGCGGTCGGTGGGGGTGCCGGTGGAGCGGATCGTCCGCCGGGGCAAGAAGGACAACTACTGGTCGATGGGGATTCCCGGCCCGGCCGGACCCTGCTCCGAGCTGTTCTACGATCGCGGCCCGGAGTACGGGCGCGAGGGCGGCCCGGAGGTCGACGAGGACCGGTACATGGAGTTCTGGAACCTCGTCTTCATGCAGTACGAGATCGCCGACGTCCGGAGCAAGGAAGAGTTCCGGATCGTCGACGAGCTGCCGGCGAAGAACATCGACACCGGTATGGGCCTGGAGCGGATGGCCTCGATCCTGCAGGGTGTCGACAACCTGTACGAGATCGACGAGGTGCGGCCGATCCTGGACCGGGCGGCGGAGCTGACCGGCAAGCGGTACGGCGCGCACTCGGGTCACGTGGCGAGCGAGTCGCACCCGGACGACGTACGGCTGCGGGTGGTCGCCGACCACGTGCGGACCGCGCTGATGCTGATCGGCGACGGGGTGACCCCGAGCAACGAGGGGCGCGGCTACGTGCTGCGCCGGATCATGCGGCGGGCGATCCGGGCGGTGCGGCTGCTGGGCTGGCAGGAGCGGGCGTTGCCGGAGCTGCTGCCGGTGGCCCGGGACTGCATGTCCCCGTCGTACCCGGAGCTGGCGCAGGAGTTCGACCGGATCTCGCAGTACGCGTACACCGAGGAGGACGCGTTCCTGTCGACGCTGCGGGCGGGCACGACGATCCTGGACACGGCGATCGCGGAAACCCGGTCGGCGGGGAGGCCGGCACTGTCCGGGGAGAAGGCGTTCCAGCTGCACGACACCTACGGTTTCCCGATCGACCTGACCCTGGAGATCGCCGCCGAGCAGGGGCTCCAGGTCGACGCGGAGGGCTTCCGGCGGCTGATGGCCGACCAGCGCAACCGGGCGAAGGCCGACGCGCAGGCGCGCAAGACCGGGCACACCGACGTGTCGGCGTACCGGTCGGTGCGCGACGACGGCGGCGAGGTGGAGTTCACCGGCTACACCGAGCTGCGCCGGGAGTCCCGGGTCCGGGCGCTGCTGAGCGGTGGGGCGACGGTCGGCGCGGCGGTCGAGGGCGAGACGGTCGAGCTGGTGCTCGACACCACCCCGTTCTATGCCGAGGGCGGCGGTCAGCAGCCCGACCAGGGGCTGATCACCGTGGGTGCCGGGCAGGTCGAGGTCTTCGACGTGCAGCAGCCGGTGCCGGGCCTGATCGTGCACCGGGCGAAGGTGGTCCGGGGTGAGGTACGCGCCGGGGAGACCGGCTTCGCGGAGATCGACGTGACCCGGCGGCGGGCCATCTCCCGGTCGCACACCGCGACCCACCTGGTGCACCAGACCATGCGCAACTTCCTCGGTGAGTCGGCGACCCAGGCGGGTTCGTTGAACGCCCCGGGCCGGCTGAGGTTCGACTTCAACACCCCCGCCGGGGTGTCGCCGAGCGTGCTGCACGACGTGGAGCAGCAGGTCAACGAGGTGCTGTTGGCGGACCTGGAGGTGAACGCCTTCATCACCACCCAGGAGGAGGCGCGGCGGATCGGCGCGATGGCGCTGTTCGGCGAGAAGTACGGCGAGCGGGTCCGGGTCGTCGAGGTCGGCGACTACGCCCGGGAGCTGTGCGGCGGCACCCACGTGGCCCGTTCCGCCCAGCTCGGCCTGGTGAAGATCCTCTCCGAGGCGTCGGTGGGCTCCGGGGTGCGCCGGATCGAGGCGCTGGTCGGGATGGACGCGTTCGGCTTCCTGGCCCGCGAGCACCTGCTGGTGTCCCGGCTGGCGGAGCTGTTCCGGGTGCCCGGCGAGCAGGTCGCCGACCGGGTGGAGCAGACCGTCACCCAGCTGCGGGACGCCGAGAAGGAGCTGGAGAAGCTCCGCGCCCAGTTGGTGCTGGGCGGGGCGGCGGCGCTGGCCGGGCAGGCGAAGGACGTCCGTGGGGTGGCGTACGTCGGCACCGAGGCGCCGGAGGGCGCGGCCGGCAACGACGTGCGGACCCTGGCCCAGGAGATCCGCGGCAAGATCGATCCGGCCCGGCCGGCGGTGGTGGCGGTGGCGGCCCGATCCAACGGCAAGGCATCCCTGGTGGTGGCCGTGAACGCGGCGGCCCGTGGGCGCGGTCTGGCGGCGAACGACCTGGTCAAGGCGGCCTTCTCCGGTCGTGGCGGGGGCAGTCCGGACGTGGCGCAGGGTGGTGGCCTGCCCGCCGCCGAGGCGCCGAACCTGCTGCTCACGGTCGAGAAGGCGATCGCCGACGCGTGACGGGACAGCGTACGGACCAGGGCGGACCGGAGATGGTCCGCCCTGGTCCGTCATCGGGGAGGGTGAGCCTGCCGTGACCGAGTGGTCCCGTGGGGTCCGGTTGGGTGTCGACGTCGGTCAGGTGCGGGTGGGGGTGGCCCGGTCCGATCCGCACGGGGTACTGGCCACTCCGCTGGTCACCCTGGCCCGGGACCAGCGCACCGGCCCGGAGGCGGTGCCGACCGATCTCGCCCGGCTCGCCGAGCTGGTCGCCGAGTACGAGGCCGTCGAGGTGGTGGTCGGGCTGCCGGTCAACCTGGCCGGTCGGCACGGGCCGGCGGCCCAGCACGTGTCGGCGTACGCGGACCGGTTGGCCGAGGTGATAGCCCCGGTTCCGGTGACCCTCACCGACGAGAGGATGTCAACTGTCGTCGCGTCTCGTAGGCTTGCCGAGCGGGGCGTCCGGGGAAAGCGCCAACGCGCGGTGGTGGATCAGGCCGCCGCGGTCGAGATCCTGCAGAGCTGGCTGGAAGCGCAGCGGAGGCGGACGGAATGATCGACGATCTGGACCTCGGGTTCGACGAGCAGGAAAGGGGGGAGAGGGGAGAGAAGGGCCGGCACCGGCGGGGCTTCGTCAACCGGCGCAACGGCGGCGGCTCCGGCAAGTCGGGCGGCGGCCCCGGCAAGACCATCTTCGCGCTGCTGATGGCCCTGGTGTTGCTGGGCGGCATCGGTGGTGGGGCCTTCTACGGCTTCGACCGGATCCGCAACCACTTCATCACCCCGGACTTCGACGGTCCGGGCACCGGTGAGGCGCTGGTCGACGTCAAGACCGGTGACACCGCGACCGACATCGGCAACTCCCTGTACGACGCCGGCGTGGTCAAGAGCACCAAGGCGTTCATCGAGGCGGCTGAGGAGAACGCGCTCAGCAAGAACATCCAGGTCGGCCGGTACAAGGTCAAGAAGGAGATGCGCGCCTCGGACGCGCTCACCCTGTTGCTGGATCCCAAGAGCCGGGTGGTCAACGGGGTCACCATCCCCGAGGGCATGATCACGCTGGCCATCTACGACCTGCTGGCCAAGGAGACCAAGATCCCGGTCGGCGAGTTCAAGACCGCCGCGAAGGATCCGGTCAAGTTGGGCGTTCCCGAGTTCTGGTTCAACCGCAAGGACGGCAAGAAGGGGCCCCGGAGCCTGGAGGGCTTCCTCTACCCGGCCACCTACGAGCTGCCGCCGAAGGCGACCGCCGCGCAGATCCTGTCGATGATGGTGGACAAGTTCCTCGACGTGACGGAGGAGATGAAGTTCGTCGAGACGGTCGAGGCGGACCGCGGCATCTCGCCGTACGAGGCGTTGATCACGGCGTCGATCGCGCAGGCCGAGTCGGTCAACCACGTGGACATGCCGAAGGTGGCCCGGGTGATCTACAACCGGGTCTACACCGACCGCTACCACTGCAAGTGCCTGGAGATCGACAGCGCGATCAACTACTGGCTGCGGTTGCAGGGCAAGAACCCGAAGGACTCCGACATCCTCAAGCAGTCCGAGCTGAACGACCCGAGGAACCCGTACCGGACGCACGGCGCGGACGGGCTGACCATCACCCCGATCAGCAACCCGGGCGAGGACGCCCTCAAGGGGGCGATGAGCCCGCCCAACGGCACCTGGGTCTACTTCATGACCGTCGACAAGAAGGGCACCATGGGGTACGGCACGACCGACGCCGACTTCCGTGACCTGCAACGCCAGATGTGCACCAACGGCGTGCTGAGCGGAGAGAACTGCCGGTGAGGGCCGCGGTGCTCGGTCGGCCGATCGCCCACTCGCTCTCCCCGGTGATCCACGAGGCGGGCTACGCCGCCGCCGGGCTCGCCGGCTGGTCGTACACCCGGATCGAGTGCGGGGCCGAGGAGCTGCCGGCGCTGGTCGCCGGCCTGGGTCCGGAGTGGGCCGGGCTGTCGGTGACCATGCCGGGCAAGGAGGCGGCGCTCGCGGTGGCCGACCGGGCGTCGCCGGTCGCCACCGCCGTCGGCGCGGCCAACACGCTGGTACGGCGTCCCGACGGCTCCTGGTACGCCGACAACACCGACGTGACCGGCATGGTGACGGTGCTGACCTCGGCCGGGGTGCGTCCGGGCGGCACCGTCACCGTGCTCGGGGCCGGGGGCACCGCCCGGGCCGCCGTGGCCGCCGCCGCCCAGCTCGGCGCGACCACGGTGACCGTGGTGGCCCGCCGCCCGTCGGCGGTGGCGCGGCTGCGGCCGGTGGGCGCGGCCGTCGGGGTGGACGTGGTCGCGGTGGCCTGGCCGGACGCCGCCGCGCACACCCACGCCGACCTGGTGGTCTCCACGGTGCCGAAGGGGGTCGCCGACCCGTTGGCGGCCGGGGTCGACTGGGGACCGTCCACGGTGCTCTTCGACGCTTTGTACGACCCGTGGCCGACCCCGCTGGCGGCCTCGGCACTGGCCGGCGGTCTGCGGGTGGTCTCCGGGCTGGATCTGCTGCTGGCCCAGGCCGTCGGACAGTTCACGCAGTTCACCGGGGTGTCGGCACCGGTCGATGCGATGCGTACCGCCCTCGCCGGTGTCCGGCGCTGATCGGTCGGTGGTCGCCGTCGCCCGGCGACCGGGTGCCGGCCGTCGCTACCCACCGCGCCCCATCGCCGACTTTCCGGTCAATCAGGCGCAACCTCGGGAAGCCGGCATTCGTTTGCTGGACCGCCGAAAAGCAACCCCTGTTCTCTTATTCTTTTCTTAAGTCGTGTCGGCACCGTGATTCCCCACCTGCCATATCCGCTCGTGGTCGATACGCTGCTGCCGGTAATCGTCGCCCACCCGGGGAGTGTTCCTTGAGCAGGCACGGAATCCACCGCGCCCTTCCGGCCATCAGTGGTCGACGCAGGGCGGCCGTCCTCAGTGTCCTGAGCGTCACCGCGATCGGCGGCATCGTGGCCACCATGATGCCGCTGATCGCCGCCGAGGTGCCGCCGATCGTGCTCTCCGCCGTCGCGGACACCACCGTCACCCAGGTCCCCCAGGACGGCGACAACGGGATCAAGACCACCCTGGCCAGCTGTCCGCAGCTCTGCGACGGCAACCGGGTCGGCCAGCGCGACGCCGTGCTGGAGTTCCAGGTACGCGGCCTGCCCGCCGACGCCGTCGCCGTCAAGGCGTCCCTGCGGGTGTACGCCTGGCAGCAGTTCACCTCCCGGGTCCGGGCGCACGCCGCACAGGGCACCGCCGCGGGGACCGGCGCCTGGCACCAACGGCCCGTCCTCGGCCCGGCGCTGGCGACCGTCGACCGGGTCAGCCAGGGCTACAACGAGTGGGACGTTTCCGCCGCGGTCAAGGGCAACGGTCAGGTCACCCTGGCGTTGACCCAGGAGAACTGGAACACCCGGATCTACTGGGCCTCCCGGGAGAACGCCAAGACCACGATCCGGCCGAGCCTGGTGGTGACGTACCAGCGTGACGGCCGGCTGCCCACCCGGCCGCCGGTCACCACGCCGCCGCCGACCACCGTCGCCCCGACGCCCGCCCCGACCCGGACGGTGCCGCCGACGCCCACCCGGACGGCCAGTCCGCCCGCGCCGACCACCGCCGCGCCGCGCCCGACGCCGACGGTGCGGCCCGGCACCGACGTGCCCGGCTGGCGGCTGGTCTGGTCCGACGAGTTCACCGGACCCACCGTCGACCTGAAGCGGTGGAACCTGCGGGACAACGAGGGCCGCGACATCGACAAGGGCTGCAACGTCGACGACCCGGACAACACCTTCGTCGCCGACGGGGTGCTGACCCTGCGCGCCCAGCGGGAGACCGCGGTGTGCAGCTCGCAGACCCGGCAGTACACCCAGAGCTACCTGGACACCATCGGCAAGGCGTCGTTCACCTACGGCCGGTTCGAGATGCGGGCCAAGTCCCCGAATGGGCCGACCGACTCCAAGGGCCTCTGGCCGGCGTTCTGGCTGCGCCCGGACGACGGCGGCAAGGGCGAGATCGACGTGGTGGAGCTGCCCGGCGGGGCGTCCCTGCACGGGGCCGCCACCCAGGCGATCTTCTACGACTACACGCCGGTCAAGCAGGACCAGCGGTGGGACTTCCCGACCGGCTACCCGGGTGACGGCTTCCACACGTACACCACCGAGTGGGAGCCGGGGGTGATCCGCTGGTACATCGACGGCCGGCAGGTGTGGCAGCGCGACCGCAGCACCACCCCGTGGTTCGACGAGGCCTTCAACAAGCCGTTCAACCTGCGGCTGAACTTCCAGGTCGGTGGCTGGCTGGGCGACCCCGACGCGGCCACCCGGTTCCCGGCCGACTTCCGGGTCGACTACGTCCGCGTCTGGCAGCGCTGAGGCCGGCCCGGCGTCCTACGCCGCCCGGTGGGTCACGGCCCGCCGGGCGGCGGCTCGTCGGCCGGCCCTATCGTGGCCGCCAGCGCGCGGCGGTCGGACGGGACAGGTGGAGGGGATGGCGGTGGCGACGGATCCACGGACCCGGCAGGACGGCCTGGGCTGGGTGACCCGGGCCATCTTCGGTGATCCCCGGCTCTGGCTCGGCATGCCGCCCGACCCGGTGCCCGCCACCCACCGGCCGGCCGCCCGGTACGCCGTGGTGCCCTCGGTGGAGCGGGCCAGGTTCCTGCTCCCGCTGGCCTCCCGCCGGGTCGGCGCGGCGTCGACCCTGGCCTACAACGCGCTGCGCCCGCCGCGGGTGCGGGCCAACCGGCTGGCCGTCGGGATGCTGGCCGGGCTCGGGGCGACCGGGCTGGCCCGGATGCCGGTGCTGACCGTCGCGGTGCCCACCGACGCCGATCCGGCCGAGCTGCTGCTCGCCGGACACCTGGGCCGGCTGACCGGCCGCCCGCTGCACGCCGCGATCGGCATCCGCCCGCCCGATCCGCACCACAAGCCGACGTTGCAGCTCTTCGACGACCGGGGTGCCGCGCGGGCGTACGCGAAGATCGGCTGGAACGACGCGACCCGGGCGATGGTCCGCGCGGAGGCCGCCGCGCTGCGGGAGCTGCCCCGCGACGGCGGTGACTTCCCGGACGTGCCCCGGCTGTTGCGCGAGGTCGCCTGGGGTGAGCTCGCGGTGACCCTGGTCGAGCCGATGCCGGCCCGGGTGCGCCGGCTGCGCCACCCGCAGCGTCCGGAGGTGGCCGCGATGCTGGCGGTGGCCCGGCGGGGTGGCCCGGCGGGTACGCCCCGGCCGGTGCGGGGTTCGGCGTTCCTGGCCGACCTGACCGCGCGGGCGGCCACGGCCGGCGGCCCGGTGGTCGCGGCGGTGACCGCCCTCGCCACGCGGGACGGTGAGCTGCCGGTGGAGTTCGGCCGCTGGCACGGCGACTGGGTGCCGTGGAACCTGGGCCGCCACCGGGGTCGGCTGGTCGTCTGGGACTGGGAGAACAGCGGAGCCGACCGGCCGGTCGGGTTCGACCTCGCGCACCAGGGGTTCCAGAGCGCGCTGTCGCTGGGCGGGCGGGACGTGGCGGGGGCGACCGGGGAGATGGTCGGGGTGCTGGACCGGCACGGGGCGGCGTTCGGTCTGGACCGGGCACGGCAGCGGTTCGTCGCCGACGCCTATCTCGTCGAGCTGTGGTTGCGGACCGCGGAACTCGCGGCCGGTGGGGGTGGCTGGAGCGCGAAACTGCACCCCGCCCTGCTGCACACGCTCGCCGACCGGCTGGGTTCCCCCCGCCCCTGACCGGCGCTTTCTCCCGCTGGCTGGGACTCGTGTCGGAGTCCCGACCGGAAAAACGGCGAAAAGCCCACACTGCCGTCACCGCCGCTACCGAACCCGCCTCACGTTCCACTAGGGTGGCCCCACTCAGACCACCACTGGCCGGCGACGGCGTGGTCGGTCCGGCCCGGGACGGTGTGGGGACCTCGTCCGGGGCACACGGGGTGGGGGAGCCCCCGCCGATGGCTGGCACAGGCAGGGAGCACGATGGGATCGTCACGCGTCAGGCAGCTCGGGGTGCCCTACGCCCCGGCCACGGGTGGTCCGGGCGGCGGTGAGCCGAGGTGACCGTCGTCTACGTGCTGGCCGTGCTGGCCGTACTGGTGCCCCTGGTCACCGTTCCGATGCTGGCCGCCCGCTGGGCGTCGGCCGTGGACACCGGCCGGACGGCCGACCGGGTGCGGGTCGCCCTCGCCGGGTTGACCGCCGCGTTCGGTCGGGTCGGCGCGGCCCTGGTGGTGCTGCTGGCCGGCGCGGCGGCGGTGGTCGCCGTCTGCTGGCCCATCGGCGAGGCGATCTCCCGCCTCGAACCCCACGTCGACCACCCGGTCTTCGACTACGTGCACGCCCGGCGGGTCGGCTTCTGGGAGGACGTCAACCTGTTCATCTCCCCGATCGGTGACCGCTACCCGCTCAAGTGGGTGACCGCGGTGGCCGCGATCGGCTTCGCCGTCGCCTGGCGTCGTCGCCGCTGGTGGATCCCGCTGGTGGCGATGCCGTTGCAGTTCGTCGTCGAGCAGTACACCCAGACGATCCTCGCCAAGGTCGTCGACCGCGGCCACCCGCCGACCGACCTGGGCACCTACCCCTCCGGCGGCTGCGGCCGGGTGCTGATGACCTTCGGCACCATCCTGGTGCTGGCCGCGCTGACCTGGCGGATCCCGCGCCGGGTGCTGATCGGCCTGGTCACCGCGCTGGCGGTGCTGGTCTCGGTGGAGGGCTACACCCGCATCTACGCCGAGAAGCACTGGCTCACCGACGTGTTCGGCGGGTGGTTCTTCGGCACCCTGCTGACCGGGGTGATGGTGCTCGCCGTGCTGGTGGCCGACGGTCGGGTCCGACCACCGGCCGAGCCGGCCGCCGCTGTCGACGACCGGTCCCTGACCGGCACCTGACCCGTACCCCGTCCGGCCGGCGCGACCCCTCCCCGCACCGGCCCGGACCCGGCCCCCACCACTCCACGAACGGAAGTTGGGCCACCACCGTGACCACCCTCCTCGTCGCCTCCACCGGTGGGCACCTCGCCGAGCTGCACGACCTGCTGCCCCGGCTCGGGGTGCAGCACGACTGCGTCTGGGCGACGTTCGACTCCCCGCAGAGCCGCTCGCTGCTCGACGGGCACGAGGTCATCCACGTGCCGCCGGCCGCCACCCGGGATCCGGTGGGTGCGCTGCGCGACCTGCTGGCCGCCCGCCGGGTGCTCTGCGGTGGGCGGTTCAGCCGGGTGGTCAGCACCGGCGCCAGCGTCGCCATGTCGTTCTTCCTGCCCGCCGCCCGGCACGGCCTGGACTGCCACTACATCGAGAGCGCCACCCGGACGGAGGGCCCGTCGCTGACCGGTCGGCTGGTCGCCCGGGTGCCCCGGACCCGGCTCTACACCCAGTACCCGGGGTGGGCGGGCGGCCGGTGGCGCTACGGCGGCTCGATCTTCGACGGCTACCTGCCCGAGCCCGCCGCCCCGCGCCCGGTCTCCCGGGTCGTGGTGACCCTCGGCACCCAGGACCGCTTCGGCTTTCCGCGCCTGCTGCAACGGCTGGTCGACGTGGTGCCCCCCGAGGCGGAGGTGCTCTGGCAGGTCGGGTCGACCCGGATCCCCCGGATGCCGGCCGGGGCCCGCCGGCAGGTGCCGCACGACGAGATGCAGCAGGCCATGCGGGAGGCCGACGTGATCGTCACCCACGCCGGGGTGGGGTCGGCGCTGGCCGCGATCCGGGCCGGTCACCGCGCCGTCTACGTGCCGCGTCGGGCCCGGCACGGCGAGCACGTCGACGACCACCAGGTCGAGATGGCCCGGGAGCTCGACCGGCGCGGCCTGGTGCTGGCCCGGGAGGCCGATTCCGTCACGGCCGACGACCTGGCCGACGCGGCGTCCTGGACGGTCACCAGCACCGGTACTGTCCCACCGTTCCGCTGGGAGCAGCCGGCATGAGGGCGGCCGGGACCGGGCAGCCCGGTGGCGGGCCGCGCCGGTCGATGCGGAATCCTCGTCCTCCGTGGGTCGTCCGGACGCGACCCGTACGGCGGGACCGGGCCGAGGCGGTGGCCGAGCGGACCGGTCGGTTGATGGTGCGAAATGTCCGGGCAGAGCAAGCTACGCGGGATCTCACTTCTTTTTTGGGGGCGCCAGTGCTTCACAGAACGTCTCGACCGGTGTGGCGGCGGTGGTTCGCCGTGCTCGCCGCACCGGTGCTCGCGGTCGGCCTGCTGGCCGCGCCCGCCCGTGCGGCGGACCTCACCCCGGTAACCAGCACCCTCACGTCGGCGAACCCGGCGGACAACATTCCGCACGCGCAGGACGGTGACACCAAGGCGTTCGCCGAGATCGGGAACACGATCTACGTGGGCGGCTCCTTCACCTCGGTCAAGGCCGCCGGGGGGAGTTGGACCTCCCGCAACTACCTGTTCGCCTACGACCGGACCAGCGGCGCGCTGAAGGCCGACTTCACCCCGACGCTGGACGGCGCGGTGCACGCCCTCGCGGCGAGCCCGGACGGCAAGCTGATCGTCGGTGGCGCGTTCAAGAACGTCAACGGGGTCAGCCGCAAGAACCTCGTCGCGCTCGACCCGGCGACCGGCGCGACGGTCACCGGCTGGGTCGGCCGCAGCGACGGCGGCCTGGTCCGCCGGACCGTCGTGGTCGGCAACAAGCTCTACATCGCGGGCGCGTTCCACTGGGTCAACGGCACCGAGCACTCGCTGCTGGCCCGGCTCGACGCGACCACCGGCGCGATCGACCCGGGTTTCCAGATCGACGCCAGCGTCGCCCGGGCCAGCAGCGAGCTGGTCTGGGGCCTCGCCGTCGCCCCCGACGGCAAGACCCTGGTCGCGGTGGGCAACTTCACCGAGGTCAACGGCCAGCCCCGCAACCAGGTGGTGGTCGTCGACCTGGACGGCACCCCGACGGTCGCCAACTGGAGCACCCAGCGCTACGTGGCGCCCTGCTACAGCGCCTCGTTCCCGTTCTACGCCCGGGACGTCGACTTCTCCGACGACGGCTCGTACTTCGTGATCATCGCGGACGGTGGCCGGGGCGACGGGGCGTACTGCGACGCCATCGCCCGGTTCGAGACCGCCGACCGGGGTTCGGCCATGGACGCGACCTGGGTCAACTACACCGGCACCGACTCGGTGACCTCCGTGGAGGTGGCCGACAACGTGGTCTACGTCGGCGGGCACTTCCGCTGGCTGAGCAACGCCAACGGCAACGACTCGGCCGGTAGCGGCGCGATCAACCGGTTCGGGCTGGGCGCGCTGGACCCGATCAACGGCCTGCCGCTGGTCTGGAACCCGACCCGCTCGGGCGCCCCGGCGGGCACCACCACCTGGGGCCCGATCATGTGGGAGCTGTGGCGGGGGAGCACCGGCCTGTACGCCGGCTTCGACTCCGACGGGCTCGGCAACGAGTACCACGGCCGGCTCGGTCTGTTCCCGCTGGCCGGTGGCCGGACCGTCGCGGCGACCAACGCGCCGACGGCGTCGTCCGGCTACCTGTACGTCGGGACCGGCAACGGGCAGACCGCCAAGGTGTCGTTCAACGGCACCACCGTGGGCACCCCGGTGGCCAGCGCGCAGGCGAACCTCACCGCGGCCGGCGCGGCCTTCTCGGTCGGCAACAAGCTCTACTGGTCGAAGACCGACGCGACCGCCCCCGGCGGCAGCTACCTGGGTGTGTCGATGTTCACCGGCGGCTCGGTGGGCGCACCCTGGGTCGGCAGTGGCTACAACGACTGGTTCAACCCGGCGACGATGGCCGGCGCGTTCTACCTCGACGGTCGGATGTACTACACCAAGGCCGGCACCAACAAGTTGTTCTACCGCTACCTGGAGCCGGACGGCTACATCGTGGGCTGCTCCGAGTTCACCCTGCCGAGCGTGGGCCTGAACTGGGGTAACGTGCGCGGGATGGCCTGGGTCAACGGCAAGATCGTCTACGGCAACACCAACGGCTCGCTGCGGGCCGTGCCGTTCGACGAGGTGGCCGTCGACGGCGCCGCCTCGGTCGAGATCGCGCCGGCCAGCACCGACCTGACCTGGTCGAGCAAGACGCTGTTCTTCGCCACCTCCTGATCGACCTCCGGTACGGGCGGTCCGTCGGTGTCCCCGGGGCACCGGCGGGCCGCCCGTGGCGCAGGGGGCCGGTCGGCTGTCGACCACGGGTGAACGGTCGGCGACAATAGGACGACCGGCGGCTCGCACCGGGGCCGTCGTCCGGCCCGCGCCGACCCGCCCACACCCCCTCATCGCAAGAGGACCTGACTGATGGATGTGACCGACGTCACTCCGGCCCGGCAGCGCCCGGTCGGCCTGGCCGAACTGGCCCGTATCCCGCTGCGGCGGTGGCGCACGGTGCTCGCCGCCACCGGGTTGGTGCTGCTGCTGGTGGCCGCCTACCTGCTGGTCTTCCCCGCCACCTACACCGCCACCACGGCAGTGGTGGTCCGCCCGGTGGTGACCGACCCGTTCTCGGTGCCCTCCGGTGGCGCCGACCGGGCGGTCAACATGACCGCCGAGAGCGGGATCGCCACCAGCAACGGGGTCATCGACAAGGTTGCCTCGATCACCGGCCGGGACACCACCGCCGTAGCCGACGCGCTCACCGTGGAGACCCCGGTCGGCGGCCAGGTGATGCGGTTCAGCTATTCCGGGCACAGCGAGACCGAGGCGGTGGACGGCGCGAACGGGGCCGCCGAGGCGTACCTCGAACTGCGCAAGGGGATGTACGAGAACCAGCGCGCCGCCGTGCTCAAGTCGTACGACGACACGATCGCCCTGGTCACCAGCCAACGCACCACCACCCAGCGGTCGTTGCCGGCCAACCAGAACTCCTCCACCCCGTCGCCGCGCACCAGCGCCCTGCTGGACCAGCTCCGGGCGCTCAACGACCAGCTCGCGACCCTGGCCGAGCAGCGTTCCAAGATCGGCTCGGCGGACCTCAGCCCCGGATCGGTCACCAGCGCCGCCCGCGCCCCCGTCCCGTCGAGCCGGGACGCCGCCCCGCTGATCCTGGTCGCCGGGCTGCTCGGCGGTCTGCTGGTGGGCGGGCTGGTCGCCTTCGTGCGGGAGTCCATGGACCGCCGGGTCCGCACCGCCGACGAGGTGTCGGCGCTGGTCGGCGCACCGCTGCTGGGCACCGTCGGGCGGGACCGGTCCGGTCGGCTCTCCGACACCGACCTGCGCTACCTGGTGCTGGCCCTGAGCCGCTGGGTGGACGGGCCGAAGCCGCTGCCGCTGGTGCTGCTCTCCAGCGCCGCCGACGAGCGGCGCGAACAGGTCACCGCCGGGATCGCCGCGGCGCTCGCCCAGGGCGGGCACGAGGTGCGCCTCGGCGTCGCGCCGGAGAGCCGGGACCGGATCCGGCCCCTGCTCCAGGAGGCCCAGCGTCGCCACCCGGCGACCGAGCCGACCCGCCCCCGGGTGCCCCGCCCCCGGCCGGCGCCCAGCGCGGTGCCGACGCCGGCACCGACGCCGGCCGCCGCCCCGATGGGCAACCCGGAGGACACCATGATCATTCAGCCGGTCCGCAAGCCCCGGCCGTTCCCCACCGACGACCCGAAGAACGGCGGGGTCTACCGGTCCACCACCAACGCGGCGGACAAGACCGAGGTCATCCCCCGGGTGCTGCCCAGGCAGACCCCCACCGTCGACGGCGAGGAGCTGCGCATCGGCTCCGGCGCGGTGCAGCTGGTCCCGCTGGACGCCCCGACCGGCGGCGGCGTGACCGTGATCGACGCGCCGCCCGCGCTCCACGACGAGCGGGGCGTACGGGCCGCCCGGGAGGGCCGCGCCGTGCTGGTCGCCGCCCGGGACAAGACCCGTACCGGCCGGCTGGGCCAACTGGTGGAACGGCTGCGCGCGGTGGGCGTCGAGCCGGTCGGATTCGTGGTGACGGGAGAGAAGCGTGACTGAGGCGACGACCCCCGGGCACCACCAGCCGGTGACCGTGGTGATCGCCACCCGGGACCGCCCCGGACTCCTGGAACGCGCCGTGGCCGCCGTGCTCGACCAGGACTACCCCGGCCCGGTGGAGTGCGTCGTGGTCTACGACCACACCGACCTGCGCGAGCTGGCCGTGGACGTCCCGGCCGGCCGGAGCCTGCGCTACGTCCACAACACCCACCGGCAGGGCCTGCCCGGCGGGCGCAACACCGGCGTCGACGAGGCCACCGCCGCGCTGATCGCGTTCTGCGACGACGACGACTTCTGGCTGCCGACGAAGCTGCGCCGCCAGGTCGAGCTGCTGGCGCAGCGCCCCGACGCCGCTGCCGCGAGCTGCGGTATCCGGCTGGAGGGGCCGGGGATCGCCAAGGAACGGCAGCTCGACCGGGCCGAGGTGACCCTCCCCGACTTCGTCGAGGACCGGATCATGGAGGTGCACTCCAGCACCATCCTGATCCGCCGCTCGACCTGGGACGCCATCGGCCCGGTCGACGAGGAGCTGCCCGGCGGCTACGGCGAGGACTACGAGTGGCTGCTGCGGATCGCCGGGCACGGCCCGGTGGTGATCGTCCCCGAGGTGCTGGTGGTGGTCGACTGGCACGGCGGCTCGTTCTTCTTCGGCCGGTGGGCGACCATCGTCGAGGCCACCCGCTACCTGCTGGACAAGCACCCCGAGCTGGCGGGCAGCCGGACGGGCCTGGCCCGGCTGCACGGCCAGATCGCCTTCGCGCTCGCCTCCGGTCGGCGGCGACGGGAGGCGGTCCGGGAACTCGGCCGGGTGGTCCGGCTCAACCCTCGGGAGAAGCGGGTGCTGGTGACCGTCCCGGTGGTGCTCGGGCTGCTCTCCGGGGAACGGGTGCTCCGGCTGGCCCAGCGCCGGGGGCGGGGTGTCTGACCGGCGGCGCCGCGCCGGCACCGCGCCGTCCGGGCTGCCGCCGCTACCCACCTGGCCGCTGCTGGCCATGTTCGGCCTGGTGCCGCTCTGGTGGGGGCTCGGCGGCTTCTACCTCGGCTGGTCGGCGTTCGGGCTGGTGCTGCTGGGCCTGATGGTCACCCGGGGCCGGGTGGCGCTGCCCGCCGGCACGGCCTGCTGGCTGGTGCTGCTGGCGCTGGTGCTGCTGAGCTTCACCCGGCTGGACCGGGCCACCGCCTACCTCACCTCCGGGCTGCGGCTCGGCTTCATGGTGACCGCCCTGATCGTCTGCGTGTACGTCTACAACCTGGTCCGCGACGGTGTCCCCTGGGCGCAGGTGCTCCGCCCGCTCGGCTGGTACTGGCTGGGCGTGGTCGCCCTCGGCTGGTTGGCGGTGCTGGCCCCCCGCTTCCAGCTCACCACCCCGGTGGAGCTGCTGCTGCCGGGCAGCATGTCGGGGGAGCGCTTCATCCAGGCGTTGACCCACGTGCGGGCCAACGAGTTCAACCCCGTGTCGCGGGCGCCGATCTACCGGACCGCCGCGCCCTACCCGTACACCAACAACTGGGGTACGGCCTACGCGCTGCTGGTGCCGTGCGTGCTGGCGTACCTGACCTCGGTGCGTACCGGCAAGTTCCGGGTGGCGCTGCTGGTGTCGTTGCCGCTGTCGATGGTGCCCGCGTTCATGACCCTCAACCGGGGCATGTTCCTCGGCCTCGGCGCCGGGCTGACCTACCTCGGCCTGCGGGCGCTGGTGCGGGGCAACGCCAAGCTGATCGCCTCGATCGGTGGGCTGGTGCTGCTGGTCTGGGTGGTCAGCCTGGTGGTGCCGGTGCAGGAGCTGATCGACAACCGGGTCAGCAGCACCGACACCAACGTCGACCGGATGGACCTCTACGTGCGTACCCTCCAGGCCGTCGAACGCTCGCCGCTGCTCGGGTACGGCGCACCAAACAGTGTCGACACCACGCTCGCCGAGGAGCCCCTGGGCACCCAGGGGATGATCTGGCAGGTGCTCTACAGCCACGGCGTCCCGGCCCTGGTCGCCTTCCTGGCCTGGCTGGTGCTGATCGCCAAGCGGCTGGCCGGCGCGGTCTCCCCGGCCGGGCAGTGGCTGAGCACCATCCCGGTGATCGCCCTGGTGGTCATCCCGGTGTACGCCTACATCGACCCGAACATGTCGGTCATCTTCTTCGCGGTCGGGGCCGGGCTGGCCGCGGTCAGCGGGCCGGTGAACCGCGCGGTGACCCTCGCGCCCGGGGTCGTCGACGCCCGAACGCCACGCCCCGCGACGGCCGGCTCCGGCCTACCGTCCCCGACGACCGGCACCCCGTCGAGCGGCGGTACGGCGAGCGGCGGTACGGCGAGCGGCGGTACGGCCCCCGCCACCGGCACCGCTGCCGTGCCGGCCCGGGCCTCGGCCTCCGTCCCGACCCGGCCGACCCGGGCGGCCGCCTCCGTGCCGCCCCGGCCCGCCGCCGTCCCACCCCCCGTTGCGCCCCCGCCGGTACCCCCGGTCCCGTCCCGCCTCCCGGCCCCGCCCCCGCCGGTACCCCCGGCCCCACCTGCGTCCGCGACGGCATCCGCGACCGCGCCGCATGCCTCGGTCCCGTCCGCGACCGCGCCGCATGCCTCGGCTCCGCCCGTGCCGTCGTCCCCGGCCGCGCCCCCTTCGCCGGTCCCGCCTGCGACGTCCGCGCCGGGCCGGCCACCGGCCTCGTCGGTTCCGTCCTGGCCCCCGGCTCAGGCCCCGGCCCGCCCCAGCCCACCCACCCCGGTGCCGGCCCAGGGGCCGTCCCCGACCCCGCCACCGGTCGCGGCCCCGCGCCCGACGTCCGGGCCGGCCCTCGGCCCGATGACCCCCCGGACCGCGATCCCCCTTCCCGGGCCGTCCCGACCGCCGGCTCCCGACCAGGCGTCGACCCCGACCCCGGCTCCGACCCCGGCTCCGGCCCCGGTGTCGGCTCCGACCCCCGTGTCGGCTCCGGCCCCGGTGTCGGCTCCGGCCCCGGCGCCCACCCCGGCGGCGACACCTGCCAACGGTTCCCGGCCGGTCGGCGGGGTGGACGCGCCGACCGTGGTGCAACCCGTCCGCGTGGGCGGGGACACCCCACCCAGCACCCCGGCCGACGACCGGACCCGCGCCGGAAACGAGGGCGGCACCGGGCACCAGACCCGCACCGAGGACGGCAGGGAGCAGGCATGAGACGACCGGGAACCGGAACCACTCCGGCGGTGCCCCGTCAGCTCGACCGCCGCGCCGCCGACCCGGGGGCGCACCCGTCGACCGGCCCGGCGGTCACCGACGGGGCCGACGCGGCGGGCGGTGCCGGCGAGGTACGGCGCAGCGCCCGCAGCGGCGCGGTCGGGCTGGTCGGCGCGGCGGTCAACGGGGCGCTGGGCTTCCTGCTCACCGTGGTCATCGTGCGGGGCTTCGGCACCGACGGTTCCGGCGCGCTCTTCACCGCCATCGGGGTGGTCTCCATCCTGGGGGCGATCTGCTGCGCCGGTGCGGACACCGCGCTGGTCTGGGCGCTGCCCCGCCGCCGTCCGGGTGTCGACGGCGAGGCCGCCCGGCTGCTACCGGTGGCCCTGCTGCCGGTGCTCGGGCTCACCGGGCTGGTGGCGGCGGTGGGCGCGCTCACCGCCGACCGGCTCGCCCCGGTCTTCTTCGCCCGGTCGGACGGCCCGACGCTGCTGCGGCTGGCCTTTCTCGCGCTGCCGGTCACGGTGGCGATGACCGTGCTGCTCGCCGCCGTCCGGGCGGTCCGCCCGGTGACCGCCGTGGTCGGCATCCAGTACGTGCTGGTGCCGCTGGCCCGGCCCGTCCTGCTGCTGGCGACGGTCGCCACCGGTGCCGGGGTGGCGGTCGGGTTCGGCGGTTGGCTGCTGCCGGTGGCGCTGGCCGTGGTCGCCGCCGCCGTCCTGCTGGTGCGGCCCCTCGGCCTGCTCGCCGGGGCGCGGCTGCGGCCGGACCGCGCGGACTGGCGTACCCTCTGGGGCTTCGCGCTGCCCCGGGCGGTGTCGGCGGCGATCGACGCCAGCAGCATGTGGGTCGGGGTGCTGCTCACCGCGGCGCTGGCCGGCGCGGACGAGTCCGGCGTCTTCGGTGCGGTCGGCCGGTACGCCCTGGCCGGGCTGCTGATCATGCAGGGGTTGCGGGTGGCCGTCGCGCCCCAGCTGTCCCGGCTGCTCGGGCAGGGGCGCACCGCCGAGGCGGCGCTGGTCTACCGGCGGGTCACCGTCGTGACCATCCTGCTGTCCTGGCCGGCGTACCTGCTTCTGGCGGTCTTCGCGCCCGCCTTCCTCAGCCTCTTCGGCGACGGGTTCACCGCCGGGGCCGCGCCGCTGGCGGTGCTCGCCGGGGCCATGCTGGTCAACTCCGGGGTGGGCATCGTGCAGACCATGCTGCTGATGAGCGGCAACAGCGCCCGGCACCTCCAGGCCACCCTGGTCGGGCTGGCGCTCACCGTGGGGCTGGGCTTCCTGCTCGTCCCCGGGCACGGGGCGCTCGGCGCGGCGTACGCCTGGACGGCCGGGGTGGTCGCCGAGAACGTACTGGCCGCGGTGGCCGCCCGGGTGGTGATCGGTGAGCCGCTGCTCACCCGCTCGGTGGGCTGGGCGGCGGCCGGGGCGGGCGGCGGCGCGGCCGTGGTGGCGGTGCTCAGCGCGCTGGTCGCCGGCCGGGGCGTGGCCGGTCTCGCGGTGGCGCTGGCGGCGCTGGCGGTGGCCGCCGCCGGGCTGCTGCTGGACCGGCGGGTCCGGCGTACGGTGCGGGCCGCCGTGACGATGCTCAGGCCGACCGAGAGCGGCCGGACGATGCCCGGCCCGACCGAGAGCGGCCGGACGATGCCCGGCCCGAGACCGGCGTGACGAGAGGGAAGACGATGACGATCCGCGACCGCCTCAAGGGTGTGGTCCCGCACCAGGTCACCCACCAGGTGCGCAGCTCGCTGGTGCGGTACGGCGAACGCACGAGCGACCGCCGGCCGCTGCCGGACTTCCTGATCACCGGCACCAAGCGGGGCGGCACCACCTCGCTCTGGCGTTACCTGCTGGCGCACCCGCTGGTGCCCCGGCTCTTCCCGGCCTGGAACACCAAGACCTCGCACTACTTCGAGGAGAACTGGGGGCGGGGCGAGGCGTGGTACCGGTCGCACTTCCCGACCGAGCGGCACCGCCGGGCGCTGGAACGCCGGCACGGTGGGCCGGTCCGCGTCGGTGAGGCCGCGCCGCTGTACATGTTCCACCCGCTCGTCCCGCAGCGGGTCGCCGAGCTGATGCCCGACGTCCGGCTGATCTTCCTGCTCCGCGACCCGGTGGAGCGGGCGTACTCGCACTGGAAGGAGCGGCGTACCGAGGGCAGGGAGCCGCTGGACTTCGCCGAGGCGCTGGCCCGGGAGGAGGAGCGGACGGCGGGGGAGCGGGAGCGGCTGATCGCCGACCCGACGTACTTCAGCGAGGCGTTCGACTGGTGGACCTACCGGGCCCGGGGCCGCTACCTGGAGCACCTGACGCCGTGGCTGGACCGCTTCGACCGTTCCCAACTGCTCATCCTGCCCAGCGAGACGCTGTACGCCGAGCCGGCCGCCACCCACGCCCGGGCGCTGGACTTCCTCGGCCTGCCCGCGCACCGGCTGGCCGCCTACGAGGCGCACAACCACCGGCGCAGCAGTGCCATGCCGGAGCCGGTCCGGGCCGAGTTGAGCGCCCACTTCGCCCCGCACAACGCCGCGTTGGAGCAGCGGCTGGGGATGCGCTTCGACTGGTCCTGACCCGACCGGGCGGCCGGCGGCGTCCGTAGGGCGGGACGGGCCGGGCACGACGCGGGGGCGGGCACCGGGCGTGACAGACTGGCCGCTGTGTTGCGTTGGCTGACTGCAGGTGAATCGCATGGTCCGGCTCTCGTCGCGATGGTGGAGGGGGTTCCCGCCGGGGTGGCGGTGACCACCGGTGACATCGCCGGTGAGCTGGCCCGGCGTCGGCTCGGCTACGGCCGGGGTGCCCGGATGGCGTTCGAGCAGGACGAGATCGAGATCATCGGTGGCCTGCGGCACGGGCTCACCCTGGGTAGCCCGGTCGCGATCCGGGTCGGTAACTCGGAGTGGCCGAAGTGGCGGACGGTGATGGCCGCCGACCCGGTCGACCCGGACGAGTTGGCCCGCCAGGCCCGCAACGCCCCGCTGACCCGCCCCCGGCCGGGCCACGCCGACCTGGCCGGCATGCAGAAGTACGGCCACACCGACGCCCGGCCGATCCTGGAGCGGGCCAGCGCCCGGGAGACCGCCGCCCGGGTCGCCGTCGGCACCGTGGCGAAGGCCCTGCTGCGGCAGGCGCTCGGCATCGAGATCGTGTCGCACGTGGTGGAGCTCGGCTCGGTGTCGGCCAAGCCGGGGCTGCGGCCGGTGCCCGAGGACGCCCCGCGCATCGACACCGACCCGCTGCGCTGTCTCGACCCGGACGCCAGCGCCCGGATGGTCGCCGAGGTCGACGCCGCGAAGAAGGCCGCCGACACCCTCGGTGGCGTGGTCGAGGTGCTGGCCTACGGCGTGCCGCCGGGCCTGGGCAGCCACGTCCAGTGGGACCGCAAGCTCGACGCCCGGCTGGCGACCGCGCTGATGTCCATCCAGGCGATCAAGGGGGTGGAGATCGGCGACGGCTGGCAGCAGGCCCGGTCCCGGGGCTCCGAGGCGCACGACGAGATCATGCCCACCGCCACCGGGGTCCGTCGGGTCACCGACCGGGCCGGTGGCCTGGAGGGCGGCATCACCACCGGTGAGCCGGTGCGGGTGCGGGCGGCGATGAAGCCGATCTCGTCGCTGAACCGGGCGCTGGCCACCGTCGACGTCAGCACCGGGGAGCCGGCGACCGCGATCAACCAGCGCTCCGACGTCTGCGCCGTCCCCGCCGCGGCGGTGGTCGCGGAGGCGATGGTGGCGCTGGTGCTCGCCGAGGCGGCCACCGAGAAGTTCGGCGGCGACTCGGTGGCCGAGATCCGCCGTAACGTCGCCGGTTACCTCGACGCCCTGATCATCCGATGAGCGTCGGCGGCGGGGGGTGGCTGCGGTGACGAAACCGGTCTGCGTGCTGGTCGGCTCGCCCGGCTCCGGCAAGAGCACCGTCGGCGCGGAGTTGGCCGCCCTGCTCGGGGTGGCCTTCCGGGACACCGACACCGACATCGAGGAGCTGGCCGGCAAGCCGATCCCGGAGATCTTCATCGACGAGGGCGAGGCGCACTTCCGGGCGTTGGAACGGGCCGCGGTGTCGGCGGCGCTGACCTCCCACGCCGGGGTGCTGGCCCTCGGCGGCGGCGCGGTCCTGGCCGAGGAGACCCGGGGCGCCCTGGTCGGGCACACCGTGGTCCACCTGTCGGTGGAGCTGCCCGACGCGGTGAAGCGGGTGGGGCTGGGTGCCGGCCGCCCGCTGCTGTCGATCAATCCGCGGGCCACCCTCAAACACCTGATGGACCAGCGTCGACCGCTCTACGCGGAGGTCGCGACGGCGACGGTGGTCACCGACGGCCGCTCGCCGGAGGAGATCGTCGCCGAGGTCGTCGCCCTGCTCAAGCCCTGACCACGGCGCGCGGCCGGCGCTCCGGCCGGTCCGGCGTCGACCGGTCCCGGCGGGGCGTGGGCCGCCAGGTCGCCAGCAGGGCCAGGGCGAGCAGGATCTCGGCCAGGTCGCCGACGTAGTACATCAGGGTGGCCGCCGTCCGGAGCCGGTCCGCCGGGGCGGCGACGTCGACCAGCCCGGCGTACATCAGCTGGGCGAGGGTGGCGTGCGCGGCGACGGACAGGCCGAGCACCACCAGGCGCAGCGGCACGCCGGGGCGGTGCGGTCCCGGGTCGGGGCCGGCGATCGCCCAGCTGAAGACGTACCCCGCCGCCAGGAAGTGCAGCAGGACCAGCGCGTGCAGGCCGGGGTGGGTCAGGGTGGCCCGGTACAGCGGGGTCAGGTGCAGCAGGTAGAGGCCCCCGGCGGTGAGCAGCAGCCCGGTGACCGGGTGGGTGGCCACCGCCGCGACCGGGTGGCGCAGCAGCCGCAGGGCGGCCCGGCCGACCCGGGGCGGCACCGTGCGCAGGGCCAGCGTCCCGGGTGCGCCGAGCACCAGCCCGAGCGGCGCCAGCATGCCGACCAGCAGGTGCTGCCACATGTGCCCGACCAGGTCGTGGGCGGGCCGCAGCAGGGCCACCGCGAGCAGCGCCGTGCCGACACCGAAGCTGGCCGTGCGCCAGTGGCTCCAGCCCGCGCGGCCCCAGTCGCGCTGGCGCAGCGCGGCGGCCAGGTAACCCCAGAACAGCGCCATCGGTACGAGCAGCAGCGGGCCGACCCCGCCATGCGCCCCGGTCATCGTCGCCCGGCGCAGGTGTCCACGGCCGTGGCCCGGCGTTGCACCATCCAGCCGAGCAGCACCAGCGCCGCCCCGAGCAGCAGGAAGCCGACGTCCGCGGCGCTCTGGTGCGGGCCGCCGTACACGTGGTGGATGCCGAGCAGGTGGTGGTCGACCACCCCTTCGACCAGGTTGAACAGCCCCCACCCGACCAGTGCCCAGCCCCAGAGCATGCCGGAGCGCCACAGCCGGCCCCGGGAGCGGGTGACCCGGGCGTGCAGCAGGGCCAGCCCGGTGAGCACCGCCACCCAGGTCACCACGTGGAACAGCCCGTCCCACAGGGTGTTCATCTGCAGGCCCGGCACGGTGTCGACCGGGTACGCCCGGATCCCGATGTTGTCGCTGCCGGTGCTGCTGAGCATGTGGTGCCACTGGAGCACCTGGTGCAGGACGATGCCGTCGACGAACCCGCCGAGGCCGACGCCGAGGACGGTGGCCGGCAGCCGGATGTCCGCGCCGTCGACGGTGGTGGTGCTCGCCATGGGTTCCTCCACCGTCGGGGGCCGGTCCCGTCCCGGTGCCCGGGTCCTGCCCGGCTAAACGCCCTGCGCGCCGTCGGGTCACGCGGCCGGCGGCCCGGGCCGCGCCAGCAGGTGGACAGTCGCCGTACCAGGGCCTGCGCTGGACTAGGCTGCCGGCGATGAACGAGGTGACCCGGATTCCGGTCGGCGGCGAGCAGCCGTACGACGTACTGGTCGGGCGTGGTCTGTTGGCCGAGCTGCCCGCGTTGCTGCCCGAGGCGACCCGGGTGGCGGTGCTGCACGCGCCGCCGCTCAAGGAGCTGGCCGACCTGATCGGTGAGGGGCTGGCCGCGGCGGGGGCGACCCCGCTGGCGATCGAGGTGCCCGACGCCGAGGCGGGCAAGCGGGTCGAGGTGGCCGCCGACTGCTGGGACCGGCTGGGCGCGGCCGGCTTCACCCGTACCGACGCGGTGGTCGGGGTGGGCGGCGGGGCGGTGACCGACCTGGCCGGTTTCGTCGCGGCGTGCTGGCTGCGCGGGGTGCGCTGGGTGCCGGTGGCGACGTCGCTGCTCGGCATGGTCGACGCGGCGGTCGGCGGCAAGACCGGGGTCAACACGGCGGCCGGCAAGAACCTGGTAGGCGCCTTCCACCCGCCGGTCGGGGTGCTCGCCGACCTGGGCACGCTGGACAGCCTCCCGCCGGCCGACCTGGCCGCCGGGCTGGCCGAGGTGGTCAAGTGCGGGTTCATCGCCGATCCGGTGATCCTGGATCTGGTGGAGGCGGATCCGGCGGCGGCCGTCGATCCGGCCGGGCCGGTGGTGCGGGAGCTGATCGAGCGGGCGATCCGGGTCAAGGCCGACGTGGTCGCCGGTGACCTGCGCGAGTCGAGCGTCCGGGAGGTGCTCAACTACGGCCACACCCTGGCGCACGCGATCGAGAAGGTCGAGCGGTACCGCTGGCGGCACGGGCACGCCGTCTCCGTGGGCACCGTCTACGCCGGGGAGCTGGCCCGGTTGGCGGGCCGGCTGGACGCGGCGACCGCCGACCGGCACCGCCGCGTGCTGTCCGTGCTGGGCCTGCCGACCGACTATCCGGCGGACGCCTGGCCGGCGCTGCTGGCGGCGATGCGGGTGGACAAGAAGACCCGGGGCAGCCGGCTGAGGTTCGTGGTGCTCGACGGGCTGGCCCGGCCGGCGATCCTGGACGGCCCCGACGACGGGCTGCTGCACGCCGCGTTCCGGGAGGTCAGCCGGTGAGCGGGCCGGAGACCCCCCGGGTGTACGTGCTCAACGGGCCGAACCTGGGCCGGCTGGGCACCCGCCAGGTCGACGTGTACGGCGTGACCAGCTACGCCGATCTGGTTGAGCTCTGTGTCGGGACAGGGCGTGAGCTGGGGCTGGACGTGGTGGTCCGGCAGACCGACGCGGAGCACGAGTTGCTCGGTTGGCTGCACGGCGCGGCGGACGAGGGCGCGGCGGTGGTGCTCAACCCGGCGGCCTGGTCGCACTACTCGGTCGCGGTGCGGGACGCCTGCGCGATGCTGCGGGGGCCGCTGGTCGAGGTGCACCTCTCCAACATCCACGCCCGGGAGGAGTTCCGGCACCACTCGGTGGTCTCGGCGGTGGCCACCGGAGTGATCTGCGGTCTCGGGGTGGACGGCTACCGGCTGGCCCTGCGGCATCTCGCCACCCGGTCGGGCGCGGGCGGCTGACCCCGATCATCACTGTGCGTGATGATCGGGGGCGACGGGCGACGGGCGGAGCGGTCCGCCGGGCGACGGTGTGCCGTCGATGAGACGCAGCTAGTAGACTTGCCAGGTCTGTCCGCCAATTGATGATCAAGGCAGGAAATGGCATCCACCAACGACCTCAAGAACGGCCTGGTACTCAACCTCGACGGGGAGCTCTGGGCCGTCGTCGAGTTCCAGCACGTCAAGCCCGGTAAGGGTGGGGCGTTCGTCCGCACCACGCTGAAGAACGTGCTGTCCGGCAAGGTCGTCGACAAGACCTTCAACGCGGGCACCAAGGTCGAGACCGCCACCGTCGACAAGCGCACCATGCAGTACCTGTACGCGGACGGTGAGGACTTCGTCTTCATGGATCTGGAGACGTTCGACCAGATCACCGTCCCCGGCGGCACCGTCGGCGAGGCCGCCAACTACCTCCTCCCCGAGGCCGAGGCGACCGTCGCCACCCACGAGGGCGTGCCGCTCTACATCGAGCTGCCGACCAGCGTGGTGCTCCAGGTCACCTACACCGAGCCGGGTCTGCAGGGCGACCGGTCGACCGGCGGCAACAAGCCGGCCACCGTCGAGACCGGCGCGACCGTGCAGGTGCCGCTCTTCATCACCACCGACGAGAAGATCAAGGTCGACACCCGCGACGGCCGTTACCTCGGCCGGGCCTGATGGCCGAGGGCGCCAAGCAGCAGATGCCGGCGCGTCGCAAGGCGCGCAAGCGGGCGCTGGACGTGCTCTTCGAGGCCGACCTGCGGGACCGGCCGCCGGTGGAGGTGCTCGCCGGCTACCTCGAACGGATCGAGAAGCCGCGTCCGGAGCACCTGGACTACGCGATCGGTCTGGTCGAGGGGGTGGCCGGGCACCTCGACCGGATCGACGAGGTGATCGCCAGCTACGCCGAGGGCTGGACCCTGGACCGGATGCCGGCGGTCGACCGCAACCTGGCCCGGATCGCCGTCTACGAGCTGCTCTACGTCGACGAGATCGACGACGCGGTCGCGATCAGCGAGGCGGTGGAGCTGGCCCGGCAGATGTCGACCGACGACTCGCCGCGCTTCCTCAACGGCATTCTCGGCCGGATCGCCGAGTACGCCACCCGCTGACCGGGGGGCGGGCGCGTGTCCCCTACCGGGGTGGACGTGCCCGTCGGCCCGGGTGGGCGACGGTGTGACGAGAATGGCCCGTGCCGGACGGCACGGGCCATTCTCGTCGGCGACCGCGGATCAGGAGGCGAAGAACGCCCGCGGGTCGGCCACCAGCACACCGTGCTCGGTGAGCCGCTCGATCAGCCCGGACGGCGAGGCGTCGTAGACGATCGCCAGGGCACGCAGGTCGTCGGCGCGGATGGAGAGCACCCGGCCGTTGTAGTCGCCGCGCTGTTGCTGGATCGCCCGGGCGTAGCGGGCGACGTAGGCGAGGTCCTCGGAGGCCTCGTCGTAGAGCCGCTCCAGGTCCAGGACGATCTTGCTGGTGGGTTCGTGCCGCACTCCGCTGCCGTCGGGCAGCAGCTCCGAGACGGGAACGCGGTAGAAGTCGGCCAGCTCCGCCAGGCGGGACACGGTGACGGCCCGGTCGCCTCGCTCGTATGAGCCGACCACCACGGCCTTCCAGCGTCCGTTCGACTTCTCCTCCACCCCCTGCAGGGACAGGCCCTGCTGCTGGCGGATGGAGCGCAGGCGGGCACCCAGCGACTTGGCGTATTCAGAGGGCATTCGGACACTCCCAGTGCTGTGCTTTGGGGTTCTCCCAGCGATCGCTACGGAGCGTGACGGTACGGGGATTGCGACACGTGGTCAAGTGCTCGTGACATTCCCATCGGAGATAGTGGGGGAGTTGTCCCCTTTTCACCGTCCTGATCCGGGGATCAGTGGGTCGCGGCGAAGCCCCAGGTGACCGCTGGTAACGTGGCCGCAGCCCCGGTCGGGCCGCCCGCGACCCGTCCGGACCCCCGACATCCTTTAACGACCCGTCCCGTGAGGCGGGGAAGGAGGTCCGCCGTGGCCTGCCCACCGGCTGCCCATCCGTCGCCCGAGCGACAACCCACGGTGAAGGTGATCCTCGCCAGCGCCGACGTGCAGCGCGTCGTCGACCGGATCGCCCACCAGATCCTGGAGAAGACCCAGGGCGCCGCCGAGACCGTCCTGCTCGGCATCCCCACCCGGGGTGCCCCGCTGGCCCGCCGGCTCGCCGCCCGGATCAGCACCTTCGAGGACGTCGACGTCCCGGTCGGGGTGCTCGACATCACCCTCTACCGCGACGACCTGCGCCGGCACGCCACCCGCGCGGTCGGCCCCACCCAGCTTCCGCCCGGCGGCATCGACGGCAAGCGGGTCGTCCTCGTCGACGACGTGCTCTTCTCCGGCCGTACCGTCCGGGCCGCCCTGGACGCCCTCAACGACGTCGGTCGGCCCGCCTCGGTGCAGCTCGCCGTGCTGGTCGACCGGGGCCACCGGCAACTGCCGATCCGCGCCGACTACGTCGGCAAGAACATCCCGACCGCGCTCGCCGAGAGTGTCAGGGTCACCCTCGTCGACACCGACGGCGCCGACGAGGTCCGGCTCTACGGGGGTACGCGGTGAGCACGACGCGACGGCATTCCGCAGGCGCGCACGAGAGGCGGCCCCGCTCATGATCAGACACCTGCTCTCCGGGGCCGACCTGGACGCCGACACCGCCACCCAGATCCTCGACACCGCCGCCGAGATGGCCACCGTCGCCGGCCGGGAGGTCAAGAAGCTGCCCGCGCTGCGCGGCCGGACCGTGGTGAACCTCTTCTACGAGGACTCCACCCGGACCCGGATCTCGTTCGAGGCCGCCGCCAAGCGGCTCAGCGCCGACGTGATCAACTTTTCCGCCAAGGGATCCAGCGTCACCAAGGGCGAGAGCCTCAAGGACACCGCGCTGACCCTCCAGGCGATGGGGGCCGACGCGGTGGTCGTCCGGCACCCCGCCTCCGGCGCACCGCACCGGCTGGCCAACTGGGTGGACGGGTCGGTGGTCAACGCCGGCGACGGCACCCACGAGCACCCCACCCAGGCGCTGCTCGACGCCTACACCATGCGGTCCCGGCTGGGCCGGCTCGCCGGCCTGCACGTGGCGATCGTCGGCGACGTGCTGCACTCCCGGGTGGCCCGCTCCAACGTGCTGCTGCTGAGCACCCTCGGCGCCAAGGTCACCCTGGTCGGCCCGCCGACGCTGATCCCGGTCGACTGGGCCGCCCGGGCGGGCGTCGCGCCGCCGGTGACCGTGCCCCCGGGCGGCGACACCGGCCCGCCCGCCCTGTCCCGCCCGGACACCGACGTCTGCTACGACCTCGACGCCGTGCTGCCCGGGGTGGACGTGGTGATGATGCTGCGGGTGCAGCGGGAGCGGATGAACGATTCCTACTTCCCGTCCGCCCGGGAGTACACCCGGCGTTACGGTCTGGACGGCCCGCGCATGCGGCGGCTGCCGGAGCACGCGGTCGTCATGCACCCCGGACCGATGAACCGGGGGATGGAGATCACCCCCGAGGTCGCCGACTCGCCCCGCTCCACGATCGTCGAACAGGTCGCCAACGGAGTCTCCGTACGGATGGCCGTGCTCTACCTGCTGCTCGGAGGGAACAACCGGTGACCGCGTACCTGATCAAGAACGTGAGCGTCGTGGGCGGCGCACCGACCGACCTGCTGATCCGCGACGGCGTCGTGGCCGGGACCGGGACCGGGCTGGACGCGCCGGACGCCGCCGTGGTCGACGGCACCGGGCTGGTCGCCCTGCCCGGCCTGGTCGACCTGCACACCCACCTGCGGGAGCCCGGCCGGGAGGACGCCGAGACCGTGGAGTCCGGCTCCCGGGCGGCGGCCCTCGGCGGCTACACCGCGGTCTGCGCGATGGCGAACACCTCGCCGGTCGCCGACACCGCCGGCGTGGTCGAGCAGGTCTGGCGGCTCGGCCGGCAGGCCGGTCTGGTCGACGTGCAGCCGATCGGCGCGGTCACCGTCGGCCTGGCCGGCGAGCGGCTCGCCGAGCTGGGCGCGATGGCCGACTCGCCGGCCCGGGTGCGGATCTTCTCCGACGACGGGCACTGCGTGGCCGACCCGAAGCTGATGCGCCGGGCGCTGGAGTACGTCAAGGCGTTCGACGGGATCATCGCCCAGCACGCCGAGGAGCCCCGGCTCACCGAGGGCGCGCAGATGCACGAGGGCGAGGTGTCCACCCGGCTCGGGCTGACTGGCTGGCCGGCGGTCGCCGAGGAGGCGATCATCGCCCGGGACGTGCTGCTCGCCGAGCACGTCGGCAGCCGGCTGCACGTCTGCCACGTCTCCACCGCCGGCAGCGTCGAGGTGCTGCGCCAGGCCAAGCGGCGCGGCATCCGGGTCACCGCCGAGGTCACCCCGCACCACCTGCTGCTGACCGACGAGGTGGTGGGCGGGCGGGGCACGCTGGCCAGCCCCGCACTCGCCGACGGCTGGAGCCCGACGGCCAGCTACGACCCGGTCTTCAAGGTCAACCCGCCGCTGCGCACCGGTGTCGACGTCGCCGCGCTGCGCGCCGCGCTCGCCGAGGGTGTCATCGACGTCGTCGCCACCGACCACGCCCCGCACGCGGTGGAGGACAAGGAGTGCGAGTGGGCGTACGCCCGGCCGGGCATGCTGGGCCTGGAGACGGCGCTGTCCATCGTCCTCGACGTGCTCGGCCCGCGGTGGGACCTGATCGCCGACCGGATGTCGCGGATCCCGGCCCGGATCGCCGGCCTCGACGGTCACGGCCTGGACCCGGCGCCCGGGGTGCCGGCCAACCTGACCCTGGTCGACCCGGCCGCCCGTCGGGTGATCGAGCCCACGGAGCTGGCCAGTCGCAGTCGCAACACCCCGTACGCCCGCATGACGCTGCCGGGTCGCATCGTGGCGACCTTCCTGCGCGGCGAGCCGACGGTCCTGGACGGAAAGGCTGTCAAGTGAGCGCGAGGAACGCAGCGGAGCGGAGTCCCGCAGTCGCGAGCGAAGGGTCGGTCCGGTGAGCGCGAGGAACGCAGCGCAGCGGAGTCCCGCAGTCGGGGTCGGAGGGAACACGGAATGAGCAGGCGTTCAGCCATCCTCGTGCTCGAGGACGGGCGCACCTTTCACGGCGAGTCGTACGGCAGTGTCGGCGAGACGTTCGGCGAGGCGGTCTTCAACACCGGGATGACCGGCTACCAGGAGACCCTGACCGATCCGTCCTACCACCGGCAGGTGGTGGTGCAGACCGCCCCGCACATCGGCAACACCGGGGTGAACGGCGAGGACGACGAGTCCGACCGGATCTGGGTCGCCGGGTACGTGGTCCGCGACCCGGCCCGGATCGGCTCGAACTGGCGGTCCACCGGCGCGCTGGAGGACCGGCTCGGCGTCGAGGGCGTGGTCGGCATCGCCGGGGTGGACACCCGGGCGCTCACCCGGCACCTGCGGGACCGGGGCGCGATGCGGGTCGGCATCTCCAGCGTCGAGGACGACCCGCGCGCCCTGCTGGAGCGGGTCCGGCAGTCCCCGCCGATGGTCGGCGCGGACCTGTCCGCCGAGGTCAGCACGGCCCGGCCGTACGTGGTCGAGGCGGAGGGCACCCACCGCTACACCGTCGCCGCGCTGGATCTGGGCATCAAGCGCAACGTGCCGCGCCGGCTGGCCGCCCGGGGGGTGACCACCCACGTGCTGCCCGCCGGGTCGACCATCGACGACCTGCTGGCCACCGGCGCGGACGCGGTCTTCTTCTCGCCCGGCCCGGGTGACCCGGCCACCGCCGACGGGCCGGTGGCGCTGGCCCGGGAGGTGCTGAGCCGGCGGATCCCGCTGTTCGGCATCTGCTTCGGCAGCCAGATCCTCGGCCGGGCGCTCGGCTTCGGCACCTACAAGCTGGGCTACGGCCACCGGGGCATCAACCAGCCGGTGCTCGACCGGGCCACCGGCAAGGTCGAGGTGACCAGCCACAACCACGGCTTCGCGGTGGCCTGGCCGGGCCACGAGCCGGGCACGCCGGCCGGCGCGGTCGTCCCCGACCAGGTCGTCGAGACCGAGTTCGGCGGCGTGCGGGTGTCGCACGTCTGCCTCAACGACAACGTCGTCGAGGGGCTGCGGGCCGTGGACGTGCCCGCCTTCACCGTCCAGTACCACCCCGAGGCGGCAGCCGGCCCGCACGACGCCGACTACCTCTTCGACCGTTTCGCCGAGCTGATCGAGGGTCGTGGCCCCGACGGGCAGCCCGGTCCGGGCCGGAACCACAGCGAGGGGCGCACGAATGCCTAAGCGCGACGATCTCAAGCACATCCTGGTGATCGGCTCCGGGCCGATCGTGATCGGGCAGGCCTGCGAGTTCGACTACTCCGGCACCCAGGCCTGCCGGGTGCTGCGCAGCGAGGGGATCCGGGTCAGCCTGGTCAACTCCAACCCGGCGACCATCATGACGGACCCGGAGTTCGCCGACGCCACCTACGTCGAGCCGATCACCCCGGAGTTCGTCGAGCTGGTCATCGCCAAGGAGCGTCCCGACGCGCTGCTGCCCACCCTGGGCGGGCAGACCGCGTTGAACACGGCGGTCGCCCTGCATGCCGCGGGCGTCCTCGACAAGTACGGCGTGGAGCTGATCGGCGCGAACATCGAGGCGATCAACCGGGGTGAGGACCGTCAGCTGTTCAAGGAGATCGTCGCCAAGGCCGGCGTCCGGTTGGGGCTGCCCGACCCGGCCGGCCTGGTGCCCCGGTCCCGGGTCTGCCACTCGATGGACGAGGTCCGCGAGACCGTCGCCGAGCTGGGCCTGCCGGTGGTGATCCGGCCGTCGTTCACCATGGGCGGCCTGGGTTCCGGCATGGCGCACACCGACGAGGACCTGACCCGGATCGCCGGGGCGGGCCTGGCCGCCAGCCCGGTGCACGAGGTGCTCATCGAGGAGAGCGTGCTCGGCTGGAAGGAGTACGAGCTGGAGCTGATGCGCGACCGGCACGACAACGTGGTGGTGGTCTGCTCGATCGAGAACGTCGACCCGATGGGTGTGCACACCGGGGACAGCGTGACGGTGGCCCCGGCGATGACGCTCACCGACCGGGAGTACCAGAACCTGCGGGACCTGGGCATCGCGGTGCTGCGTGAGGTCGGGGTGGACACCGGCGGCTGCAACATCCAGTTCGCGGTCAACCCGGCCGACGGTCGGATCGTGGTGATCGAGATGAACCCCCGGGTGTCCCGCTCGTCGGCGCTCGCCTCGAAGGCCACCGGTTTCCCGATCGCCAAGATCGCCGCGAAGCTGGCCATCGGCTACACCCTCGACGAGATCCCCAACGACATCACCCGCAAGACGCCGGCCGCGTTCGAGCCGACGCTGGACTACGTGGTGGTGAAGATCCCCCGGTTCGCTTTCGAGAAGTTCCCCGGCGCCGACCCGGAGCTGACCACCACGATGAAGTCGGTCGGCGAGGCGATGAGCCTGGGCCGCAACTTCACCGAGGCGCTCAACAAGGCGATGCGCTCGATGGAGACCAAGGCGGTGGGTTTCTGGACCCAGCCGGATCCGCCCGGGGCGACCCGGGAGAACACCCTCGCCGCGCTCGGGGTGCCGCACGACGGCCGGCTCTACACCGTCGAGCGGGCGTTGCGGCTGGGCGCGTCGGTGGCCGAGGTCGCCCGGGCGTCCGGCGGGATCGACCCGTGGTTCCTGGACCAGATCGTCAGCCTGGTCGAGCTGCGGGCCGAGATCGTCGCCGCCCCGGTGCTCGACGCCGGCCTGCTGCGCCGGGCCAAGCGGGCCGGGCTGTCCGACCGGCAGCTCGCCGCGCTGCGCCCGGAGCTGGCCGGCGAGGACGGCGTACGCACCCTGCGGCACCGGCTCGACGTGCGCCCGGTCTACAAGACGGTGGACACCTGCGCCGCCGAGTTCGAGGCGACCACCCCGTACCACTACTCGACGTACGACGCGGAGACCGAGGTCGCCCCGTCGGCCCGGCCCAAGGTGCTCATCCTCGGCTCGGGGCCGAACCGGATCGGCCAGGGCATCGAGTTCGACTACTCCTGCGTGCACGCCGTGCAGGCGTTGCGCACCGCCCCGCTCGGCGGGGTGGGCGACGGCACGGACGCCGCCGGGTCCGGTGCCGTCGGCTACGAGACCGTGATGGTCAACTGCAACCCGGAGACCGTCTCCACCGACTACGACACCGCCGACCGGCTCTACTTCGAGCCGCTGACCTTCGAGGACGTGCTGGAGGCCTGGTACGCCGAGGACTCGTCCGGCCGGGCGGCCGGTGGCCCCGGCGTGGTCGGGGTGGTCGTGCAGCTCGGTGGGCAGACCCCGCTGGGGCTGGCGCAGCGGCTGAAGGACGCCGGGCTGCCGGTGGTGGGCACCTCCCCGGAGTCGATCCACCTGGCCGAGGAGCGCGGCGCGTTCGGCGCGGTGCTGGCCCGCGCCGGCCTGCGCGCCCCGGCGCACGGCATGGCCACCTCGTACGACGAGGCGAAGGCGATCGCCGACGAGATCGGGTACCCGGTGCTGGTGCGCCCGTCGTACGTGCTCGGCGGGCGGGGCATGGAGATCGTCTACGACGACGACACGCTGCGCGCCTACATCGGCCGGGCCACCGAGATCTCCCCGGACCACCCGGTGCTGGTCGACCGGTTCCTCGACGACGCCATCGAGATCGACGTGGACGCGCTCTGCGACGCCGACGGCGAGGTCTACCTGGGTGGTGTGATGGAGCACATCGAGGAGGCCGGCATCCACTCCGGTGACTCGTCGTGCGCGCTGCCGCCGATCACGCTGTCCGGCGTGCACCTGAGCGAGGTGCGCCGCTACACCGAGGCGATCGCCCGGGGCGTGGGGGTGCGCGGCCTGCTCAACGTCCAGTACGCCCTCAAGGACGACATGCTCTACGTGCTGGAGGCGAACCCGCGGGCGTCCCGGACGGTGCCGTTCGTCTCGAAGGCGACGGCCGTCCCGCTGGCGAAGGCGGCGGCCCGGATCGCCCTCGGCGCGACCATCGCCGACCTGCGGGCCGAGGGGCTGCTCCCACCGACCGGCGACGGCGGGACGATGCCACCGGACGCCCCGATCGCGGTCAAGGAGGCGGTGCTGCCGTTCAAGCGGTTCCGTACCCCGGCCGGCAAGGGCGTGGACTCGCTGCTCGGCCCGGAGATGAAGTCGACCGGCGAGGTGATGGGCATCGACACCAGCTTCGGGCACGCGTTCGCCAAGAGTCAGTCCGCCGCGTACGGTTCGCTGCCGATCACCGGGAGGATCTTCGTGTCGGTGGCGAACCGGGACAAGCGGGCCATGATCTTCCCGATCAAGCGGCTGGCCGACCTGGGCTTCGAGATCGTCGCCACCACGGGTACCGCCGAGCTGCTGCGCCGGCACGGCGTCGCCTGCGAGCAGATCCGCAAGCACTACCAGAGCGGCGAGGGCGCGGACGCGGTGTCGATGATCCTCGCCGGTGACGTGGCCCTGGTGGTGAACACCCCGCAGGGTTCCGGCGCGAGCGCCCGCTCGGACGGCTACGAGATCCGCAGCGCCGCTGTGACGGCCGACATCCCGTGCATCACCACCGTGCCGGGGGTGGCGGCGGCGGTGATGGGCATCGAGGCCCGGATCCGCGGCGACATGCGGGTGCGCCCCCTCCAGGAGCTCCACGCCGCCCTCCGGGCCGCCCAGTGACCCGGTACCCCCACCCCCCGCGTGGTTCCCGCCCGCCGCTCGGCCCGGTGATCAAGAGGTTTCGGTCACCGGACGGTGGGTGCGGTGACGCAAACCTCTTGATCACCGGCGGGAGCGTCGGTCGGGGGAGCGTCGGTCGGGGGAGCGTCCCTCGGGGGAGCGTCGGCCGGGGGCGCGTCCGTCGGAGGGGTGTGGCGTGGTGATGTTCGAGCAGGGGGTGCGCCGGGCGCTGTTCCGCATCGGGGGCGGGGACGCCGAGGCGGCGCACGACTGGACGCTGCGCCAGCTGGCCGCCCTGTCCCGGCGGCCGGCGGCGCTGGCGTTGCTGCGGGCCCGCAATCTGCACCGGGCACCCCGGACGGTGTTCGGGGTGGACTTCCCCAACCCGGTGGGGTTGGGGGCGGGCATGGACAAGAACGGGGTGGCCCTGCCGGCCTGGCCGGCGTTGGGGTTCGGCTTCGTCGAGGTGGGCACGGTCACCGCGCACCCCCAGCCGGGCAACCCCCGGCCCCGGCTGTTCCGGCTGCCCGACAGCACGGCCGTGATCAACCGGATGGGCTTCAACAACGCCGGGGCGCAGGCGCTGGCCGACCGGCTGGCCGCGTCGCCCCGCCCGCTCGGGGTGCCGCTGGGCATCTCGCTGGGCAAGTCCAAGGTGACCCCGCTGGAGGACGCGGTCGAGGACTACCTCACCTCGTACCGGGCGTTGCGCGGGCACGGCGACTACTTCGCGGTCAACGTCTCCTCGCCGAACACCCCGGGGCTGCGGTCGTTGCAGGACCGGGCTCACCTGGACGCCCTGCTGGCCGCCCTGGTGGGGGAGAAGCCGGTGCTGGTGAAGATCGCCCCGGACCTCACCGAACCGGCGGTGGCCGAGCTGCTGGAGGTCTGCCTGGCCCGGGGGGCGGCCGGGGTGATCGCCACCAACACCACGCTGGCCCGCGACGGTCTCGCCCCCACCGACCGGGAGCGTGGCGCGCAGGCCGGTGGCCTGTCCGGCGCCCCGCTGACCGGGCGGGCCCGGGAGATGGTCGCCTTCGTCCACCGGGAGACCGGCGGCCGGCTGCCGGTCATCGGGGTCGGCGGCATCCTCGACCCGGACGACGCGGCCCGGATGTTCGACGCCGGGGCCAGCCTGGTCCAGCTCTACACCGGCTTCATCTACCGGGGGCCGGCGCTGGTCCGGGCCGCCGCCCGGGTGTCGCCCGGGGCGGCGGCGGCCGACCGGGCGGTGACCGGGCGGTGAGCCGACGGGTACGCCCGGCGCTCCCGGTCGTGCCCGTCGCGCCGTCGACACCGGTCGCCGGTTCCACCGCCGACGGAGCCGTCCCGGACCCCGGTCCGCGACCGTGCCGCACGCGGCTCCGTGGCGTCGTGGCCGCCGTGGGGGCGGCGGAGCGGGCACACCCGCGCCGTCGCCGTCGGGTCGGCGGGGTGCTGGACCGCACGGCCGGCCCGCGCTGTCGGGATGGTGGGGTGTCGGCCCGCACGGCCGGCCCGCGCCGTCGGGGTGGCGGGGCCGCCGGCGTGCCGGTCCGCACGCAGAGCCCGCGCCGTCGGCGCGGCGTGGCCGCCGGGGTGGCGGTCGTCGAGGGTACGGAGGAGCGCGCGTGACGCCCGAGGAGATGCTGGCCGCCGACCGGGCGCACGTCTGGCACCCGTACGCGGTGTCGCCGCCGGCGCACCCGCCCTACCCGGTGCACAGCGCCGAGGGGGTGCGGCTGCGGTTGGCCGACGGCCGGGAACTGGTCGACGGGATGTCGTCCTGGTGGGCGGCGATCCACGGCTACCGGCACCCGGTGCTGGACGCGGCGGTCACCGACCAGCTGGGCCGGATGAGTCACGTGATGTTCGGCGGGCTCACCCACGAGCCGGCGGTCCGGCTGGCCCGGACCCTGGTCGAGCTGGCCCCGGACGGGCTGGAACACGTCTTCCTGGCCGATTCGGGCTCGGTCTCGGTCGAGGTGGCGATCAAGATGTGCCTGCAGTACCAGCGGGCCACCGGGCGGCCGGAGCGCCGCCGGCTGGGCACCTGGCGGGGCGGCTACCACGGCGACACCTTCCATCCGATGAGCGTGTGCGACCCCGAGGGCGGGATGCACCACCTCTGGGGGGACGCGCTGCCCCGGCAGGTCTTCGCCCCGGCGCCGCCCGGCGGCTTCACCGACCCGCCCGACCCGGGGTACGTGACGGCGCTGACCGACGCCGTCGCCCGGCACGCCGACGAACTGGCCGCGGTCATCGTGGAGCCGGTGGTGCAGGGGGCGGGCGGGATGCGCTTCCACCACCCGGGGTACCTGCGGGTGCTGCGCGAGGTGACCCGCGCGCACGGGGTGCTGCTGATCTTCGACGAGATCGCCACCGGGTTCGGCCGGACCGGGACGATGTTCGCCGCCGAGCACGCCGGGGTGAGTCCGGACGTGCTCTGCGTCGGCAAGGCGCTGACCGGTGGTTACCTCACCCTGGCGGCGGCGCTGTGCACCCCGGAGGTGGCCCGGGGCATCGCCCGGGACGGGGTGCTCGCGCACGGTCCCACGTTCATGGGCAACCCGCTGGCCTGTGCGGTCGCCAACGCCTCCCTGGGGCTGCTGCGGGCCGGCGACTGGGCCGCCGAGGTGGCCCGCGTGGGGGCGGGGCTGCGCGCCGGCCTGGAGCCGCTGCGGGGGGCGCCGGGCGTGACGGACGTCCGGGTGCTGGGGGCGATCGGTGTGGTGCAGCTGGACCGCGAGGTGGACGTGGCGGCGGCGACGGCCGCCGCGGTGGCCCGGGGCGTGTGGCTGCGCCCCTTCCGGGACCTGGTGTACACCATGCCGCCCTACCTGACCGGGGACGCGGACGTGGCCCGGATCACGGCCGGGATCGCCGCCGCGGTCGGGGCCGGCTGAGGTCCGGGCGGGCGGGGATCCGCAAGCCGGGGCGGCGACCGTCGTCGCGGCCGGTGGACACGACACGAGAGGAGCAACGATGGAGACCTTCGGAACCCGGCTGCACCGGGCGATGGCGGAGCGTGGGCCGCTCTGCGTCGGCATCGATCCGCACCCCGGGCTGCTGGCCCGCTGGGGCCTGCCGGACGACGTCGACGGGCTGGAGCGGTTCGCCCGGACCGTCGCGGAAGCGCTCGGTGACCGGGTTGCGGTGATCAAGCCCCAGTCGGCCTTCTTCGAGCGATTCGGGAGCCGCGGAGTGGGGATTCTTGAGTCAACTATCCGACAGTTACGCGAGGCCGGGGCGCTCGTTCTGCTCGACGTCAAGCGCGGCGACATCGGTTCGACCGTCGCCGCGTACGCCTCCGCGTACCTTGATCCATCCAGCCCGTTGTATGTCGACGCGCTCACCGCGAGCCCCTACCTGGGAGTAGGTTCGCTGGCGCCGATGTTCGAGGCCGCCACCACGCACGGTGGCGGGGTGTTCGTGTTAGCGCTCACCTCCAACCCCGAGGGGGCGCAGGTGCAGCGTGCGGTCACCTCCGGTGGACGCACCGTGGCGCAGCTTGTTATCGATGAGATTTCCCAGCTCAACAGGGGTGCCGACCCGCTCGGCAGCATCGGATTGGTGGTCGGCGCGACCATCGGCGATACCGGTCACGACCTGTCCTCGGTCAACGGTCCACTGCTCGCGCCGGGGCTCGGCGCCCAGGGTGCGACGGCCGCCGATCTACCCACCGTGTTCGGCCCCAACCTCTCCGCAGTGCTGCCGTCGTACTCCCGGGAGGTGCTCAACGCGGGCCCCGACCCGACCGCGTTGCGGGCCGCCGCCGACCGCGCGGCGGCCGACTGCCGGCAGATTCTTGCTTCCGCAAACTGACTGACGGCTCGGTCACTTTACGTTGATCATCGCGCGTCCACGTTGCCGAAAACTCCGGCGAACGCTAGTTTTCCCCGCGCTGGGAACCACGGACCCCTTTGGTTGCCAGCGACACCACGTTTCACAGAGCGTCGGTGCGTTCCGCCCGTCGCGATAGGGACCTGAGGAGAACTGGTGCCGCTCCCGTCACTGACCCCCGAGCAGCGCGCTGCCGCGCTGGAAAAGGCCGCGGAGATCCGCAAGGCCCGTGCTGAGCTGAAGGAGCAGCTCAAGCAGGGCAAGACCACCCTGGCCGCCGTCCTTGCGCGAGCCGAGTCCGACGATGTCGTCGGCAAGCTCAAGGTGTCGGCCGTGCTGCAGGCGATGCCGGGTATCGGCAAGATCCGGGCCACCCAGATCATGGAGAAGCTCAAGATCGCCGACAGCCGCCGTCTGCGTGGTCTGGGCGAGCAGCAGCGTAAGGCGCTGCTTGGAGAGTTCGCCGCCAACTGATCGCCGCAGCAGGTAGAAACAAGCGGTGAGCACGGATGACAAGACGTGCCCGGCGGTGCGGCTCACCGTCCTGACCGGACCTTCGGGTGCCGGTCGGGGCGGTGTGGTCGAGGCGGTCCGGGCGCGTTCCTCCTCCGTGTGGGTGCCGGTTCCGGTGACCACCCGGGCACGTCGCCCCGGCGAGACCGACGGCGTCGACCGGCTCTTCCGGGAGCCTGCCGAGTTCGATCGGATGATCGCCGCGGACGAGCTGCTCGAGTGGTCCCGGGCCGGGCCGTACCGTCGGGGCACCCCGCGCGCCCCGCTGGTCGACCGACTGGCGCGGGGACGGCCGGTGCTGCTCCCGCTGGACCTGCCCGGTGCGCTCGCCCTCCGAACGGCCCTGTCCTGGGTCCGCCTGGTGCTGCTGCTGCCGCCCGGGCACCGCCCGGACCCGGCCGTCGCGGCCCTCGCCACGCACACCGTCCGACACGACCGCACCGAGCGCGCCGCCGATGAGCTGGTAGGCTTGCTCGGTTCGTCCTAATCTGGCTCCCGTCCGGCCGCGGTGTCGCGGTCGACCGGCCGGTCGCGTTCCGCGCGGCCGAGCGACCAGCCGCGTCCCCGCGGCCGAGCGACCAGCCGCGTTCCGCGCGGACACTTCAGACGCAGAGGGTATTTCGTGGGATCCATCGCCAACCCCGAGGGCATCACCAACCCGCCGATCGACGAGCTGCTCGAGAAGACCACCTCGAAGTACGCGCTGGTGATCTTCGCCGCCAAGCGCGCCCGTCAGGTCAACGCCTACTACAGCCAGCTCGGCGAGGGCCTGCTCGAGTACGTCGGCCCGCTCGTGGAGACCACTCCGCAGGAGAAGCCGCTCTCCATCGCCATGCGTGAGATCAACGCGGGCCTGCTCACCGCCGAGCCGACCGACCAGCCGTAGTACCCCGTACCCCGATGTCCGCCGAGATCGTGCTCGGAGTCGGCGGTGGCATCGCCGCCTACAAGGCGTGTGAGCTGCTGCGGCTCTTCACGGAGTCGGGCCACCGGGTCCGGGTCGTGCCGACCGCGTCGGCGCTCCGCTTCGTCGGAGCGCCGACCTGGGCGGCGCTGTCCGGCCAGCCGGTCGCCGACGACGTCTGGTCCGAGGTCCACCAGGTCCCGCACGTCCGGCTCGGCCAGCGGGCCGACCTGGTGGTGGTCGCGCCGGCCACCGCCGACCTGCTGGCCCGGACCGCCCACGGCCTCGCCGACGACCTGCTCACCAACATCCTGCTCACCGCGCGCTGTCCGGTGCTGCTCGCCCCGGCGATGCACACCGAGATGTGGGAGCACCCCGCCACCGTCGCGAACGTCGCCACCCTGCGCGGCCGGGGCGTGCGGGTGATCGAGCCCGCCGTCGGCCGGCTCACCGGCGCCGACAGCGGCAAGGGGCGGCTGCCCGACCCGGCCGAGATCTTCGCCGTCGCCCGCCGCGCCCTCGCCCGGGGCGTCGACGCCCCGGCCGACCTGGCCGGTCGGCACCTGGTGGTCACCGCCGGCGGCACCCGGGAACCGCTCGACCCGGTCCGGTTCCTCGGCAACCGCTCCTCCGGCAAGCAGGGGTACGCATTCGCCCGCGCGGCCGTCGCCCGGGGCGCCCGGGTCACCCTGATCAGCGCCAACGTGTCGCTGGCCGCCCCGGCCGGGGTCGACCTGGTGCGGGTGGGCAGCACCGGGGAGCTGCGCACGGCCACCCTGGCCGCCGCCGAGGACGCCGACGCGCTGGTGATGGCGGCGGCACCGGCCGACTTCCGGCCGGCGCACTACGCGACCGGTAAAATCAAGAAGTCGGACGACGGCGGCGCGCCGACCATCGAGCTGGTCACCAATCCGGACATCGCCGCCGAGTGGGGGCGCCTGCGCCGCCCGGGGCAGGTGCTGGTGGTGTTCGCCGCCGAGACCGGCGACGCCGAGGCCAACGGTCGGGCCAAACTCGCCCGCAAACGGGCCGACCTGGTGGTCGTCAACGAGGTCGGCGTCGACAAGGTCTTCGGCGCCGAGACCAACGCGGCCGCCGTGATCGGCGCGGACGGCACCGTGCACCACCTGCCGGAACAGCCCAAGGAGGAGCTGGCCGACCGGGTGTGGGACCTGGTGCTCGCCCGGTGGGCCGACCGGTCCTGAACGGTGGATGCCCGGTCGCCGGGGTCGAAGGTGGCGCACCGTGATGACTAGACTGCTGCGCAACGATTATCAAAAAGAGCTTAGGAGTCCCGTGACACGCCGCCTCTTCACGTCCGAATCGGTCACGGAAGGCCACCCGGACAAGATCGCCGACCAGATCAGCGACGGTATCCTCGACGCCCTGCTCACCCAGGACCCGCACAGCCGGGTAGCGGTGGAGACGCTGATCACCACCGGTCAGGTCCACGTCGCCGGTGAGGTGACCACCAAGGCGTACGCCGACATCCCGACCATCGTCCGCGAGACGATCCTGGGCATCGGGTACGACTCGTCGAAGAAGGGCTTCGACGGCGCCTCCTGCGGCGTCAGCGTCTCCATCGGCGCCCAGTCGCCCGACATCGCCCAGGGTGTCGACAACGCCTTCGAGCTGCGGACCGGGGCGTCGGAGAGCGCGTTGGACGCGCAGGGCGCCGGCGACCAGGGCATGATGTTCGGCTTCGCCTGCTCGGAGACGCCGGAGCTGATGCCGCTGCCGATCGCGCTCGCGCACCGGCTGGCCCTGCGGCTGTCCGCCGTGCGCAAGGACGGGACCATCCCGTACCTGCGGCCGGACGGCAAGACCCAGGTCACCATCGAGTACGAGGGGCTGCGCCCGGTCCGGCTGAACACCGTCGTGGTGTCCAGCCAGCACGCCGCGGACATCTCGCTGGACTCGCTGCTCACCCCGGACGTGCGGGACCACGTCATCGCTCCGGAGCTGGAGAACCTCGGGCTGGACACCGACGGCTACCGGCTGCTGGTCAACCCGACCGGCCGGTTCGAGATCGGTGGCCCGATGGGCGACGCCGGGCTGACCGGCCGGAAGATCATCGTCGACACCTACGGCGGGTACGCCCGGCACGGTGGCGGCGCGTTCTCCGGCAAGGACCCGTCCAAGGTGGACCGTTCCGCCGCGTACGCGATGCGCTGGGTGGCCAAGAACGTGGTCGCCGCCGGCCTGGCCGAGCGCTGCGAGGCGCAGGTCGCCTACGCGATCGGCAAGGCCCACCCGGTCAGCCTCTTCATCGAGACCTTCGGCACCGAGACGGTGCCGGTGGCCGCGATCGAGAAGGCCGTCGGTGAGGTCTTCGACCTGCGTCCGGCCGCGATCATCCGGGATCTCGACCTGCTCCGCCCGATCTACCGGCAGACCGCCGCCTACGGCCACTTCGGCCGGGAGCTGCCGGACCTGACCTGGGAGAGCACCGACCGGGCGGCCGACCTGAAGTCGGTAGCGGGCGCCTGACCGGCACCGCGCCCAGCGACCGGCGACCCGCTGACGGGTCGCCGGTCGCTCGGGTTTGTGTGGAAGTCCCGCTGCCCCACCTCGACCGCCCCTTCGACTACCTGGTCCCCGCCGGGCTGGCCGCCGACGCGGTCCCCGGGGTGCGGGTCAAGGTCCGCTTCGCCGGTCAGCTGGTCGACGGTTGGCTGCTGGAACGCGTCGACGCCTCGACCCACGGCGGCCGGCTGGCGTACCTGGAGAAGGTGGTGTCCGCCGAGCCGGTGCTGGCCGCGGAGGTGGTCCGCCTGGCCCGGGCGGTGGCCGACCGGTACGCCGGCAACCTCGCCGACGTGCTCCGGCTGGCCGTCCCGCCCCGGCACGCCCGGGTCGAGAAGGAACCCCGCGCCACCCCGGTCCCGTCCGCCGCCCCGGCTGCCGCCGGTCCGCCTGCCGCCGCCCCGGCTGCCGCCGATCCGGCCGCTCCCGGTGTGGGTGACGGCGCCGGGGTGCCGCCGCGTCCTGTGGTGACCGACCCGCGCGGGTGGCGGGACTATCCGGCCGGTCCGGCCTACCTGACGGCGCTCGCCGACGGCCGGATGCCCCGGGCCGTCTGGTCGGCGCTGGCCGGGGAGGACTGGGCCGCCCGGTACGCCGACGCGGTCGCCGCCACCCTCGCCGGTGGGCGGGGCGCGGTGGTGGTGGTCGCCGACGCCCGGGACCTCGACCGGCTCGACGCGGCGTTGACCGCGCTGCTCGGCCCCGGCCGGCACGTGACCCTCTCGGCGGCGCTCGGCCCGGCCCGCCGCTACCGGGCGTTCCTGGCCGCCCGGCGGGGCGACGTGCCGGTGGTGATCGGCACCCGGGCCGCCATGTTCGCCCCGGTGGCGCGGCTCGGCCTGGTGGCGATCTGGGACGACGGGGACGACCTGCACGCCGAGCCCCGCGCGCCGTACCCGCACGCCCGCGAGGTGCTGCTCACCCGGGCCCGGCTGGCCGACGCCGCCGCGCTGGTCGGTGGGTGGACCCGGACCGCCGAGGGGCAGCTCCTGGTGGAGACCGGCTGGGCCCGTGAGGTGGTCGCGGACCGGGCGACCCTGCGGGCGCGTACCCCGGCGATCGCCCCGACCGGGGACGACCCGCAACTGGCCCGGGATCCGGGGGCCGCGACCGCCCGGCTGCCCAGCCTGGCCTGGACCACCGCCCGGGACACCCTGCGCGCGGACGCGCCGGTGCTGGTCCAGGTGCCCCGCCGCGGCTACCTGCCGTCGGTCTCCTGCGCCGACTGCCGGGCCCCGGCCCGCTGCCCGCACTGCGCCGGCCCGCTGGCGCTGCGGGCCGCCGACGCGCCGCCGGCCTGCCGGTGGTGCGGTCGGGTGGTCGCCGCATACGCCTGTCCGCAGTGCGGTGGGCGGCGGCTGCGGGCGGCGGTCACCGGTGCCCGACGAACCGCCGAGGAGCTGGGCCGGGCCTTTCCCGGGGTGCCGGTACGCACGTCGGGCCGCGACGAGGTGCTGACCGACGTCCCGGCGGGCGCGGGTCTGGTCATCGCCACCCCGGGGGCCGAGCCGGTGGCCGAGGGGGGGTACGGCGCGGTGCTGCTGCTGGACTCCTGGGCGCTGCTCACCCGGGCCGATCTGCGGGCCGGTGAGGAGACCCTGCGCCGGTGGCTGTCCGCCGCCGCCCTGGCCCGGCCCGCCCCGGCCGGGGGAAAGGTGGTGGTGGTCGCCGACGGCGCGCTCGCCCCGGTGCAGGCGCTGCTGCGCTGGGATCCGGGCTGGTTCGCCGCCCGGGAGCTGGCCGAGCGCCGGGAACTGGGCTTCCCGCCCGCGGTGAAGATGGCCAGCGTCACCGGCGACGCGGACGCGGTGGCCGACCTGCTGGCCCAGGCCCGGCTGCCCGACGGGGCGGAGGTGCTCGGCCCGGTCCCCGCCGACCGGGACCGGGAGCGGATGCTGGTCCGGGTGCCCCGGGCGCGGGCCGCCGCGCTGGCCGAGGCGCTGCACGTCGCCGCCGGGGTGCGCAGCGCCCGCCGGGCCGCCGAGCCGGTCCGCCTCCAGGTCGATCCGCTCAGCCTTTTCTGAGTCGTCGGTCAGCATCGTCGAGCACCTGGCCAGCCTGCCGTCGCACCCTGTGTGCGGGGGGCCGGAGACACCCGCGTGATAGCATCGCCCGTCATACCCGGGGCGCACGGATGGCGCGACGAAGACGGGAACGCGTCGAGCCGACGCCAGATCGATGATGCCAAGCAGCCGGTGAGCAAGGGTGGGCCAGTGGTGACCGTTCGTCAGTCGATCGTTTTCAACGGTGACCTCGGCAGCGGCAAGAGCACCGTTTCCGTCGAGATCGCCAAGCGGCTGGGCCTGCGCCGGGTCAGCGTCGGTGACCTCTACCGGCAGATGGCGCAGGAGCGGCAGATGACCGCCCTCCAGCTCAACCTGCACGCCGAGCTGGACCAGGCCGTCGACGGTTACGTCGACCAGCTCCAGCGGGACATCGCCGCCTCCGGTGAATCCCTGGTGATGGACTCCCGGCTGGCCTGGCACTTCTTCACCGACGCGCTCAAGGTGCACATGATCACCGAGCCGGCCGAGGCGGCCCGGCGGGTGCTGCTGCGCCCCTCCGGCCCGGCCGAGAGCTACACCTCGCTGGCCGAGGCGGAGGCCAAGCTCCGCGAGCGCAGCGAGAGCGAGCGGAACAGGTTCATCCTCCGCTACGGCGTCGACAAGGCCCGGCTGCGCAACTACGACCTGGTCTGCGACACCACCCGGGCCTCCGCCGCCGAGGTCATCACGCACATCGTCGACGCGTACGAGGGCCGGCTCGCCGCCGACGTGCTGCGCGACGCCCCCCCGCTGCTGCTGCTCGACCCGGCCCGGGTCTACCCCACCGAGGACGTCGCCACCCTGCGCGGGCTCGACGACGCCGGGTTCGTCGGCGAGCTGGCCGCGGCCGGTGACGAGGCCCTCGCCCCGCTGCGGATCGGCTTCACCGGGGAGTACTTCTTCGTCGTCGACGGCCACCGCCGGCTCAGCGCCGCCCTGCGCAACGGCTTCCCGCTGGTGCCGGCCCAGCTCGTCGCCGAGGTGGACGAGCCGGTCGTCGGGCAGACCAGCGCGGTCGACTACTTCACCACCGAGGTCCGCCCCAGCCTCGTGCACGACTGGGAGGCCGCCCACGGCATCCGGCTCCCGCTGCCCGCACACGCGCTGCTCGGCGGGGACGCGGTGCTGGCCGGCGAACCGGGCGCCGGCGCCTGATCAGCCCCGCTCACCGTCGCCGTTCCCGGAGCCGACGGCGTGGTCCCGGCAGATCGCGGTACGCCGACCGGTGCCGCCCGCGACACTCCGTAGACTGGTACGGCACCACGCCGTCCAACGAAGGAGCCACCCCGCGTGACCGTCCAGCCCATCCGTCTGTTCGGGGATCCGGTGCTGCGCACGCCGGCCGATCCGGTCGTCGACTTCGACGTCGAGCTGCGTAGGCTCGTCGCCGACCTCACCGACACGATGCGCGACCGTGGCGGTGCCGGGCTGGCCGCCCCGCAGCTCGGCGTGGGCCTGCGGGTCTTCACCTTCGAGGTGGACGACGTGCTCGGCCACCTGGTCAACCCGGTCCTGGAGTTCCCCGACACCGAGGAGCAGGACGGCCCGGAGGGCTGTCTGTCGATTCCCGGGCTCTACTTCGACACCAAGCGCCGGCAGAACGTCATCGCCAAGGGCTTCAACGGCTACGGCGACCCGTTGCAGATCGTCGGCACCGGGCTGATGGCCCGCTGTGTCCAGCACGAGACCGACCACCTCGACGGTGTGCTCTTCCTCGACCGGCTGGACCCGGCCGGGCGCAAGGAGGCCATGAAGGCGATCCGCCAGGCCGACTGGTACGACGAGGCCGCCCCGCCGACGGTCAAGGTCAGCCCGCACTCCGCCACCAACCCCTTCGGTCTGGGCCGGTGACCCGCCGATGCGCCTGATCTTCGCTGGCACGCCGGCGGTCGCCGTCCCCGCCCTGGCCGCCGTACACGCCTCCGGGCACGAGCTGGTGGCCGTGGTGACCCGCCCCGACGCGCCCGCCGGCCGGGGCCGGGGGGTGCTCCGCTCGCCCGTCGCCGCCTGGGCCGACGAGCACGGCGTCGAGGTGCTCACCCCGGCCCGGCCCCGGGAGCCCGACTTCCTCGACCGGCTCGGCGCGCTGGCGCCCGACTGCGTGCCGGTCGTCGCGTACGGCGCGCTGGTGCCCCCGGCGGCGCTGGAGATCCCCCGGTTCGGCTGGGTCAACCTGCACTTCTCGCTGCTGCCCGCCTGGCGGGGCGCCGCCCCCGTGCAGCACGCGGTGCTGCACGGCGACGAGCTGACCGGGGCCAGCGTCTTCCAGCTGGAGCAGGGGCTGGACACCGGCCCGGTCTACGGCACCCTGACCGACGAGATCCGGCCCACCGACACCTCCGGCGACCTGCTGGAGCGCCTCGCCCACTCCGGTGCCGGGCTGCTGGTGGCCGTCCTGGACGCGATCGGGGCGGGGACGGCGCGGGCCGAGCCGCAGCCCGCCGACGGGGTCTCGCTGGCCCCGAAGCTGACCGTGGACGACGCCCGGGTGCGCTGGACCGACCCCGCCTTCGCGGTGGACCGCCGGATCCGCGCCTGCACCCCGGCCCCCGGCCCGTGGACGACCTTCCGCGGCGACCGGGTCAAGCTCGGCCCGGTGACACCGGTCGGCAACGGCCCCCAACTGAAGCCTGGAGAACTGCTGGTGGAGAAGTCCCGCGTGCTGGCCGGTACGGCGACCGTGCCGGTGCAGCTCGGTGAGGTGCGCGCGGCGGGCAAGAAGGCCATGCCGGCGAGTGACTGGGCGCGCGGTGTCCGGGTCGGCGGCGGGGAGGAGCTCGCGTGACCGGGCCGACCCGGCGACCCGCCGACGGCGTGCGCCGCGAGCAGCGCGGTGACGACCAGCGTCCCGACCGGCCCGCCGGCGGCTTCCGGGACGACCGTCCCGCCCGCGCGGGCGGCTGGGGTGACCGGGGTGGCGTCGACGGGCGGGGCGGGCGACCCGGCCGACCGGTCCGGCCGGCGGTGGACCTGCCCCGGCACGTCGCGTACCAGGCCGTCGCGGCGGTGCACCGCGACGACGCGTACGCCAACCTGGTGCTGCCGACGATCCTGCGCGAGCAGGGGCTGACCGGGCGGGACGCCGCCTTCGCCACCGAGCTGACCTACGGCACCCTGCGCCAGCTCGGCACCCTGGACACCATCCTCACCGCCGCGGCCGGCCGGGACGTCGAGCGGATCGACCCGCCGGTACGCGACGCGCTGCGGCTGGGGGCCTACCAGCTGCTGCACACCCGGGTGCCGGCCCACGCCGCCGTGTCGTCCACTGTCGACCTGGTCCGCACGGTCGGTGAGGGCGCGACCGGGTTCGCCAACGCGGTGCTGCGCGAGGTGGCCGGCCAGGATCGCGACGCCTGGGTGACCAGGCTGGCCCCGACCATGGCGGCCGACCCGATCGGCCACCTGTCGGTGACCTACAGCCACCCGCAGTGGATCGTCCGGGCCTTCGCCGACGCCCTCGGCGGTGACCTGGGTGAGGTGACCCGTCTGCTGATCGAGAACAACGAGCGTCCGCCGGTGCACCTGTGCGTCCGCCCCGGCCGGGCCGACCCGGCCGACGTGGCCGACGAGGTCGGCGGTGCCCCGGGCGCGTTCTCCCCGTACGCGGTCTATCTGCGCGGCGGTGCCCCGGGCGAGCTGTCGGCGCTGGCCGACGGCCGGGCGCACGTGCAGGACGAGGGCTCGCAGCTGGTGGCGAACGCGCTGGTGGCGGCCCCGATCGACGGCCCTGACGGCCGCTGGCTGGACCTGTGCGCCGGCCCCGGCGGCAAGGCCGGGCTGCTCGGCGCGCTCGCGGCGCAGCGGGGTGCCCGGCTGACCGCGGTGGAGGTCGCCGAGCACCGGGCCAGGCTGGTCGAGCAGGCGACCCGGGGGTTGCCGGTGACCGTCCTGCACACCGACGGCCGCACCGTCGGGGCGGATCCGAAGCTCGCGGAGGGGCACTTCGACCGGGTGCTGGTCGACGCCCCGTGCACCGGGCTGGGTTCGCTGCGCCGCCGTCCGGAGTCGCGCTGGCGGCGACAGCCGTCGGACCTGCCGCCGCTGACCCGGTTGCAGCGGGAACTGCTCTCCGCCGCGCTGCGGGCGACCCGTCCGGGTGGTCTGGTCGGCTACGTGACCTGCTCCCCGCACACCGTGGAGACGCACGTGACGGTCACCGAGGCCGCCCGCCGGGCCGGTGTGCCGGCGGACTTCGTCGACGCCCGACCGCTGCTCCCGGCCGGCATGCCCGGCCTGGGCGACGGCCCCACCGTGCAGCTCTGGCCCCACCGCCACGGCACCGACGCCATGTTCCTCGCCCTCCTCCGCCGCACCACCTGACCCCCCGAACCCCTGAACCCCCACCCCACCCCACCCCACCCCCTCGCCCCCCACCCACCCCCCCACCCCACCCCACCCCCCACCCGCCGCTCCGCCTCGGTGATCAAGAGGTTTAGGTCACCCCGCCGCGCGATTTCTGACGCAAACCTCTTGATCAACCCATTCCTGACGCAAACCTCTTGATCGACCCCGCTGGGGCTGGGTGGGGGGAGCGTGAGGGGAGAGGAGGCGGGGTGCGGGAGCGTGAGGGGGAGAGGGGGGCGGGGTGCGGGAGCGTGAGGGGAGGAAGGGAGGGGAGTGCGGGTGGGGTGGGTCAGATGACGGGGAGGCCCTTGGGGCCGACGCCGCGCATCGAGCGGGTCAGCTTCCGGTCGTCGCTCCACAGGAAGCAGCGGATGCCCCGGTCGCCCTCCTCCCACTCCCGTTGCGACGGCGGGTAGAAGATCGACCCGGCCCGGTACGGCAGCTCGCCGTTGTTGGGCACCTCGGCGAAGCCGGCGATCAGCGCCATGCAGCGCCGGTGCACCCGCTGGTTGGTGCGACTGAATTCGGCCCAGCTCAGGTCGCTGCGCTCCAGGTAGACACCGACGAACTCGGCGCGGTGCGGTTCGGAGCAGAGTACCGGTGCCATGTAGTTCAGGTTGTTGCCGATCAGCTTGGGGTCGAAGCACCGGTGGCTGAGCGGGTTGTCGCCGACCATCGCCCCCCGCAGGCTGCCGACCCGGTTCACCGGCCGGGTGTTGTCGATGCTGTCGGTCTCGCTGAGGTCGCAACGGAACCAGCGGGCCCCGCTGTTCCACGCGGAGTTCGCCGGGAGCGCGATGTTCATGGTGAGCCGGGCCGAGTGCCAGTCACCACCGAGCACGTCCCGGGCCCGCTGGTCGCACTCGGCGCGGGCGGGGCGCAGCGCGGCGGAACCCGGCTCGGGCCGGTCGCCCCGGACCACCGCGCCGGTGAAGGTGCCGACGTGGATGGCCTCGGCCAGGTGGCTGCGCGCGCAGTCCACCGTGTCGTAGGTGCCGGCCTGCACCACCGGCGTTATCCGGGGCAGGCAGGCGTCGGTGGCGGGCACGAACGCCTGGGCCACCGGCAGCACCGGCCAGTCGTCGACCAGGTCTCCGTCGGCGCTGTGCTGCGGCACACAGCCGCTGAGCGCCACCGTCACCGCGCCGGCCAGCGCCAGCGCCCCGAGCCACCGTCGCATCGTCCGCCCTTTCCGGGAGCCGACGGTCCGCCGCCGCGCCCCACGTGGCCTTGCCCGCCGCCGGGCGAGCAGCATACGTGACCGTCCCCGATGGAGTGTCGTCGTACCGGGACCGTTCGGCCAGTCGTCACCGGCCCATCGTCCCCGATTCGATCCGGAGGGACCGGTTCGGACACCGTGGGTCACTCCCGGATGACGGGATGTCGCCCATGGTGCCGTGCCGTCCGCGGCGGGTGGCCGCGTTCGTACACTTGCCCTGTGACCGTACCGCCGTCGATCATCGCGCCCAGCATCCTCGCCGCCGATTTCGCCCGCCTCGCCGATGAAGTCCGCGCCGTCGAGGGCGCCGCGGACTGGTTGCACGTCGACGTGATGGACAACCACTTCGTTCCCAACCTCACCATCGGGCTGCCGGTGGTGCAGAGCCTCCGGGCGGTCACCCAGCTGCCGTTCGACGTGCACCTCATGATCACCGACCCGCGCCGGTGGGCCCCCGGCTACGCCGACGCGGGCGCGTACAACGTGACGTTCCACGCCGAGGCGTGCGACGACCCGGTGGCCCTCGCCAAGGACCTCCGCTCGGCCGGGGCGAAGGCCGGGCTGGCCATCGACCGGGACACCCCGATCGAGCCGTACCTGGAGTTGCTGCCCAGCTTCGACACCCTGCTGATCATGACGATCAAGGCCGGTTTCGGCGGCCAGCGGTTCATCCCGCAGCTGCTGGACAAGGTGCGGGCGGCCCGCCGGCACGTCGACAGCGGCCACCTGGAGCTGCGCATCGAGGTGGACGGCGGGATCGCCGCCGACACCATCGAGCAGGCCGCGTCGGCCGGCGCGGACGCCTTCGTCGCCGGTACCGCCGTCTACGGGGCGGCCGATCCGGCCGAGGCGGTCCGCCGGCTGCGCGGGCTCGCGGAGCGCGCCGCCGTCGGGGCCTGAGGGTGGAGCCCACCGGCGACCGTCCCGACGTGATCCTGGTCGTCGACGACGACGAGGACATCGCCCGTTTCGTCGAGTTCAACCTGCGGCTGCACGGCTTCGAGGTGCTGCACGCCGGGGACGGCCAGGAGGCCCTCGACATGATCGAGCGGCACCGGCCGGACCTGGCCGTGGTGGACCTGATGATGCCGCGCATCGACGGCCTGGAGCTGACCCGGCGGCTGCGCGCCAACCCGATCACCTCGGCGCTGCCGGTGATCATGTTGACCGCCAAGGGCATGACCGTGGACAAGGTGCACGGGCTCAGTGCCGGCGCGGACGACTACCTGGTCAAGCCGTTCGACACCGCCGAGCTGGTGGCCCGGGTCAGCTCCACGCTGCGCCGCAACAAGGAGTTCCGCGAGGTCTCCCCGCTGACCGGTCTGCCCGGCAACAGCCGGATCCGCCGGGAGATCAGCGACCGGGTGCGCAGCGGCGTCGACTACGCCGTCGGCTACATCGACATCGACCGGTTCAAGAGCGTCAACGACCGGTACGGCTTCGTCCGGGGCGACGAGTTCATCTCGGCGCTGGCCCGCAGCCTGCACCGGGCGGTGGTGGCGATCGGGCTGCCCCCGGCCTTCCTCGGCCACGTCGGTGGCGACGACTTCGTGATCGTCTGCGCGCCCGAGCAGATCCGTCCGCTGACCTCCCGGGCCGTGGTCGACTTCGAGAAGTCCGCCGACACCCTCTACGACCCGGCCGACCGGGAGCGCGGCTTTGTCGAGCTGAAGGACCGCCGGGGCAACATCCGGCGGGCGGCCCTGGTCACGCTCTCGATCGGCGTCTCGCTCTCGGACGCCAGGAAGCGCTTCACCGACCCCCTGGACGCGATCGCCGTGGCCAGCGAGATGAAAACGGTCGCCAAGAGCCAACCGGGGTCATACGTCGCGGTGGACCGGCGACGCGCCGACGGGGTGTGAAGTAGCCCGCTGGAGGTGGCGGACCGACCGGGTGAACGTGTAAGACTTCGCATGTACCCACCACGCGCTGGCGGGGCTCGGTGAAATTCCGAACCGGCGGTGATCCACGCTCGACGTGGTAAGCCCGCGACCCGGACGGCTCTGCCGCCCGGTGGACCTGGTGAGAATCCGGGGCCGACGGTGGGGGAGCGGTTCGTCCGCACCCCCGACAGTCCGGATGGGAGACAGCGCGCGGGCGGGGCGGGCCTGCGCGGCTCCATCGGCGCGTGGGCTGCCCGGGGCGGCCCTGCCGTTCCCGGTTCCGTCGCCGCCTGCCCCCGCTCCTCCCGTACCGCCCGCGCGCGGACCGGCGAGCGAGAGGGCAGGGCATGGGCGGCGTCTCCGTGGACGAGGCGATGCGCCGTGCCATCGAGCTGGGCGCCCGGGGCCTCGGCACCACCAGCCCCAACCCGGTCGTCGGATGCGTGCTGCTCGACACGGACGGCGTCGTCGTCGGGGAGGGCTTCCACGCCTACACCGGCGGGCCGCACGCCGAGATCGTCGCGCTCGCCCAGGCCGGCGAGCGGGCCCGGGGCGGGACCGCGGTGGTCACCCTGGAACCCTGCGACCACACCGGCCGCACCGGCCCGTGCAGTCACGCGCTGATCCGCGCCGGGATCGCCCGGGTCGTCGTCGCCGTGCCCGACCCGAACCCGGTCGCCTCGGGGGGTGCGGCCACCCTGCGCGCCGCCGGGGTCCGGGTGGAGTTCGGGGTACGCGCCGACGAGGCCGAGGCCGGCAACGTCGCCTGGCTGACCTCGATGCGGCGCGGTTGGCCGTACCTGATCTGGAAGTACGCCGCGACCCTCGACGGCCGGTCGGCGGCGGCCGACGGCAGCAGCATGTGGATCACCTCCGAGGCGGCCCGGATGGACGTGCACGCGCTGCGCGGCACCGTGGACGCGGTGATCGCCGGGGTGGGCACCGTACTCACCGACGACCCCCGGCTGACCGCCCGCAACCTGCGCGACGGCACCCTGGCCATCCGGCAGCCGCTGCGGGTGGTGGTGGACAGCGCCGGCCGTACCCCGGTCGACGCCCGGGTCCGCGACGGCGCCGCCCGGACCTGGATCGCGACCGTCGCGGAGGTCGGGGCCGGCCCGGACGGCCGGGTGGACCTGCCGGCCCTGCTCGCCGAACTGCACCACCGCGGGGTACGGGCCGCGCTGCTGGAGGGCGGCCCCCGGCTGGCCGGCGCGTTCCTCGCCGCCGGCCTGGTCGACCGGGTCGTCGGGTACGTCGCGCCGAAGCTGCTCGGAGGCGGCCCGACCGCGCTGGTCGACGCGGGCGTGACGACCATCGCCGACGCCATCGACCTGGAGATCACCGACGTCACCCGGGTCGGTTCCGACCTGCGGATCACCGCGCTGCCCCGGAAGAGGGAGGCCTGAGATGTTCACCGGCATCGTCGAGGAGTTGGGCGAGGTCGTCCGGATCGCCGACACCGGGGGTGACTCGGCGCTGGTCGCGATCCGCGGCCCGCTGGTCACCTCGGACGCCCGGCACGGCGACTCCATCGCGGTCAACGGGGTCTGTCTGACCGTGGTCGACGTCGACGGCGGCGTGTTCACCGCCGACGTGATGGGCGAGACCCTGCGGCGCTCCGCGCTCGGCGGGCTGCGCCCCGGCGACCCGGTCAACCTGGAGCGGGCCGCCGCGCTGAACAGCCGGCTCGGCGGGCACCTGGTGCAGGGGCACGTCGACGGGGTGGGCACGGTGCTCTCCCGGGAACCGGCCGCGCAGTGGGAGACGCTGCGGTTCCGGCTCCCCGCCGCGCTGGCCCGGTACGTGGTGGAGAAGGGCTCGATCACCGTCGACGGGGTGTCGCTGACCGTGGCCGCGGTCGGCGACGACTGGTTCACCGTCGGGCTGATCCCGACCACCCTGAAGCTCACCACGCTCGGCGTCCGGGACGTCGGCGCCCCGGTCAACCTGGAGGTCGATGTGCTGGCCAAGTACGTCGAACGCCTCCTCACCACCCGCCCGCCGGTCGACGGCGGTGCAGTGTGACCGGGCCGCTCGGCTGGCTGCTCGACGCCCAGGTGCACCTGCTCGGCGCCCCGGTGCTGGTCCGGGAGATCGTCGGCAACGGCTTCGGGCTGGCCTCGGCGCTGCTCGGGCTGCGACGGCAGGTCTGGGCCTGGCCGGTCGGCATGATCGGCAACGGGTTGCTGTTCACCGTCTTCCTCGGCGGGGTGTTCGCCACCCCGCAGGCACACGACCTCTACGGCCAGGCCGGCCGGCAGGTCTTCTTCTTCGCGGTCAGCGTCTACGGGTGGTGGCGGTGGTCACGCAACCGCCGCCAGGGCGGGGACGCGCCGGCGGTCACCCCCCGCTGGGCGACCGGTCGGGAACGGCTGGGCCTGCTGCTCGCCGCCGCCGTCGGCACCGCGCTGGGCTATCCGCTGCTCGCCGCGCTCGGCTCGTGGGGGCCGCTGCCGGACGCCTGGATCCTCACCGGCAGTCTGCTGGCGACCTACGGCATGGCCCGGGGCTGGGTGGAGTTCTGGCTGGTCTGGATCGCCGTGGACGCGGTGGGCGTACCGCTGCTGCTGCGCGGCGGCTTCTATCCCTCGGCGGTCATGTACCTGGTCTACGGTGCCCTCTGCGTCTGGGGTTTCGCCGCCTGGTGGCGCAGCTCCCGGACCGTCCGCGCGGCGACGACACCGATCCCGTCCACCTACTCGGAGGTCGTGGCATGAGCAGCCAGGCGGTCACCTTCGCCCGGATCGAGGAGGCGGTGGCGGAGATCGCCGCCGGCCGTCCCGTGGTGGTGGTCGACGACGAGGACCGGGAGAACGAGGGCGACCTGATCTTCGCCGCCGAGCTGGCCACCCCGGAACTGCTCGCCTTCATGGTCCGCTGGACCTCCGGGTACGTCTGCGTCCCGCTGACCGAGGCGGAGTGCGACCGGCTGGACCTGCCGCCGATGCACCACACCAACCAGGACCGGCGCGGCACCGCGTACACGGTGACCGTGGACGCCCGGGAGGGGGTCAGCACCGGGATCTCCGCCGCGGACCGGGCGCACACCATCCGGCTGCTCGCCGACCCCGGCACCGACCCGACGGACCTGGCCCGCCCGGGCCACGTGGTGCCGCTGCGCGCCCGTTCCGGCGGGGTGCTGCGCCGACCGGGACACACCGAGGCGGCGGTCGACCTGACCCGGCTGGCCGGGCTGCGCCCCGCCGGGGTGCTCTGCGAGCTGGTCAACGACGACGGCACCATGATGCGCCTGCCGGACCTGGAGAAGTTCTGCGCCGAGCACGCGCTCACCCTGGTCACCATCGCCGACCTGGTGGCCTACCGGCGGCGGCACGAGAAGCAGGTGGAGCAGGTGGCCGAGGCGCGGATGCCCACCCCGTACGGGGTGTTCCGGGCGCTGGGCTACCGGGCCGAGCACGACCCGGCCGAGCACGTCGCGCTGGTCATCGGTGACCTGGGCGACGGTCACGACGTGCTGGTCCGGGTGCACTCCGAGTGCCTCACCGGGGACGTCTTCGGCTCGCTGCGCTGCGACTGCGGGCCGCAGCTGCAGGCGTCGCTGGCCCGGGTCGCCCGGGAGGGGCGGGGCGTGGTGCTCTACGTGCGCGGGCACGAGGGGCGGGGGATCGGCCTGCTGCACAAGCTTCAGGCGTACCAGCTCCAGGACCAGGGCCGCGACACCGTGGACGCGAACCTCGACCTGGGGTTGCCGGCCGACGCCCGGGACTACGGCACCGGCGCGCAGATCCTCTACGACCTGGGCGTGCGGTCGATGCGGCTGCTCACCAACAACCCGGCCAAGCGGGCCGGGCTGGAGGGGTACGGGCTGACCGTCACCGGCCGGGAGGGGCTGCCGGTCCGGCCGCACCCGGAGAACGTCCGCTACCTGCGGACCAAGCGGGACCGGATGGGCCACCTGTTGGACGAGCTGGACGAGGTGACCGAGGCCCCGACGGGTGTCCCGGTCCCCGGCGACGAGATCGGAGTATGACCATGGCGGGTTTCGGTGAACCCGGAGCGACCCCGGTGGAGGCCGCCGGGCTGACCGTCGGCGTGGTGGCCGCGCGCTGGCACGGCGACCTGACCGACCACATGCTCGACCGGGCCGTCGCCGCCGCGCAGGCGTGCGGGGCGCGGGCGGTGACCGCCCGGGTGGCCGGCTCGGTGGAGCTGCCGGTGGTGGCCCAGGCGCTGGCCCGGCGCTGCGACGTGGTGGTGGCGCTGGGTGTGGTGGTCCGGGGGACGACCGCCCACTTCGACTACGTCTGCCGGTCGGTGACCGACGGGCTGACCAGGATCGCCCTGGACGAGGGCAAGCCGGTGGCGCACGGGGTGCTGACGGTGGACACCCTGGACCAGGCGCGGGACCGGGCCGGGCTGCCCGGCTCCGCCGAGGACAAGGGCTGGGCGGCGACCGTGGCGGCGCTGGACGCCGCGCTGGCGCTCCGGTCCGTGGCCGTGGGCAACGCCCAGCCGGTCGGCTTCGCCGGCTGACCCCGGCCCGACGCTCCGGCCCGGCCGCCCTGGCGGCTCCTGGCGGCTGGGCCGCTGCGGGCCGCGCCGCCGGGCCGGACCGGTCGGACCGGCCGCTGCGGGCCGCCGTCGCGGCGGTCAGAGCCGGCCGGCCTCGATGATCCGCCTGAGGAACTGCCGGGTCCGTGGCTGGGTCGGCTCGCCGAGGACCCGGGCGGGCGGCCCGGCCTCGACCACCCGGCCGGCGTCGAGGAAGCAGACCTGGTCGGCGACGTCCCGGGCGAACCCCATCTCGTGGGTGGCCAGCACCATCGTCATCCCGTCGGCCTTCAGGTCGCGGATCATCGCCAGCACCTCGCCGACCAGCTCCGGGTCGAGCGCCGAGGTGACCTCGTCCAGCAGCATCAGGCGGGGGGAGTTGGCCAGCGCCCGGACGATCGCCACCCGCTGCTGCTGGCCGCCGGAGAGCCGGTCGGGGTAGGCGTCCGCCTTCGCGCCCAACCCCACCCGGTCGAGCAGCTCCCGGGCCTGCGCCTCGGCCTCGGCCTGCCCCCGCCGGTGCACCCGGCGCGGGGCGAGGGTGACGTTCTCCACCACGCTCAGGTGCGGAAACAGGTTGTACGACTGGAAGACCATGCCGATGCGCCGACGCACCCGGTCGGGGTCGACCCGGGGATCGGAGATCTCCTCGCCGTCCAGCTCGATGGTCCCGTCGTCCAGCTCCTCGAGCAGGTTGACGCAGCGCAGCAACGTCGACTTGCCCGAGCCGGACGCCCCGATCAGCGCCACCACCTGGTGCTCGTCCACGGTCAGGTCGAGGCCGTCGAGCACCACCTGCCCGCCGAACTCCTTGCGCAGCCCCCGACAGGTCAGTACGGCCATCGCCGCCTCCGGCGGGTCGTCGACACGGCCATCTCAGCCTCCGGACTGGCGTCGGGCCGAGCGCAGGGTCACCCAGTCGGTGACCGCGATCAGCGGGATGGCGAGCAGCACGAACAGCACCCCGGCGAGGATGTACGGGGTGTAGTTGAAGCTCTGCGCGGTGGCGATCTGGGCCGCCCGGACCGCGTCGATCGGTCCGGCCAGGGAGACCAGCCCGACATCCTTCTGCATCGCCACCACGTCGTTGAGCAGCGGCGGCGCGACCCGCCGGACGGCCTGCGGCAGCACCACGTGCCGCATGGTCTGCCGGTAGGTCAGCCCCAGCGAGCGGGCCGCCGCGAGCTGGCTCGGGTGGACCGATTCGATGCCGGCCCGGAACACCTCCGCCAGGTAACCGCCGTAGGTGAGCACCAGCGCCAGCCCGCCGAGCACCAGCACCGGCGGCATGCCCTGCAACCGTAGTCCGGGCACGCCGAGGGTGAGCACGTACAGCACGATGATCAGCGGCAGGCCCCGGAAGGTGTACGTGTAGCCCGCCGAGAGCGCCCGGACCGGGAAGAAGACCGGCCCGCGCAGGGTGCGCAGCAGCGCGATCAGCAGACCGAGCAACAGCGCCCCGACCGCGCAGCAGACCAGCAGCCGGACGTTGAGCCACAGCCCGGCGAGCACCTCGGGCAGCGCGTCCCGGGCGATCGCCGGATCGAGGAACGACCGGCGGACCCGGTCCCAGCCGGGTGCCCCGGTGACCGCGACGACCAGCAGCGTGCCGAGCACCGCCGTGGAGGCGGCGGCGACCAGCACGCTGCGGGTCGTCTGCCGCCGCCGGTACGCGGCCCGTCGCCGCTGGGCCGCCGAGGGGACGTGCCGCCGGTGCGGCGTCGGGGTGTCGGGTGGGCGGGGCGGCGGGTGGCTCACTGGAGTTCGGTCGCCCCTGCCACCTGGGCGAGCCACTTCTGCTCCAGCTGCTTGAGGGTGCCGGCCTCGGCGAGTTCCCCGATCGTCCGGCTGACGCAGGAGGTGAGCGGGGAGTCCTTGTCCAGCAGCAGGCCGAACGCCTCCGGCGCGCCGACCTGCGGCAGCTGCCCGACCACGGTGGCGTCGGTGATCTCCGAGCCGGTGATGTAGAACGCGGTGGGCAGGTCGACCACCAGGCCGTCGAGCTGACCGTTCTGCAGGGCCTTCTTGGCGTCGTCGTTGCTGTTGTAGACCTGGGGCTTCGCCTTCGGCTTGATCAGGTCGGTGATCGCCTGGTAGCTGGTCGTGCCGACCTGGGCGCCGAGCTTGGCGTCCTTGAGGTCGGCCACCGACTTCTTGCCGACGATCTTCGACGACTTGAGCGCGATGACCGTCTGCCGGACCAGGTAGTACGGCGGGGAGAAGTCGACCGCCTGCTTGCGCTCCTCGGTGATGGAGAACTGGTTGACGTCGAAGTCGAAGTTCTTCGGGCCGGGGGCGATCGCGGCGTCGAACTTCACCCGGGTCCAGGTGACGTCCGCGCGGGCGTACCCGAGCTTCTCGGCTACCGCGTACGCGACGGCGGCCTCGAAGCCCTCGCCGCTGTCCGGCTTGTTGTCCTTGAACCACGGCGCGTACGCGGGTTCGTCGGTGGCGACGGTGAGCTTGCCCGGCGTCCGGGTCTTCAGGCCCTCCTTGGTGCAGGAGGGCGTGGTGGGGGCGGCGTCGGGGGTGGGGACGTTCTCCTGGGGCGCGCATCCGGCCACGGCGGCCAGGAGCGCGGCGGCGACGGCGGCGGTAGGGGTACGTGAGCTGCTGCTGACCATGGCCGCCAGGATAAAGAAGATCGCCGATTCCCGGGAAGGTGTCCCGTCAGGTAGATGGGAGATCGATATCCGGCCGGCTCCGGCGGGTCGCCCGTCGCCGGCCGCTGTCCCATCCCCCGGGAGCCCGGCGGTGGGCCGGACGACACGGCCGGACCCGGAGCGCACGGCCCCGACGGGCGGCTGGAAGAATCCGGTCCCGTGAAGACGTTCGAGGAGTTGTTCGCCGAGCTCCAGGCCAAGGCCGCCGCCGGCACGCCGGGCTCGGGCACGGTCGACGCCCTGGCCAAGGGGGTGCACTTCGTCGGCAAGAAGGTCGTCGAGGAGGCGGCCGAGTCGTGGATGGCCGCCGAGCACGAGGGGCCGGAGCGCACCGCCGAGGAGATCTCCCAGCTGCTCTACCAGGTGCAGGTGCTCATGCTGGCCAGTGGCCTGGAGTTGAAGGACGTCTACCGACATCTGTGAGTGCGCCCGCGTCGTTGATCTGATCCGATCGAAGGAGCACTCCGTCATGCTGCGTGTCGCCGTACCCAACAAGGGCGCCCTGGCCGAGAAGGCCGCCCAGATGCTGCGCGAGGCGGGCTACCGCCAGCGCACCGACCCCAAGGACCTGGTCTGCCCGGACGGGGCCAACGACATCGAGTTCTTCTACCTGCGGCCCAAGGACATCGCCACCTACGTCGGCTCGGGTGACCTGGACGTCGGGATCACCGGTCGGGACCTGCTGATCGACTCGGGCGCACCCGCCGAGGAGGTGGTCGACCTGGCGTTCGGCCGGGCCACCTTCCGGTTCGCCGCCCGCCCCGAGGACGTCGGCGACGTCCAGGAGCTGGGCGGGCACCGGATCGCCACCGCGTATCCGGGGCTGGTCGAGCGCTATCTGGCCGAGCTCGGCGTCAAGGCCGACGTGATCCGGCTCGACGGCGCGGTGGAGAACGCCATCCGGCTCGGGGTAGCCGACGTCGTCGCCGACGTGGTGGAGACCGGCGCGACGCTGCGCCAGGCCGGCCTGGTCGTCTTCGGCGACCCGCTGCTGCGCTCCTCGGCGGTGCTGGTCCGTCGGGCCGCCGCACCGGCCCACCCGCAGGCGGAGCAGTTGCTGCGCCGGCTGCACGGGGTGCTGGTGGCCCGCCGGTACGTGATGCTCGCCTACGACGTGCCGGCCGGGCTGCTCGACCGGGCCAGCGCGCTCACCCCGGGCATCGAGTCGCCGACGGTCTCCCCGCTGCACCGGGAGGGTTGGGTCGCCGTGCAGGCGATGGTCCTCCGCGACGACGTGCACCGGATCATGGACGAGCTGTACGAGCTGGGCGCCCGCGCCATCCTGGTCACCAACATCCACGCCTGTCGACTCTGAGCCGCCGCCGCGACGCCGGCCGGGGGCGGGTGGCAGACTGGTCGGGTGAGCGACACCGAGTTGATCCGCCTCAAGCCGCGTCGCATCCGGGTCGTCTGCTGGGCCTCGGCGGTCGCCCTGCTGGTGGTCTTCAGCCTGGTGGCGACCTCGTTGACCGGGGCGACCGGTGAGGGCTACGGCACGTTCCAGCGTGGCGACCAGTTCGCCATGGTCGGCCTCGGGGTGCTCGGCGCGCTGGGCATCCTGCTGTTCACCCGGCCCCGGGTCGAGGCGGACGCCCGTGGGGTCCGGGTGCGTAACGTGCTCGGCTCGTACGAGCTGCCCTGGGAGGTGGTCCGGGGGGTGCGTTTCGACCGGGGCGCACCCTGGGCCAGCCTGGAGCTGCACGACGACGACCTGCTGCCGATGGTGGCCCTCCAGGCGGCCGACAAGGAGACCGCGGTCGACGGGGTGCGGGCGCTGCGCCGGCTGCACCAGGCGCACCTGTCCCGGCTCGGCGGCGCGTCGACCCACCCGTGAGCGTCGCGGCCGACGCCCCCGCCCGGTAACGCGGCCGACGGCCTCCGCCGGGTAACCGGGTGCGGCCCGCCCGGCCGGGGCGGTGGTGCGGCCGGTCCCGCCGGGCGTGGGCCTGGCCTGGGCGGCCCCGGTTTGGGGGATGGTCGGGTGCGGGTGTAGTGTAGGTAAGTCGACCAGACTGCCCCCGCCTGCGGCGTGCGGGTGGTCCTGAAGCGGAGCGCCTGCTCCCACCCGAGTCGCCCCCAGTAGGTGGCCGGGTCCGGTCACCGGTTCCGGGCCTGTCCCGGGCCCGGATGCGCGATCATATGATCGTGCCGACCGGTCGAGCGGGCCCTGGCATGCGCCGGGGCCTTCTGCTTTCCGAGTCGCCCCCACCCGGGGGCCGCGCGGGGTCGGCTACCCGGCAGATCCGACTCGAGGAGGCCCCATCAGCGTCGAACCACGCGTGAACGATCAGATCCGGGCACGTGAGGTCCGACTGGTCGGCCCTGAGGGTGAGCAGGTGGGCATCGTCCCGCTGGAGCGCGCCCTGCAGCTGGCCGCGGACGTCGACCTGGACCTGGTCGAGGTTGCGCCGATGGCGCGCCCGCCGGTGTGCAAGCTCATGGACTTCGGCAAGTTCAAGTACGAGAGCGCACTCAAGGCGCGCGAAGCGCGGCGTAACCAGCAGCAGACCGTCATCAAGGAGATGAAGCTCCGGCCGAAGATCGACCCGCACGACTACGAGACCAAGAAGGGTCACGTGGTGCGGTTCCTCAAGGCGGGCGACAAGGTCAAGGTGACGATCATGTTCCGCGGTCGCGAGCAGAGCCGCCCGGAGCTGGGTTACCGGCTCCTGCGTCGGCTCGAGTCCGAGATCACGGACCTGGGATACGTCGAGGCCGCTCCGAAGCAGGACGGTCGAAACATGATCATGGTTTTCGCTCCGCACCGGGCCGTCAAGGCCTCCGCGGTCGCCGCCACGGCGTCCCGCACCGGTCCCCGGGACCGGACCACGGACGAGTCCGCGACGCCGGCACAGGGCGAGGCCCCGGTGGCCGGCGAGACCGCAGCAGCCGGCGAGACCGGCCCGACCGCTGACCCCAGCGGCCAGTAACAGGGAGAGACGTTCCACATGCCGAAGATGAAGAGCCACACGGGTATGGGCAAGCGGGTCAAGGTGACCGGCAAGGGCAAGATCGTCGCCCAGCAGGCCGGCCTTCGCCACAACCTGGAGAAGAAGCCCTCCACCCAGACCCGGCGGCTGACCGGCACGGTCGAGCTGGCCAAGGCTGACGTCAAGCGAATCAAGAAGCTGCTCGGCCGCTGACGCGCGCCACCTTTACCTAACAAGGAGTTGAGATGGCACGCGTCAAGCGGGCTGTGAACGCCCAGAAGAAGCGTCGTACCCTGCTGGAGACCGCGAGTGGTTACCGCGGTCAGCGCTCCCGGCTGTACCGCAAGGCCAAGGAGCAGGTGCTGCACTCGATGCAGTACGCCTACCGGGACCGTCGTGACCGCAAGGGCGACTTCCGGCAGCTCTGGATCCAGCGCATCAACGCTGGCGCCCGGGCCAACGGCATGACCTACAACCGGCTCATCCAGGGTCTGCGGCTGGCCGGCATCGAGGTCGACCGCAAGATCCTGGCCGACCTGGCCGTCCACGACGCCGCGGCGTTCGCCGCGATCGTCGAGCTGGCCCGCGCCGCCGTGACGGCCGAGGGCACCGGTGGCGCCGCGGCTCAGGCCGCCTGACCCACCCCGGCAGCAGATCGAGGCGTCTCCCATGCAGTCACCAGCGCGCGGGAGACGCCTCGACGCCGTCGCCGGCCCGTTCACCCCGCGGACCCCGAGGGTGGTCGCCGCCCGGCGGCTGCACCGTCGGCGGGACCGGGACGCCACCGGCCGGTTCCTGGCCGAGGGGCCGCAGGCGGTCCGCGAGGCGCTCGACGGCACCGGCACGGTGGTGGAGCTGTTCGGCACCCCGGCCGCGCTGGACCGGCACGCCGAGCTGGCGGCCCGGGCCGCCCGGGCCGACCTGCCGGTCTCCGAGGTCACCGACGAGGCCCTGGCCGCGCTGACCGAGACCGTCGCCCCGCAGGGGCTGGTCGCCGTCTGCCGGCACCTCGACGTACCGCTGGCGACCGCCCTGGCACGCGGACCCCGCCTGGTCGCGGTGCTCGCCGGGATCCGTGACCCGGGCAACGCCGGCACCGTGCTGCGGACCGCCGACGCGGCCGGCGCGGGCGCGGTGGTCTTCGCCGGGGACACCGTCGACCCGTACAACGGCAAGTGCGTGCGGGCCTCGGCCGGCAGCCTCTTCCACGTCGACGTGGTGCGCTCCCCGGAGCTGCCCGCGACGGTCGACGCGCTGCGCGCCGCCGGGCTCTCGGTCTTCGCCACCACCGGGTACGGCGACAGCGACCTGGACGACCTCGCCGACCACGGCCGGCTCGCCGCGCCCACCGCCTGGCTGTTCGGCTCGGAGGCGCACGGCCTGCCCGCGGAGCTGACCGCCGTCGCCGACGCCCGGGTCCGGGTGCCGCTGCACGGGCGGGCCGAGAGCCTGAACCTTGCTGCGGCGGCCGCGGTCTGCCTGTACGCTTCAGCGCGAGCGCTGCGCTGACACGCCGGTCACACGCACACCGTCGTCACGCAGACACCGGCGTCACACAGACACCGCACCGCACACATCACGCAGGGAGTCGGTCAGTTGAGGAACGCGCCACGGCGTTCGTTTAGCCAGCCCGCCGGTGTCGGCGGGCGGCGGGCCTGACCCTTCCCGCGCGCAACTCCCACCGGCGGGCTGCGGCATCGCCGCGCGTCCGTAGACTCGCCTAGCCGCCCGGGAGGGCCGGCGCCGCCGTGAGGGAGTGCCCGTACGCCATGAGCTACCGCAACGATCCGTACGACCCGAAGCAGGTCGCCCTGCTCGACCCGGCCGCCCTGGCCGAGGCCGTGGCCGACGCCGAAAAGGCGTTCGCCGCCGCCGCCGACCCCGACGCGCTGACCGCGCTGCGCCCCGCGCACCTCGGCGACCGGTCCCCGGTGTCGCTGGCCCGCCGGGAGATCGGCGCGCTGCCGCCGGCCGCGAAGTCCGACGCCGGCAAGCGGGTCAACGAGGCCCGCCGGGCGATCGAGTCCGCCTACGCCGCCCGCGCCGAGGTGCTGGAGCGGGAGCAGGCCGCCCGGGTGCTGGTCGAGGAGCGGGTCGACGTGACCCTGCCGTACGACCGGCGGCCCCGGGGCGCCCGGCACCCGCTGTCCACGCTGATGGAGCAGATCAGCGACCTGTTCGTCGGGATGGGCTACGAGGTGGCCGAGGGCCCCGAGGTCGAGCTGGAGTGGACCAACTTCGACGCGTTGAACATCCCCGCCGACCACCCGGCGCGCGGGCTGATGGACACCTTCCACGTCGCACCGCCGCCGGGCGCGGACGCCTCCGGCCTGGTGCTGCGCACCCACACCTCGCCGGTGCAGGCGCGCACCATGCTGACCCGCAAGCCCCCCATCTACGTGGTGGTGCCCGGCCGGGTCTACCGCACCGACGAGCTGGACGCCACCCACGCGCCGGTCTTCCACCAGGTCGAGGGTCTGGTGGTGGACCGGGGGATCACGATGGCACACCTGCGCGGCACCCTGGACCACTTCGCCCGGGCCATGTTCGGCGAGGGCGCGAAGACCCGCTGGCGTCCGCACTACTTCCCGTTCACCGAGCCGTCGGGGGAGTTCGACGTCTGGTTCCCCGAGCACCGCGACGGCCCGCGCTGGGTCGAGTGGGGCGGCTGCGGCATGGTCAACCCGAGGGTGCTGCGGGCCTGCGGCATCGACCCGGAGGTCTACTCCGGGTTCGCGTTCGGCATGGGCATCGACCGGACGGTGATGTTCCGGCACGGGGTCAGCGACATGCGGGACATGGCCGAGGGCGACGTGCGGTTCACCCGCGCGTTCGGGGCCGGGGCGTAGGGCGATGCGGGTACGAGTCACGGAGACGGTGGTCTGAGTCATGCGAATTTCTGTCAGTTGGCTGCGGGAGCACGTCGACCTCCCCGTCGACCTGCCCACCGAGGACCTGGAGCAGGCCCTGGTGGACCTCGGCATCGAGGTCGAGTCCGTGGTGGACCTGCGCGGGACGGTCACCGGTCCGCTGGTCGTCGGCGAGGTCCGCGAGATCGAGGAGCTGACCGGTTTCAAGAAGCCGATCCGGCACTGCCTGGTCGACGTCGGCACCGCCAACGGCACCGGCGAGCCGCAGGAGATCGTCTGCGGGGCGCGCAACTTCGCCCCGGGCGACCGGGTCGTGGTGATCCTGCCCGGCGGGGTGCTGCCCGGCGACTTCACCATCGGCGCGCGCAAGACGTACGGCCGGATGTCGGCCGGCATGATCTGCTCCGCGCAGGAGCTGGGCCTCGGCGACGACCACGCCGGCATCATCGTGCTGCCGCCCGACACCCCGGCCCGGCCCGGCGACGACGCCCGGCCGGTGGTGGGGCTCGACGACGTCGTGGTCGAGCTGGAGATCACCCCCGACCGGGGGTACGCGCTGAGCGTGCGGGGCATCGCCCGGGAGCTGGCGTACGCGCTGGGCCTGCCCTTCCGGGATCCGGGCCGGGTGCCCGCGCCGGCCGGGACGGCCGAGCCGGCGTACCCGGTGCAGCTGCGCGACACGGTGGGCTGCGACCGGTTCACCGCCCGGATGGTCCGGGGTGTCGACCCGACGGCGGCCACCCCGGGCTGGATGCGGCAGCGGCTGACCGTGGCCGGCATCCGCAGCATCTCACTGGCGGTCGACGTCACCAACTACGTGATGCTCGAACTGGGCCAGCCGATGCACGCGTTCGACGCCGACCGGATCACCGGCCCGCTGGTGGTGCGCCGGGCCGAGGCGGGGGAGAAGGTGACCACCCTGGACGGGGTGGTCCGCTCGCTGACCGTCGAGGACATGGTGATCTGCGACGACACCGGGCCGGTCTCGCTGGCCGCGGTGATGGGCGGGGAGACCAGCGAGGTGGTCGGCGGCACCACCACCGTGCTGCTGGAGGCCGCCCACTGGGATCCGGTGATGGTCGGTCGTACCGCCCGCCGGCACCGGCTGTTCAGCGAGGCGGCCAAGCGGTGGGAGCGGGGCGTCGACCCGGCCCTGCCGCTGGTGGCCCTCCAGCGCGCCGTCGAGCTGCTCACCGCGCACGGTGGTGGCGAGGCGGGCGCGGAGATCCTCGACCTCGACCACGTCCGGCCGATGCGTCCGGTCGTCCTCCCCGTCGACCTGCCGTCGCGCCGGATCGGGGTGGACTACCCCCCACAGCGGGTGGTCGACCTGCTGGAGCAGGTGGGCTGCACGGTGAGCCGGGGCGGCGACCGGCTGGCCGAGGACCCGGGGGCGGTGGGCACGACCGCCGGCACCGGCGAGGTGCTCACGGTCACCCCGCCGACCTGGCGGCCCGATCTCACCGACCCGGCCGACCTGGTCGAGGAGGTGGTCCGCCTCGACGGGTACGACCGGGTGCCGTCGGTGCTGCCCACCGCGCCACCCGGCCGGGGCCTCACCTGGCAGCAGCGCCGCCGCCGGGCGGTGGCCCGCTCGCTGGCCGAACGCGGCTACGTCGAGGTGCTGGGCCTGCCGTTCGTGGCCCCGGAGCTGGCCGACCAGCTCGGGCTGCCGGCCGACGACCCGCGCCGGCCGGCGGTGCGGCTGGCCAACCCGCTGTCCGAGGAGGAGCCGCTGCTGCGCACCACGCTGCTCGGCCCGCTGCTCGGCATCCTCAAGCGCAACCTGGGCCGGGGCCACCGTGACCTGGCGCTCTACGAGATCGGCGCGGTGTTCCAGCCGCGTCCCGGCGTGGGCGCCCCACCGGCCATGGGGGTGGACCGGCGTCCCACCGACGCCGAGTTCGCCGCCGCCGACGCGGTGGTGCCCGCCCAGCCCCGGCACGTCGCGGTGGTGCTCACCGGGGACGTCGAGCCGGCCGGCTGGTGGGGCGCGGGCCGCGCCGCCGGGTGGGCCGACGCGGTGGAGGCCGGGCGGGCCGTGCTGGCCGCCGCCGACCTGCCGGCCGAGCGGATCGAGGTACGGGCCGCCGAGCAGGCCCCCTGGCACCCCGGTCGCTGTGCCGCGCTGGTGGTCGACGGGGTGGTGGTGGGCCACGCCGGTGAGCTGCACCCGACGGTGGTGGCGGCGCTGGAGCTGCCCCGCCGGACCAGCGCCATGGAGCTGGACCTGGACGCCCTGCCGGCCGCGCCGGTGGCGTCCGCGCCGACGGTGTCCGGGTTCCCCCCGGCGCTGATCGACGTGGCGCTGGTGCTGGACGACACGGTGCCGGCCGCCGACGTCCGCGCCGCGCTGGTCGAGGGGGCCGGCGAGCTGCTGGAGCAGGTCCGGCTCTTCGACGTGTACGCCTCGGAGTCGCTCGGCGCGGGCCGCCGGTCGCTGGCGTACAAGCTCACCTTCCGGGCTCCGGACCGGACGCTGACCGTGGAGGAGGCGGTGGCCGCCCGGGACGCCGCCGTCGCCGTGGCCGCCGCGCGGTTCGGGGCGACGCTGCGCGGCGCGTAGCCGTACCGGCCCGTCGACGGCCCCGACCCGGTCACCGGGTCGGGGCCGTCGGCCGGTCAGCCGGTGAAGGGCAGTACGACGCGGGAGGCGTCGCCGACGCCGAGGGTGGTGGGGGTGCCGCCGATGGCGTTCCACACCTGCACGGTCACCGTCCCGCCGCGGAGGTTGCCGAGGGTGCCGGTGGCCGAGCGCAGCCCCTGGGTCTGCCGGTAGCGCTCGACGCCGGGTACCGGGTCGGTGGCGAAGTAGGCGTACGTCTCGACCCGGTCGGTGGTGCCGTCGCCGGTGAGGTCGTACGACACCCGGGCCTGGACGCCGTCACCGACGGCGGTGCCGGCGTCGACGGCCAGGTCGAAGGTGGTGGCTGCGCCGGTCCAGGTGCCGGTGAGCCCACGTGCGGTGAAGACCCGGGCATTGGTGGGGGTGCCGTCGTGGTTGCCGTTCGCCGCCGCCAGGGTGACCGTGCCGGCGGATCCGGTGGTGCCGGCCAGGGTGCCGTCGGCCTGCAGGTGGCGGGTCGCGTTCCACGGCTGGCCGGGGGGTGCGGTCGGGCTGGCGGTGGCGGTGGGGGTCGGGGTGGCCGTGCCGGTGAACGGGGTGAGGGTCAGGCCGGCGGCGCGCGGATCGCCGTCGTGCACCAGGGACTCCTGGGCGAGCACGTCGTCGAAGGCGAAGCCGTACGCCCGGCCGTCGACCATGTGCTGGTGGATGATCCGGGAGTAGTGGTTGGTCAGCGTGCCCCGGTAGAAGTCGGCGGGGCCGCCGCCGGGCTGCGTGGTGATGGTGTCGAGGGTGGCGCGGTGCAGAGCGGCGCAGAGCGTCCGGGCGATCGGTCCGACCACCTGGTCGTTGGGGGCGGCGAGCGTCCCGTCGCAGTCCCACACGTCGGAGCTGGTGGGCCTGGTGAAGGTGGCGACCTGTCGGCCGGTCGGGTCGGTGAACGTCATCGTGGTGCCGGTGGTACGCCCGAGGTAGCGCACGTCGGGCCGGTCGGTGAACGGGGTCACGGTCAGCGTCCGGGTGGTGTAGGAGCGCCAGGCCGCGTCGATGTACGGGTCGAGGTAGCCGGGGGTGAACCGGCCGGCGTCGACGGCCTTGCCGGGGGAGAGCACCCGCAGCACCGTGCCGTCGGACCGGGTCTGGACGGTGTCGGCCCAGCCGGGCTGGGCGCGGACGGCGTCGATGACGGCCTGTCGGCCGCCGCTGACGAGTTGGCCGGCCCGCCGGGTGGTGCCGCTCGCGCCGGTGACGCTGACCGCGTGCGGGACGGCGAACATGTCGACCTGGGTGCTGTTGAGCCAGAGCCCGGCGTCGTTGTAGGTGAACTCGGACCAGTCGAACAGGATGTCGCGGTTGGGGTCGCCGGCCGCCCATGGGGCGGGCTGGACCAGCCCGTCCGGGGTCAGTGAGAAGCGCAGCTTCTGGCCGAAGGAGAAGTAGACCCGGCCGGAGAGGCCACGGGGAACCCGGAGCGTGACGCTGCCGCCGTTGGCGGGCCCGGCGATCGAGACGTCGGGGGCGGGGGTGGGCGGCTGGCCGCCGGCCGGCCAGGGGGTGAAGACGCCCCCGGCGGTCACGTAGCCGAGCCGGCCGGAGGCGAGGTCGACGCCGAGGAGGTAGAGGTGGACGGCCTCCGCCCGGCCGGTGTTGTTGGTGACCGTCAGCGGCAGGGGGGACGGTCCGACGGCGCGGGTGGGCGCGGTGGTGAGGCCGAGGGTGGTGATGCCGGCGATGGCGATCGCGGCGAGGACGGTGGCCCAGCTTCTGGGGGTACGCAACGACGACTCCTTCGGCCGTGGGCGGCGAGCGGCGGGCGGGTGGTATGTGGCTGATAGACAGGTAGAGAGCGCTCTCTCAGGATGGCCAATACCCTCATGGCTGTCAATGGATAGGGATGGTCCGGGTCACTTCCTCATGTCCATGCAGTAGGCTGTATTAACTTGCATAGACGGTCGGCGGACCGCTAACCTTCTCTGCATAGTCATGCGGAGGTGAGAATGGGTATCCGAACTGCGGTCGCCGGAGCGAGCGGCTACGCCGGGGGCGAGCTGCTGCGCCTGATCGCCGGTCACCCCGAATTCGACCTGGTCACCGCCACCGCGCACCGCCAGGCCGGTGCGCCGGTCAGCGCCGTACACCCGCAGCTCGCGGGGCTGGACCTGGTGTTCGCCGCGACGGACGCGGCCACGCTGGCCGACGCGGACCTGGTCTTCCTGGCCCTGCCGCACGGCGAGTCGGCGGCGCTCGCCGCCGAGCTGCCGGAGTCGGTCCGGGTGGTCGACCTCGGCGCCGACCACCGGCTGCGCGACGCGGACGCCTGGTCCCGCTACTACGGCGGCCCGCACGCCGGGGCGTGGACGTACGGCCTGCCGGAGCTGCCCGGCCAGCGGACCGCGATCGCCGGGGCGACCCGGGTCGCCAACACCGGCTGTTACGCCGTCGCCGTCACCCTGGCCCTCGCGCCGCTGGTCGCCGCCGGTGCGGTCGCACCCGCCGACGTGGTGGTGGTCGCCGCCTCCGGCACCTCCGGGGCCGGGCGGGCCGCCAAGGCGCACCTGCTCGGCAGCGAGGTGATGGGGGACCTGTCGCCCTACAAGGTCGGTGCCCACCAGCACGTCCCGGAGATCAAGCAGGCCACCGGGGCGACCGGCCTGTCGCTGACCCCGGTGCTCGCCCCGATGCCGCGCGGCATCCTCGCCACCGTCACCGCCGTGCCCACCGGCGACGCCGACCCGCGCGCGGTGCTGGCCGCCGCGTACGCCGACGCGCCGTTCGTGCACCTGCTGCCCGAGGGGGCGTGGCCGCACACCGCCGCCACCGCCGGGGCGAACTCCTGCCACCTCCAGGCCACCGTCGACGTCGACTCCGGCCGGGTCATCGTGGTCAGCGCCATCGACAACCTCGGCAAGGGCGCCGCCGGCCAGGCGGTGCAGAACGCCAACCTGATGCTCGGCCTCCCCGAAACCACCGGCCTGCCCCTCTTTGGAGTAACACCGTGAGCGCGAGGAGCGCAGCGCAGCGGAGCCCCGCAGTCGCGAACGAAAGGTCAGTCCAGTGAGTGTCACCGCCCCTCGGGGGTTCCGTGCGGCCGGTGTGCCGGCCGGGTTGAAGAGCGGCGGGGCGGCCGACGTCGCCCTGGTCGTCAACGACGGCCCGGACGCCGGGGTGGCCGGCGTCTTCACCACCAACCGGGTCAAGGCCGCGCCGGTGCGCTGGACCCAGCAGGTCGTCCGGGGTGGCGTGGTCCGGGCCGTGGTGCTCAACTCCGGCGGGGCGAACGCCTGCACCGGCCCGGCCGGTTTCCAGGACACCCACGCCACCGCGGAGCACACCGCCGCCGCGCTCACCGCGTCCAGCCCCCGGCTGCGGCTCGGCGCCGGTGACGTGGCGGTCTGCTCGACCGGGCTGATCGGTGAGCGGCTGCCGATGGACAAGCTGCTGCCCGGGGTGCGTACCGCGATCCGGGCGCTGGCCCGCGACGGTGGCCCGGCCGCCGCCGAGGCGATCATGACGACGGACACCCGGCCGAAGACCACCGTCGCCCGGGGGGCCGGCTGGACGGTGGGTGGGATGGCCAAGGGGGCCGGGATGCTGGCCCCCGGGATGGCCACCATGCTCTGCGTGCTGACCACCGACGCGGTGGCCGGGCCGGAGCTGCTGGACGCCGCGCTGCGGGCCGCCACCCGGGTCACCTTCGACCGGGTGGACTCCGACGGCTGCATGTCGACCAACGACACGGTGCTGCTGCTGTCCAGCGGGGCGTCCGGGGTGGAGCCCGACGAGGCCGAGCTGACCGCGGCCGTCACCGTCGCCTGTCACGACCTGGCGCAGCAGTTGGTGTCCGACGCCGAGGGGGCGACCAAGGAGGTGGCCATCGAGGTGGTCGGTGCCGCCGACGAGGACGACGCGGTCGAGGTGGGCCGTTCGGTGGCCCGCAACAACCTGGTCAAGACCGCGTTGTTCGGCAACGACCCGAACTGGGGCCGGATCCTCGCCGCCGTCGGCACCACCGCCGCCGCGTTCGACCCGGACGCGGTGGACGTCGCGGTCAACGGGATCTGGGTGTGCCGTGCCGGTGCCGGCGCCGAGGACCGGGCCAAGGTCGACCTGACCGGGCGGAACGTCGCCATCCGGATCGACCTGCACGCCGGGTCGGCGGCGGCCACCATCTGGACCAACGACCTGTCCCACGCGTACGTGCACGAGAACTCGGCGTACTCCACATGAACCTCTCCGCGGATCTCTCCCGCGCGCAGGCCAAGGCCGAGACGCTGATCGAGGCGCTGCCCTGGCTGGCCCGGTTCTCCGGCGCGACCGTGGTGGTCAAGTACGGCGGCAACGCGATGGTCGACCCGACCCTGCAACGGGCCTTCGCCGCCGACATGGTGTTCCTCCGGTACGCCGGCCTCAAACCGGTCGTGGTGCACGGCGGCGGCCCGCAGATCTCCGCGATGCTCGGGCGGCTCGGCATCGCCAGCGAGTTCAGGGGCGGCCTGCGGGTCACCACCCCGGAGGCGATGGACGTCGTCCGGATGGTGCTGGTCGGTCAGGTCGGCCGGGAACTGGTCGGCCTGATCAACGCGCACGGCCCGTTCGCCGTCGGCCTGTCCGGCGAGGACGCCGGTCTGTTCACGGCGGTGCGGCGCCCCGCCTGGGTCGACGGCGAGGCGGTCGACGTCGGGCAGGTCGGCGACGTGGAGTCGGTGGACGTCTCGGCGGTGACCGACCTGATCGCCGCCGGCCGGATCCCGGTCATCTCCACGGTCGCGCCGGACGCCGACGGGGTGTTGCACAACCTCAACGCCGACACCGCCGCCGCCGCGCTGGCGATCGCCCTTCAGGCCCGCAAACTGGTGGTCCTGACCGACGTCGCCGGCCTGTACGCCAACTGGCCGGACACCACCAGCCTGATCAGTGAGATCGGCACCGAGGCGCTGGCGACGCTGCTGCCGTCCCTGGAGGCGGGGATGGTGCCCAAGATGGAGGCCTGCCTGCGGGCGGTGCGCGGGGGAGTGCCCGCCGCGCACGTCGTTGACGGCCGGGTCGCCCACTCCACGCTGCTGGAGGTCTTCACCTCCGAGGGGTTCGGCACGATGGTCGTCGACACCCCGGCCGCACCCACCAACGAGGAAGGCACGGTCGGTTCATGAGCACGCTGGTGGAACGCTGGCGCCAGTCCATGATGGACAACTACGGCACGCCGCCGCTGGCGCTGGTCTCCGGCTCCGGCGCGGTCGTCGTCGACGAGGCCGGCCGGGAGTACGTCGACCTGCTCGGCGGCATCGCGGTCAACTCCCTCGGGCACGCCCACCCGGCGGTGGTGGCCGCCGTCTCGACCCAGGTCGCCACCCTCGGCCACGTGTCCAACCTGTTCGTCGCCGAGCCCCCGGTGGCCCTGGCCGAGCTGCTGCTGGCGTTGGCGGGCCGGACCGGCCGGGTGCTGTTCACCAACTCCGGCGCGGAGGCCAACGAGACGGCGTTCAAGCTGTCCCGGCTCACCGGCCGGTCGCACGTGGTGGCCACCGCCGGGGGTTTCCACGGCCGGACCATGGGGGCGCTGGCCCTCACCGGCCAGCCGGCCAAGGCCGACCCGTTCCGCCCGCTGCCCGGCGACGTCGACCATGTGCCGTACGGCGACGTGGCGGCACTGGCGGCGGCCGTCACCGACGCGACCGCGATGGTGGTCCTGGAGCCGGTGCAGGGGGAGAACGGGGTGGTGGTGCCGCCCCCCGGCTACCTGGCCGAGGCCCGGCGGATCACCGCCCGGCACGGCGCGCTGCTGGTGCTCGACGAGGTGCAGACCGGGATGGGCCGTACCGGCTACTGGTTCGCCCACCAGGCCGACGGTGTCGAACCGGACGTCGTCACCCTGGCCAAGGGGCTCGGCGGCGGGCTGCCCATCGGTGCCTGCCTGGCCTTCGGCCGGGCCGCCGAGCTGCTCCGCGCGGGGTCGCACGGCACCACCTTCGGCGGCAACCCGGTGAGCTGCGCCGCCGCCCTCGCGGTGATCTCCACCATCGCCAGCGAGGGGTTGCTCGACCACGTCAAGCGGATCGGCGAGCGGCTGCGGCGGGGGATCGAGGCGCTGGGTCATCCGCTCGTCGCCGAGGTACGCGGTGCCGGGCTGCTGCTGGGCGTCGTGCTCGCCGCCCCGGTCGCCGGCCCGGTGGCCGAGGCGCTGCGGGCGGCGGGTTTCCTGGTCAACCCGGTCCAGCCGGGGGTGATCCGGCTCGCCCCGCCGCTGATCCTCACCGCCGGGCAGGTCGACGCCTTCCTGGCCGCCCTTCCCGCCGCCCTCGACACCCCGGCCGCCGGTGGGCAGCCGCCCGCGCCGGCACCGGCCACGATCCCGCACGCCAGCCCCTCTGACCCGACGGAGACCCACGCATGATCCGGCACCTTCTGGCCGACGACGACCTCACCCCGGCCGAGCAGTCGGCGGTGCTCGACCTGGCCGCGCGGATGAAGGCCGACCGGTTCGGCTACACCCCGCTGGCCGGTCCGCGTGCGGTGGCGGTGCTGTTCGACAAGCAGAGCCTGCGGACCCGGATCTCCTTCGACGCCGGCATCGCCGAACTCGGCGGCCACCCCCTCGTGGTGGACACCCAGGTCACCCACTTCGGCCGGGGCGAGACGCTCGCCGACGCCGGCCGGGTGCTGTCCCGCTACGTCGCCGCCATCGTGCTGCGCACCCACGGCGACGACCGGATCGCCGAGGTCGCCGCGCACGCCACCGTGCCGGTGGTCAACGCGCTCACCGACGGCTACCACCCGTGCCAGCTCCTGGCCGACCTGCTCACCGTCCGCGAGCACTGCGGCGGCACCGCCGGGCGGACCCTGGCGTACGTGGGGGACGCGGCGAACAACCTGTCCCACTCGTACCTGCTGGCCGGGGCGACCGCCGGGATGCACGTCCGGGTCGCCGGGCCGGCCGGGTTCCAGCCCGATCCCGGGGTGCTGGACCGGGCCGGGAAGATCGCCGCCGGCACCGGTGGCTCGGTGCGGGCGCTCGTCGACCCGGTCGAGGCGGTCCGGGACGCCGACGTGGTGGCCACCGACACCTGGACCTCGATGGGTCAGGAGGAGGACGGGCTGGACCGGATCACGCCGTTCCTGCCGTACCAGGTCAACGACGCGCTGCTCGCCCACGCCGGGCCGGACGTCAAGGTGCTGCACTGCCTGCCCGCGCACCGGGGCGAGGAGATCACCGGCGAGGTGCTCGACGGCCCCAACAGCGTGGTTTTCGACCAGGCGGAGAATCGGCTGCACGCCCAGAAGGCGCTGCTGACCTTTCTCCTGGAGGCATCCTCGTCATGACCGCTCCGACCCGCGCCGCCCGGCACGCCCGCATCGTCGAGTTGATCCGGACCAGGGCGATCCGCTCCCAGACCGAGCTGGCCGACCTGCTCGCCGCCGCCGGGGTGCAGGTCACCCAGGCGACCCTCTCCCGTGACCTGGAGGAGCTGGGCGCGGTGAAGGCCCGTGGCGGCGACGGGCGGGCCGGTTACCTGATCCCGGAGGACGGCCACCGGCCGCTGCGGGACGCCGAGGCGGCCCCGGCCCGGCTGGTCCGGCTGCTGCGGGAACTACTCAACGGGGTCGACTCCAGCGGCAACATCGCCGTCCTGCGTACCCCGCCGGGCGCGGCGCACTACCTGGCCAGCGCGTTGGACCGGGCGGGGCTGACCGAGATCGTCGGCACCATCGCCGGCGACGACACCATCCTCGTGGTGGCCCGGGAGACCGACGGCGGGGCAGTGCTCGGCGAGAAGCTCGCCGGCTGGGCCCGGCGCGAGGACAGCGGGGACGGCAACGCCCCGTGAGCCGGCGGGCCACGGGTGGGGCACGAGGAACGGTCCGGTACCGAACCCCGCGGTCGGGGAACGAAAGGTGAGCACTGCCAGAATGAACGCCGTGGACGACAAGAGCCTGACCGAGAACAGCGCCGCGACGAACCGGACGAGTCTGTGGGGTGGCCGGTTCGCCGGCGGTCCCGCCGAGGCTCTCGCGCGGCTGTCGGTGAGCGTCCAGTTCGACTGGCGTCTCGCCCCGTACGACATCGCCGGTTCCCGGGCGCACGCCCGGGTGCTGGCCGGCGCGGGGCTGCTCGACCCCGACGAGCTGGGGCGGATGCTGGCCGCGCTGGACGACCTGGAGGCCGCCTGCGCGTCCGGGCAGTTCCGCCCCACCATCGACGACGAGGACGTGCACACCGCGCTGGAGCGGGGTCTGCTGGAGCGGCTCGGCAGCCTCGGCGGCAAGCTGCGGGCCGGCCGGTCGCGCAACGACCAGGTCGCCACCGACCTGCGGCTCTATCTGCGCGACCACGCCCGGGGGGTGGCCGCCCGGCTGGTCGAGCTGGCCGAGGCCCTGGTCGAGCAGGCGGAACGGCACGTCGACACGGCCGCGCCCGGGATGACCCACCTCCAGCACGCCCAACCGGTCACCTTCGGCCACTGGCTGCTGGCCCACGTCCAGCCGCTGCTGCGGGACCTGGAGCGGCTGCGCGACTGGGACCACCGGACGGCGATCAGCCCGCTCGGCGCGGGGGCGCTGGCCGGGTCGGGGCTGCCGCTGGATCCGGTGGCCGTCTCCAAGGAGCTGGGGTTCCGCACCTCGTTCGCCAACTCGATGGACGCGGTCGCCGACCGGGACTTCGTCGCCGAGTTCCTCTTCGTCACCGCGCTGGTGGGGGTGCACCTGTCCCGCCTCGGCGAGGAGGTGGTGCTCTGGACGTCGCACGAGTTCGGCTGGGTCGAGCTGGACGACGCCTTCGCCACCGGATCGTCGATCATGCCGCAGAAGAAGAACGCGGACATCGCCGAGCTGGCCCGGGGCAAGTCCGGCCGGCTGGTGGGCGGGCTGATGAGCGTGCTCACCATGCTCAAGGGCCTGCCGATGGCCTACGACCGGGACATGCAGGAGGACAAGGAGCCGGCCTTCGACGCGGTGGACACCCTGGAGCTGCTGCTCCCGGCCCTGGCCGGGATGATCTCCACGATGACCGTCCGGGTGGACCGCCTGGTCGCCGCCGCCCCGGTGGGCTTCTCGCTCGCCACCGAGGTCGCCGACTGGCTGGTCCGGCGTAACGTGCCGTTCCGCGACGCGCACGAGATCACCGGCAAGCTGGTGGCGCTCTGCGCGGCCCGGGACTGCGCCCTCGACGAGGTTTCCGACGCCGACCTGGCGGCGGTCAGCGAGCACCTCGACCCGTCGGTGCGTGACGTGCTGTCGGTCCGGTCGGCGCTGGCCGCCCGGATCACCCCCGGCTCCACCGGCCCCGGCCCGGTCGCCGACCAGCTCGCCGCCGCGTCCGACCAGCTCACCGGCTGGCGGGAGTGGGCCGCCGAGCGGGTGGTCCCCCGCTGACCTGACCCGCGCCGGTCGTCCGTCGCCCCTGCTGCCGGGCACGGACGACCTGGCGTGGTCCGGCCGGTGTCAGGTGGGGCGCTCGCGGCGGGGGAGCTTGGCCACCACCGCCTGGTACGAGCCGTCGACCGCGTCGACCAGTTCGTCGTCGGGAATGTCGCCGCCCAGGTCGAGCGCGTTCCAGCCGGAGCGGCCGACGTAGGGCATCGGCCGGGCGTCGGCGGGGAACCGGTGCAGCCACTCGTCGGCGATCTCCCGGGTCGGCCCGCACTTGACGCCGACCCGGGCGGTGCCGTCGGGCGCGCCGAGGAACGCGAAGATCCGGCTGCCCACCTTCACCACCTCGTCGCCCTCCCAGGGCCGGTCCAGCCAGGCACCCGGCTTGCCGAGGCAGTACGCCAGCATCTCCTCGCGCGTCATCGCGTCCTCCCGGTGCGGTGTTGGTCGGCCCAGTCTTCCCGAACCGGACCGCTCCGGCCGGTCGGCCGAGGGTGGTGGTGCCTGTGGCGCGGCCCGACCGGCCCCACCGGCCCGATCGATGCCGGTGCTGTTCCCGCCGGTGCTGCCCCCGTCGCGCCGCCGGTTGCGGTGGGTAAGCGAACATGTCTCGTTACACAGAGCAATGTCTCTGCCGTGACCACCACCGCACCCTTCCTGCCTTTGCTCTGCTGCCCTCCCCGCACCACGATCCTGAACAGGAAGAACGTCGGAGAGGTGGGTGGCGACTCGGCACTGCGGTCATGACGCTGAGTGCCTGTCGCGTCGAGGTCAGCAGAGCAAAGCGTCGGCAGTGGGGGACGGGTGGCGGTCTTCTGACTACTCTCAGTCGCAAATCGCAACGGTGGTGGGAGGGTTGGTCGCCGGCGACCGGGAACAGTGACCACGTCGCCGGCGGACCGCGGGTCAGGCGGTGCGGGCGGCCAGACGTTCGTAGCGTTGCTTGGCCGCTTGCGCGCTGCCCAGGCCGAGCCCGAACGCAATGGCCTGCCAGGTCAGTCCGCGGGCGCGGGCCATCGTCAGCAGTCCCGCCTCCAGGGTGTCGAGTTCGGCGCGCAGGTGCGGCAGGAGGGTCAGCGCAGCGGTGAGGTCCGCGTCGTCGACGGGCTCCTCGTCGTCGTCGCGCTTCGCCCCGCCGGCGGCGAGCGCGGTCACCACCGAGACGGCCTCCCACGGGTCGGCCAGGTACGGATTGGTGTGCCGCTGCCGTCGTGCGTCGGTGTCGGCGTGCCGCGTGCTGATCCGGTGTAGCGCGGCGTAGGTCCGCTCCGCTCGGGCTCGGGCCGCGTCGGGTGCGCTGAAGGCGTCGGTCATGACACCATTTCAGAGCAACAACGTTCCGTTGTCAACGAAACGTTTAAAGACCCGACGGACCCCGACACCGGCCGCCCGGCATGTCGCTGTCGGTTTGCCGATCTTCGTCGTAGGGCGTTACCTGGACCGGTGGACTACCCGTGGTTGCGCGCCCCGGCCGCCGAGGTGGCCGAGACGGCGCGGACGCTGCTCGGCTGGGAACTCGCCGCCGGCGGCGTCCGGATCAGACTGACCGAGGTCGAGGCGTACGCCGGGACCGGCGAGGACCCGGCGTCGCACGCCCACCGTGGACCCACGCCCCGGACCGCCGTGATGTTCGGCCCGGCGGGGCACGCCTACACGTACTTCGTGTTCGGCATGCACTGGTGTCTCAACATCGTCTGTGGTGGGGAGGGGGAGGCGGCGGCTGTCCTGCTGCGGGCCGGGGAGGTGGTCGCCGGCCTGCCGGCGGCCCGCGAGCGCCGGGGGGACGTCGCCGACCGGGACCTGGCCCGAGGGCCGGCCCGGCTGGCCGTCGCGCTCGGCGTCACCGCATCGGCGAACGGCACCTGTGTGCTCGACGGCACCGGACCGCTCCTGCTCGCCCCGCCGGCGACTCCGGTGCCCCGGTCGGCCGTCTCCGCGGGCCCCCGGGTCGGGGTGGCCGCCGCGCACGACGTGCCGTGGCGCTTCTGGATCACTGGCGACCCGACGGTCAGCGCCTACCGCCGGCACACGCCCCGACAACGCACCTGACCCGGGCCTGCGGGTCCGCCGGGGTTCTCCGTGCAGTTCTGTGGGGAGCCGTGGCGTGGGGAGCCGTGGCCTGGGGAGCCCGAGGCGGGACCTCCGTCGCGGGCGGAATTGGTTAGCATTCGCGCTCATCGCGAGGGTGGAGGTAACGGGGATGGACGCACACGACGCCGGAGTGCTGGTCGGCCGGGTGGCCTGCGTGGCCATCCCGCTGGTGGTGATGCTGCTGCTGGCGGCGGTCGTCGTGGTGGCGGTCCAGCTCGGCCGCCGCCGCCCGACCCCACCCCCGACCCGGCCGTGGCCGCCCGCCGACCCGGCCCGCCACGGCCAGCCGCACTCCGGGCAGCCGTCGGCGGCTCCGTCCTACGAGGGCCAGCCGCCGACCGCGGCGTCGCACCAGGGTCCGCCGGTTGCCGGCACGTCGCACGACGGTTCGTCGCCGACTGCCACGTCCCCCGATGGCCCGGTCCAGGCCGGCCCGGCCCACGCAGGTCCGCCGCCTTCCGCGTCGGACCAGGCGGGTTCCGGAGTGCCGAGCGAGGGCGCGGGGCCGGCGGGTCCGACGCCGCCGGGGTGACCGAGGCCACCCCGGGCGCGGGCGGCGGAGGAATAGTTGACTCAGCAACTATGTTGTGCGCGACGTCCGGGTACCACGAACGGCCCCGGGATCTCAGACGCGAGGAGCTGGTCATGCAGTTCGGAGTCTTCACCGTCGGCGATGTCACGGTCGACCCGACCACCGGACGGGAGCCGACCGAGCACGAGCGGATCAAGGCGATGGTGACCATCGCCCTCAAGGCCGAAGAGGTCGGTCTGGACGTCTTCGCCACCGGCGAGCACCACAACCGCCCGTTCGTCCCCTCCTCGCCGACCACCATGCTGGGGCACATCGCGGCCCGCACCGAGCGGCTGCTGCTGTCCACCTCGACCACGCTGATCACCACCAACGACCCGGTGAAGATCGCCGAGGACTACGCCATGCTCCAGCACCTGGCCGACGGCCGGGTGGACCTGATGATGGGGCGCGGCAACACCGGGCCGGTCTACCCGTGGTTCGGGCAGGACATCCGCAACGGCATCCGGCTCGCCATCGAGAACTACGAGCTGCTGCACCGGCTGTGGCGCGAGGACGTGGTCGACTGGCAGGGCAAGTTCCGTACCCCGTTGCAGTCGTTCACCTCGACCCCGCGCCCGCTCGACGACGTGCCGCCGTTCGTCTGGCACGGCTCGATCCGCAGCCCGGAGATCGCCGAGCAGGCCGCGTTCTACGGTGACGGCTTCTTCGCCAACCACATCTTCTGGCCCAAGGAGCACACCCAGCGGATGGTCGGCCTCTACCGGCAGCGCTTCGCCCACTACGGCCACGGCTCGCCCGAGCAGGCCATCGTCGGGCTCGGCGGGCAGGTGTTCATGCGGCGCAACTCGCAGGACGCGGTGCGCGAGTTCCGGCCGTACTTCGACAACGCGCCGGTCTACGGGCACGGGCCGTCGCTGGAGGAGTTCACCCGCGAGACCCCGCTGACCGTGGGCAGCCCGCAGCAGGTCATCGACCGCACCCTCGGCTTCCGGGAGTACGTCGGCGACTACCAGCGGCAGCTGTTCCTGCTCGACCACGCGGGGCTGCCGCTGAAGACGGTGCTGGAGCAGCTCGACCTGCTCGGCGAGGAGGTCGTACCGGTGCTGCGCAGGGAGTTCGACGCGCTGCGCCCGGCGCACGTGCCGGTCGCGCCCACCCACGCGTCGCTGGTCGCCGCCCGCGACGCCGCCGCGTCGGCCACGACGGGTGACACCGGTGACCTGGCCGTTGCGGGCGACGCCGGTGACCTGGCCGCCGCCGGGGCGGAGGGAACCCGGTGACCCGGCGCACCCTGGCCGTGGTGTCGGCGGGGCTGAGCCAGCCGTCGTCCACCCGACTGCTCGCCGACCAGCTCGCCGCGGCCGCCCGCGACGAGCTGGTCCGGCGCGGCGACGAGGTGGAGCTGCGGGTGGTCGAGCTGCGCGACCACGCCCACGACGTGGTGAACAACCTGCTCACCGGCTTCCCGTCGACCGACCTGCGGGCCGCCCTCGACGCGGTGACCGGCGCCGACGGCATCGTCGCCGTCACGCCGATCTTCAACGCGTCGTACAACGGGCTGTTCAAGTCCTTCTTCGACGTGGTGGACGCCCGGGCGCTGGTCGACCGGCCGGTGCTGATCGGCGCGACCGGCGGCACCGCCCGGCACTCGCTGGCCCTGGAGCACGCCGTCCGGCCGATGTTCGGCTACCTGCGCGCGGTGGTGCTGCCGACGTCGGTCTTCGCCGCGCCGGAGGACTGGTCCGGCGGCACCGCCGACGGCGCGCTGCGGGGCCGGATCGACCGTGCCGGCCGGGAGCTGGCCGAGCAGGTCGACCGGCGGCCACCGGCCACCGGCCCGGCCGACCCGTTCGCCCTCACCGCCGACTTCGCCGAACTCCTCGGCGGCGGCCGGGAGGACTGACCCTCGGCGGCGGCCGGGAGGATTGCCCCTCACCGGTACGGGTGGGCCACCAGCACCGGGCAGTGCGCGTGCTGCACCACCGCCTGGCTGACCGAGCCGAGCAGCATCCCGGTGAAGCCGCCCCGGCCCCGGGTGCCGACGACCAGCACCGACGCCGTGCCGCTCGCCTCGATCAGGCCCTGCGCCACCCCGACCGCCCGGACCGGATGCTCCCGCAGCACGACGTCCGGGTGGTCGGCGCGGACCGCCGCGGACGCCTCGGCGAGCAGCCGTACCGCGTGCGCCTGGTACGCGGCGTCGGCCTCCGCCACCTCGTCCGGCACCTCCCGGTCCTGCGGGGCGGGGCCGACGTGCACCAGCACCAGCGGCACGCCCCGCCGGACGGCCTCGGCGGCGGCCTGGTCGGCGGCCACCCCGGCGGCCGGTGAGCCGTCCACGCCCACCAGCACCGGGCCGTCCATCGCGATCGGCTGCGCCTCCGGGCGGACCACCAGCACCGGGCAGTGCGCGTGCGCGGCGACCTGCGCGCCGACCGAGCCGAGCAGCAGCCCGGCGAAGCCGCCGAGACCCCGGCTGCCCACCACCACCAGATCGGCCCGGCGGGACTCCTCGACCAGCGTCGCGCCCGGCCCACCGGCGACCTGGCGCACCTGCACCGCCAGCCCCGTCCACCGGTCGGTCAGCTCGGCGGCGGTCCGCTCCAACATCCCCTGCGCCTCCTCCGACGGCGCCGGCACCCCCAGGTCGTACGGGTTGAGCGGCACGCCGTAGCCGAGCGGGTGCAGGTAGCCGTGCACCAGGTGCAGCGGCGCGGAGCGCAGCACCGCCGCGTGCGCGGCCTGCTCCGCGGCGGCCAGGCTGGTCGGTGAGCCGTCCACGCCCACCACTACCGGTCGGTTCATCAGCGGTCCCTCCGGGGTCGGCTCAGCCCATTGTCGACGTGTCGGCCCGTCTGCGCCGGCAGGTGGCCCGGCCGGGCGTGCCGCCGCCCGCAGGTCCGGGACCAACGGCCCTGCCGCGTCGCCGCCGACCGGAGTGTCATGGAGGTGAGGACGACCGACGAGGAGCTTGCGGACGAAGGGCGCCCCGATGACCCCCCTGGAGATGCTCACCGAGCACCCCTTTCTCGCCGGGCTGCCGCCGCAGTGGCTGCCCCGGCTGACCGGGTACGCCCGGCCGGTGGTCTGGCACCCCGGTCACCGGTTGTTCCGCGCCGGTCAGCCGGCGGAACGGTTCTGGCTGGTCCGGGGCGGCGAGGTGGCATTGGACTTCCCGGTCCCCGCGCGCGGCGACGTCGGTATCGAGTCGATCGGGGCGGGTGGGGTGCTGGGCTGGTCGTGGCTGTTCCCGCCGTACCGCTGGCAGTTCGGTGCGGTGGCCGTCCGGCGGACGCCGACCGTGGAGTTCACCGCCGAGGGGGTGCGCCGGTTGATGGAGTCCGACGACGCCCTGGGCCGGCAGCTCACCACCCGGTTCATGAGCGTGGTGGTGGACCGGCTCCAGGCGTCCCGGGTCCGGCTGCTCGACCTGTACGGCTACCCGACCTCGGCGGCGAGCTGACCGGCGCCCGGGTCGACGCTCCCGTCGGCCCGGACCGCCGTGCCGGCGTCGGGGCGGTCCGGGGAGCGGTGACCAGTCCGGCGGGTTGGACGAAGACCGTCCGGCGGGCCACCGCCTCGTCCCGGGCGTCGAGCCGGTAGCCGTCGAGCCAGACCCAGCCGTCGTACGTCGGCCAGTCGAGCACGCGGATCACCCGGAACCGGACCGGCCTGAGGAACTGGACGCTGGCCGCCCGGGTCAGCAGGAGCAGGTCGCCCGCCCTCGGCAGGGGCGCGCTCATCGCCGACCGAACACGCTGCGGTACCTGCGCCAAGCCCTGATCCGGGTGCGGGCGGCCTCCACCACCGGGCAGAAGCCGCTGCCGGTGCACTTGTCGCACCGCCGGTCGCGGTGATGGTCCAGGCAGCGCCAGGCCAACTCGATCAGGTACGGCAGCTCGCGGTGTCCCTGCATTGCGCCTCCCGGGGGTGTCGGGTCGTCGCGGCACCCCGCCCCGCCGAGCCCAGCTCCACCAGGGCGGGGGTGCCGCGTCACCGATTCCACACCCTCAGCCACTGCCGTGTCAACATTGACGCGTCTATGCTGCCGCGCTTGCGTTATCGTGCTGATGTGAAGGCGACTGTATTATCGTGTTAATATGATCGTGTCAACTGCGGCACGCGCGCACTGGTCTAGCTTGCTGGCATGACTGATGAGGTGCCGGGGCCACTCGTCGCCGCAGGCGAAATCCTGAAGATGCTGAATGTCAGCCGGTCACGGTTCCGGGCCATCGCGCTGCATCCGAACTTTCCACGCCCGTTCCAGACGTTGTCGGTCGGCTCGGTGTGGCTGCGGTCCGATGTCGAGGCGTACATCCGGGAACACCGTCGGCCCAGGCCGTCGGCCGACGAGGACGAGCAGGGCTGACCGGCTTCGCCCGTCCGGTGGCCGGCGTCAGGTGACGGTCAGGCCGCGTGCGGCGAACTGGCCCCGGACCCGGGCCACCAGCTCCGGGGTGGGCGGTTCCGTCTGCGCGAGGGGGAAGGTGAGCCCCAGCTCGGCGTACTTGTGCGCGCCGAGGCGGTGGAACGGCAGCACCTCGACCCGCTGCACGGTGTCCAGCCCGGCGGCGAAGTCCGCGATCCCGGCCACGTTCTCCTCGGCGTCGGTGAGACCGGGCACCAGCACGAACCGTACCCAGATCGGGGTGCCCCGGTCGGCGAGCCGGCGGCCGAAGCGCAACGTCGGGGTGACCGACCCGGTGCGGGTGACCCGCCGGTAGGTCGCCGGATCCCACGACTTGACGTCCAGCAGCACCAGGTCGGTGGCGTCGAGCAGGGCGTCGTCGGCGCGGACGCCGAGGAAACCGGAGGTGTCCAGCGCGGTGTGCAGGCCCAGGTCGTGGCAGCGGCGCAGCACCTCGCCGGTGAACCGGGGCTGCATCAGCGGCTCGCCGCCGCTGATCGTCACCCCGCCGCCGGCCACCGCGATGAACCGCCGGTACGGCTCGATCTCCGCCATCAGCTCGTCGGCCGTGCGGTGCCGGCCGCTGCGCCGGTACCAGGTGTCCGGGCTGTGGCAGTACCGGCAGCGCAGCGGGCAGCCGGCGAGGAAGGCCACGAACCGGGTGCCCGGCCCGTCCACCCCCACCGACACGTCCCACGAGTGCACCGCCCCGGTCGGCACGCCGTCGCCCCGCCCGGTGGCGGTGGCGACGGCGTCGCGCGGCCGGACGTTCACAGCGACCCGTGGAAGGTCCGGGACACCACGTCCTCCTGCTGCTCCCGGGTGAGCCGGACGAAGTTCACCGCGTACCCGGACACCCGCACGGTGAGCTGCGGGTAGCGCTCCGGGTGCGCCATCGCGTCGACCAGGGTGGCCCGGTCCAGCACGTTGACGTTGAGGTGGAACCCGCCGGCGTCGGTGTAGCCGTCGAGCACCCCGGCCAGGTTGTCGATCCGCTCGTCGCGGGTGTGACCCAGCCCGTCCGGGGTCACCGTCGAGGTCAGCGAGATGCCGTCGCGGGCCGCGTCGTACGGCAGCTTCGCCACCGACAGCGCGGCGGCCACCAGCCCGTGGGTGTCCCGGCCGTTCATCGGGTTCGCACCCGGGGCGAACGGCTCACCGGCCCGCCGGCCGTCCGGGGTGTTGCCGGTGTGCCTGCCGTACACCACGTTGGAGGTGATGGTCAGCACCGACATGGTCAGCTCCGCGTCGCGGTAGGTGCGCTGCCGGCGCAGCTTCGCCGCGAACGTCTCGGTCAGCCACACCGCGATGGCGTCGGCCCGCTCGTCGTTGTTGCCGTACGTCGGCGGTTCCCCCTCGACCACGTAGTCGATCGCCAGGCCGGTGTCGTCGCGCAGCACCTTCACCGTGCCGTAGCGGATCGCGGCGAGGCTGTCCACCGCCACCGACAGCCCGGCGATGCCGGTGGCCATGAACCGGTGCACCGGGTGGTCGTGCAGGGCCATCTCCAGCCGCTCGTAGGCGTACCGGTCGTGCTGGTGGTGGATCACGTTCAACGCGTCCACGTACGTCTCGGCCAGCCAGTCCAGGGTGCGCTCGTACGCCGCCAGCACCTCCGCGTAGTCGAGGCTCTCCCCGCCGACCGGGGCGGTGGCCGGGGCGACCTGCTCGCCGGTGATCTCGTCGCGCCCGCCGTTGATCGCGTACAGCAGCGCCTTGGCGAGGTTGGCCCGCGCGCCGAAGAACTGCATGTCCCGGCCCACCCGCATGGCCGACACGCAGCAGGCGATCGCCGTGTCGTCGTCGTACGCCGGGCGGATCAGGTCGTCGTTCTCGTACTGGATGGCGCTGGTGTCCAGCGACACCTGGGCGCAGAACCGCTTGAACCCGACCGGCAGCCGGGGCGACCAGAGCACGGTCAGGTTCGGCTCCGGCGCGGGACCGAGGTTGTAGAGGGTCTGCAGGTAGCGGAAGCTGGTCCGGGTGACCAGCGGCCGACCGTCGACGCCCATCCCGCCCAGCGCCTCGGTCACCCAGGTCGGGTCGCCGGAGAAGAGCTGGTCGTACTCGGGGGTGCGCAGGAACCTGACGATCCGCAGCTTGATCACGAAGTCGTCGACCAGCTCCTGGGCCTCGATCTCGGTCAGCCGCCCCTCGGCGAGGTCCCGCCGCAGGTAGACGTCGACGAACCCGGCGGTACGCCCCAGCGACATCGCCGCACCGTTCTGCTCCTTGGTGGCGGCCAGGTAGGCGAAGTAGAGCCACTGGATCGCCTCCCGACCGGTGGTCGCCGGACCGGAGATGTCGTAGCCGTACCCCGCCGCCATCTGCGCCAGCTCACCGAGCGCCCGGATCTGCTCGGCCAGCTCCTCCCGGTCCCGGATCACCTCGTCGGTCGACGGCCGGTCGTCCAGCGCCGCCTTCAGCGCCCTCCGCTCGGCGACCAGCCGGTCCACCCCGTACAGCGCCACCCGCCGGTAGTCGCCGATGATCCGCCCCCGCCCGTAGGCGTCGGGCAGCCCGGTGATGACGTGCGAGCGGCGCGCGGCGAGCACGTCGGCCGGGTACGCGTCGAACACCGCGTCGTTGTGCGTCCTGCGGTACGTGGTGAAGATCCGGTGCACCTGCGGGTCGGCGGCGAAGCCGTACGCCTGCAACGCGGTCTCCACCATCCGCAGCCCGCCGGCCGGCATGATCGCCCGGCGCAGCGGCGCGTCGGTCTGCAACCCGACGATCAGCTCCCGCTCCCGGTCGATGTACCCGGGGGCGTGCGCGGTGATGGTGGACGGGGTGGCCGCGTCGACGTCGTACACGCCGCGGCGGCGCTCCTCGACGAACATCGCCCGCAGCGTCCCCCAGACCTCCAGGGTGCGGCAGGTCGGCCCGGTGAGGAACGACGCGTCCCCGGTGTACGGCTCGTGGTTGTCCCGGACGAAGGCGGCCACGTCGACGGTGTCCCGCCAGGCGTCGCCGGTGAAGCCGCGCCACGGGTCGAGATGTGCGGTGCCGGTCATGATCGGTCCTTCCGCGCTGGTCGGGTCCGGCGGCCTGGGTCGCCGGGGTGTCGCTCCTGCACCATCAGCCTCGTCGGGCCGGGTCGTCCCGGGCAGAGGCGCAGGACCGTCCCCGCCCGGGACCAAAGACCCCGGCGGCCGGTCAGCGCTGCACGACGAGCCGTCGGGCGCGCAGCAGCCGCGCCCACCACGGCCGGGGCGTCGCCGGCCGCAGCGCGGGCACCCGCGCGCCGCGCAGGCTGACCCAGCCCCCCGGCCCCATGGTCACCGCGCCGATCGCCGGTGGCCGGCGTCGCGCCACCACCGCCACCCCGGCGGTGACCAGGGCGACGACGGTGACGCCGGCCGCCGCGGCGAGCACCCGGTCCGGGGCGGGCAGCGCCCGGTACCGGCTGTCGCCGGTCGGGCCGGTCCCCTCGTTGGTAGCAACCCCCGGAGGGCCACCGGCAGGGCCGGACGGTACGCCGACCGGGCCACAGGTCCCGAGGTCGGCGGCGTCGGCTGCGTATCCTCCGGCGGTGACCGCCGACCTGCTCCTGCGCCCGGTGCGCGACGACGACCTGCCGCACTTCTTCGCCCACGAGCAGGACCCGGAGGCGGCCTGGATGGCCGCCTTCGGCCCGGCCGACCCGGCCGACCGGGCCGCCTTCGACGCGCACTGGGCGCGGCTCCGCGCCGACCCCCGGATCGTGAACCGCACGGTGGTCGTCGACGGGACGGTGGTCGGCCGGGTGGCGGCCTTCCCGGTGGGCGGACACACCGAGGTCAGCTACTGGATCGACCCGCGCCGCTGGGGGCGCGGGTACGCCACCGCCGCGCTGTCGGCGCTGCTGCGCGAGCTGCCGCGGCGGCCGGTGCGCGCCCGTGCCGCGAAGGACAACCGGGCCTCCCTGGCGGTGCTGCGCAAGTGCGGCTTCGTCGTCGTCGGCGAGGACTCGGGGTACGCCGAGGGTCGGGGCCGGCAGGTCGAGGAGTGGCTGCTGGAGTTGCCCGCCGCCCCGGCTGACCAGGGCGGGCACTAGTCTCGCGGGGTGAACTGGCTGGAACTCCTCGGCTGGGCCGGCTCCGCGCTGCTGGTCTGGTCGCTGCTACAGACACGCCTGCTGCGGCTGCGCGCCCTCAACCTGGTCGGCTGCCTGATCCTGATCGGCTACAACGCCGCCGTGCAGGTCTGGCCGATGGTCGGCCTCAACGTGGTGCTCGCCGTGATCAACGTGTGGTACCTGCGGTCGATGCTGGCCACCCGGCACGACGCGCAGACCTACCAGGTGGTCGAGGTGGGCGTCGACGACCAGTTCCTGGCCCACACGCTGCGGGTGCACGCCGCCGACATCGCCCGGTTCAACCCCGGCTTCCGCCCACCGCCGGCCGGCACGGACCGGTCGGCGTTCCTGGTGCTGCGGGCCGACGAGGTGGTCGGGGTGGTGCTGTCGCACGCCGAGCCGGGCGGGACCGCCCAGATCGACCTGGACTACGTCACCCCACGCTTCCGTGACCTCACCCCCGGCGAGTTCGTCTACCGCCGCAGCAGCCTCTTCACCGACCGGGGGTTCCGCCGGGTGGTCAGCCCGCCCGGCATGGTCACCCCCTACTACCACCGGCTCGGCTTCCGCCCCGACGGCGACACGTACGTCCTCGACCTGCCCCCGGCCCCCGGCGGAGGCTGATCGTGGCCGTGGGGAGGGTTCGCGGACCGCTCGGTGGGGCACAGACTGGGCTACGCCGGACGGGTCCTCCGCCCGGCGGCGTCGGCGGTGTCGCCGTCGCCCACCGCCTGAGGGAGAGTGCCGGGCGTGCAGAGCTACTGGAGCCAGTTGGCCCTGGTCGGAGTCCTGGTCGTGCTCAACGCGATCTTCGCGGGGAGCGAGATGGCGCTGGTGTCGCTGCGGGACAGCCAGGTGCAGCGGCTGGAACGCACCAGCCGGGCCGGTCGGGTGCTCGCCCGGCTGGCCAAGGACCCGAACCGGTTCCTCGCCACCATCCAGATCGGCATCACCCTCGCCGGGTTCCTCGCCTCGGCCGCCGCGGCGGTCTCCCTGGCCAGGCCACTGGTCCCGCTGCTCGGCTTCCTCGGCGGGGCCGCCGAGACGGTGGCCATCGTGCTGGTCACCCTGGTGCTGACCTTCGTCACCCTGGTCTTCGGCGAGCTGGCCCCCAAGCGGATCGCGATGCAGCGCGCCGAGCGGTGGGCGCTGCTGGTGGCCCGCCCGTTGGACATCCTGTCCAGCTTCACCCGGCCGGCGGTGTGGCTGCTCGGCGCCACCAGCGACCTGGTGGTCCGGCTCGCCGGGGTCGACCCCAAGCACCAGCCCGACGAGATCGGCCCGGACGAGCTGCGGGACATCGTCGCCGGCAACCACGGCTTCACCAAGGAGCAGCGCACCATCATCGCCGGTGCGGTGGAGATCGCCGACCGGCAGTTGCGGGCGGTGCTCGTACCCCGGTTGCAGGTCTTCACGCTCGACAGCGGGACCACCGCGGAGGCCGCCCGGCTGCTGCTGGCCGCCACCGGCCACTCCCGGGCACCGGTGGTCCGCCACGGCGGCCTGGACGACGCGGTCGGCGTGATCCACCTGCGGGACCTGGTGGGGGTGCCGGACGACCGGCCGGTCGACGACTGCGCCCGGCCGCCGATGCTGCTGCCCGACTCGCTGCCGGTGGTCGACGCGCTGCGCCAGTTCAAGGCGGAGCGGCAGCACATCGCCCTGGTGGTGGACGAGCGCGGAGCGGTCGACGGGATCGTCACCCTGGAGGACATCCTGGAGGAGATCGTCGGGGAGATCTACGACGAGACGGACCGGGACGTCCGCTCGGTGCGGACCGAGGCCGACGGTTCGCTGGTGCTGCCCGGCACCTTCCCCGTACACGACCTGGTCGACATCGGCGTCGAGGTGCCCAACCGGCCGGCCGGCGACTACACCACCGTCGCCGGGATGGTGCTCTCCTGCCTCGGGCACATCCCCACGGTGGCGGGGGAGAGCGTCACCATCGACGAGTGGGAGATCACCGTCACCGACGTCGACCAGCGCGCCATCACCCAGATCCGGCTGCACCACGCCCCGACCGCGACCCCCACCGACGAGCAGGAGCCCGTCCGCGACGAGGCCCACGCCTGACCAGCCCGGCCGCGCCTGCCGCGAGCACCTCCCGGGGTACGCGGCCGGCGCGGCGGCCGGCGTTCAGTTCGGCGCTCAGCCCGGCGCTCAGTCCGGCGGGGGCGGGTCGCCGAACGGGAAGCCGGGCACCGGGGGCAGGAGCTGCACCTGGTCGGCGGGGAACTGACGGGTGTCCCGGCTGAGGAACCGCGCGGTGATCCGGATAAGCCAGGGACCGGAGGGGTGCCGCTGCGCCCCGATCAGCCGGCCCCACGTCCGGCTCCACCAGTGGGCGGTCACCAGCACGTCGGTGAGCCGGAGCCGGCCGTCCGGGAGACCACCGCGCACCACCACGTCCACCACCCGGCCCAGCCGCCGGCCGTGCAGGTCGTACGCGGCGCGGCCGAGCAGCTCACCCGCCCGCACGGCCGGCTCCCGGAATCCGGTCGATCAGGTGCCGCCGCAGCCACGTCTCCACCGGTGGGCGGGGCAGTACGTCGGCGCGGACGTGCAGCCGGACCGCGCTGTCGACCCGGGCGACCTGACCGAACGGGATCCGCACCGGCCCCGTCGGCTCGTCGGCGAACCGGTCGGCGAGCGCCACCAGCAACCGCCCGACCCGCCCGCCGATCCGCCGGCCGAGCGCCCCCTGCCCGGTCAGCAGGTACGCCACGTAGGGCAGCCCCTGGTCGTCGACGGCGAACTCCACGTCGTCGACCTTGCCCAGCAGCACCCCGTCGGCGTCCACGATCTGCCGGTCGAGCAGTTGCCGGCCGAGCTGCATCCTCACCGGCCCATCCCCGTCCCGATCGCCAACGGGATCGCGGCCACCGACGCCGCCACGATCACCAGCAGGAACACCGCACCGAGCAGGTTGAGCCACGGCCCGTTCACGTCGTCCCCCAGGTACGTCCGGTCGTTGGCGACGACCAGGATCGGCAGGTACGTCAACGGCAGCACCACCGCGCTGGCGACCAGCATGTACTCGGTCAGCCGCACCGGGTCGACGGTGGTGGACAGCAGCAGCGTCGCGGCCAGCACGCTGACCAGCAGCACGCTGTGGAACCGGGCGGCCTCCCGGGGGCTGACCCGTTTGCCCCACTGCCACCCGAAGTACTGCGCCGCCGCGTACGCCGCCGACAGCCCGGTCTCCAGCGCGGCCCCGAAGGTCACCGCGAAGAACGCCAGCGCGGCGACCGCCAGCCCCACCCCGCCGAACGCCAGCACCACCGGCCGGGCCACCTGGTCGAGGGTCGACAGCGACACCCCGCCCGGGTGGAAGACCACGGTGGCCGTGGCGACCAGCGACAACGCCAGCAGGCCGCCGACCGGGAAGCCGATCAGCACGCTCGACCGGGCGGCGGCGAGGTCGACCGCGCCCCAGCTCTCCTCCACCCCGCCCGACGAGAAGAAGAACACCTCGTACGGGCTGACGGTGGAGGCGAACAGCGCCACCGCCACGAACCAGTACGCCCCCCACCCCTGCCCGGCCGCGTCGGGGTGCAGGGCGCCGTGGGCCAGCGCCGCCCAGTCGGTCGGCAGTCGGAACAGCGCCACGGCGAAGACCAGCAGGGTCAACCCGGCCAGCCCGAACACCCGCTCCATCAGCTGGAACCGCATCCGCCACAGCACCAGCCAGACCGCGAACGCGGCGACCGGCACCCACAGCAGGTAACTCACCCGGGAGGCCAGGTGCAGCGCGAGCGCCACCCCGCCCAGCTCGGCGGCCAGGGTGAGCACCGTGACCAGGTAGGACGCCGCCAGGTTGAGCAGCGCGACGCGCGGACCCAACCGCTCCCGGATCAGGTCGAACACCGCCCGGCCGCTGACCGCCGCGATCCGTCCGGCCATTTCCGCGTACGCGCAGATGCCGACCACCCCGAGCACCAGCACCCAGGCGTGCGCCATGCCGAAGCGGGCCCCCGCCTGGCTCGCCGCCACCAGGTCGCCGATGTCGACGAAGCCGCCGATGGCCGACAGCACCCCGAGGGTGGCGGCGAGGAGCTTCCTCACGTGGGCGCGGGGACGGCGACGGTCACCGAGGCGACGATATCGGCGTACGGCCCACTAAGCGGGCAAACCGGTCAGGATCGCTGTGTCGCCGCGCGGAGTCAGTCCCGGGTGAGGTTCTGCAGGCGGACCTGGCCCCGGGAGACCAGCCGGCCCTCGACGTCGGTGATCTCCACCTGCCAGAGCTGCTGGCTGCGCCCCCGGTGCACCGGCGTGCCCACCGCGACCAGCTCACCCTCGCGCACCGCGCGCAGGAAGTCCGTCTGGTTGGACACCCCGACCACGGACCCCCGGTCACCGAGCCACAGCGTGCCGCCCACGCTGCCGACGGTCTCCACCACCGTGCAGTAGACACCGCCGTGCAGGATGCCGGCCGGTTGGTGCAGCTCCGGGCGGACCTTCCAACGGATCACCACCCGGTCACCGCTGGCCTCGTCGAACGTCAGCCCCAACAGGCCGACCAGACCGCCCGTCATCTCCGGGATCTCCACTGCTGCTCCTCCTCGCTGCACCGGCCCGGCCAGCCTAGTCGGGCCGCTGGCCGGCAAACCGGGTACGGCCCCGGACCGGCGATGGGGGAGAATCGGTGACCGTGACCGACAGCAACCTCCCGCACGGGCGGGCCTCCCTGACCGACGACCTGCGGTGGCGGGGCCTGATCCAGGACTCCACCGGCCCCGACGAGCTGCGTGCCCTGCTCGACGACGGGGTGGCCACCTTCTACGTGGGCTTCGATCCGACCGCGCCCAGCCTGCACGTCGGCCACCTGATGCAGGTCGCCACCGCCCGCCGGCTCCAACTCGCCGGGCACCGGCCGCTGCTGCTGGTGGGTGGGGCCACCGGCCAGATCGGCGACCCGAAGGAGAGCGCCGAGCGCACCCTCAACCCGCCGGAGGTGGTCGCCGGCTGGGTGCAGCGCATCCGCGACCAGCTCGCGCCCTTCGTGTCGTACACCGGGGTGAACGCGGCGCAACTGGTCAACAACCTGGAGTGGACCGGCGAGATGTCGGTGGTCGAGTTCCTCCGGGACGTCGGCAAGCACTTTCCGGTCAACAAGATGCTGGCCCGGGAGGTGGTCCGGGCCCGGTTGGAGACCGGCATCAGCTTCACCGAGTTCAGCTACCAGCTCCTCCAGGCCAACGACTTCTTCGAGCTGCACCGTCGGCACGGCTGTCAGCTCCAGTACGGCGGCTCCGACCAGTGGGGCAACATCACCGCCGGTGTCGACTACGTCCGTCGCCGGGGGGCCGGCCCGGTGCAGGCGTTCACCACCCCGTTGGTCACCCGCTCCGACGGCACCAAGTTCGGCAAGACCGAGGGCGGTGCGGTCTGGCTCGACCCGGAGATGACCAGCCCGTACGCCTTCTACCAGTTCTGGGTCAACGCCGACGACCGGGACGTCACCCGCTACCTGCGCTACTTCAGCTTCCGCTCCCGCGAGGAGCTGGAGGCGCTGGAGAAGGAGACGGCGGACCGGCCGGCGGCCCGGGGCGCCCAACGCGCCCTCGCCGAGGAACTCACCACCCTGGTCCACGGCGCGGAGGAGACCCGGCAGGCCGTCGCCGCCAGTCAGGCCCTCTTCGGCCGGGGTTCGCTGGACGACCTCGCCCCGGAGACGCTGCGTGCCGCGCTGACCGAGGCCGGTCTGGTGGTGCTCACCGGTGAGCTGTCCGACGTGGCCGGGCTGCTGCGCGACTCGGGGTTGGTCGGCGGGCTCAAGGAGGCCCGACGGGTGATCACCGAGGGTGGCGCGTACGTCAACAACACCCGGGTCACCGACGTCGACGCCACCGTCGACCGGGCCGACCTGCTGCACGGGCGTTACCTGGTGCTGCGCCGGGGCAAGCGCTCCTTCGCCGGGGTCGAGCTGCGGCCCTGACCGGGTAGGTCGTTCTCGGCCGGCCTCCGGGTCGATCCGGCGGAACGCTGCCGTCGGGGTGGAGACCCGCGCCACTGCCTGCCTGGGTGGGCCTGGGCCGAACCGTCGTCGGTCGGGCAGGGGCTGACCTGGGCCGAGCCGTCGTCGGGCGTACGGGTGTCCGGCCCGGCTCCGGGGGTGGTGGACGAGTGTGACGTGCGACGCGCCCGCCGGATTTGACGATCAACTCGGCGGGCGCGTAACTTTCTCTCTGCCAGCGCGGAACGGACGAACCGGGGTGAATGCCTCGAAGGCCGGAGCGCGGTGCAAGGTTCCGACTCCGTGGGGTTGCTCCCGCGAAGCGCGGACCGGGCGGTGCCCGGATCGGCCCGGGGGGTCGATTTGGTGAGGCGAAACCGACCGGGTAGTGTATGACGCCGGCAGGGAACCGGGCGTGCTAGCGGGAGACCGCAGCGGCCGGCCTGGCGACAATCACGAGGGTCTCCGGTGCGAGCCGGGGTGTTCGTGGTGTGCGGAAAATGTGGTGGAAGTGGTGTGGATCGCGACAGAGCGGTTTGACATGGCAGATACCACCGGGTAACGTAGTAAAAGTGCCAAGCGCGGGAGCGTGTGGCGCGGTGGACGAGATACCCCAGGTCGGGGCTCTGCGGTTGCGGGGTTTCGGGTGGTGTGTGGTTGTTCTTTGAGAACTCAACAGGGTGCTTGATAAGCCAGTGCCAATTTGTTTATACCCCGTGCTGACTGGGCTTTCGGGTTTGGTTGGTGGGGATTCCTTTGGCAACATGTTGTTTGTTGTCGGGATGTGCTGTTCGACAAGATTTTTGTTGGAGAGTTTGATCCTGGCTCAGGACGAACGCTGGCGGCGTGCTTAACACATGCAAGTCGAGCGGAAAGGCCCTTCGGGGTACTCGAGCGGCGAACGGGTGAGTAACACGTGAGTAACCTGCCCTAGGCTTTGGGATAACCCTCGGAAACGGGGGCTAATACCGGATATGACCTTCTTCCGCATGGTGGGGGGTGGAAAGTTTTTCGGCCTGGGATGGGCTCGCGGCCTATCAGCTTGTTGGTGGGGTGATGGCCTACCAAGGCGACGACGGGTAGCCGGCCTGAGAGGGCGACCGGCCACACTGGGACTGAGACACGGCCCAGACTCCTACGGGAGGCAGCAGTGGGGAATATTGCACAATGGGCGGAAGCCTGATGCAGCGACGCCGCGTGAGGGATGACGGCCTTCGGGTTGTAAACCTCTTTCAGCAGGGACGAAGCGCAAGTGACGGTACCTGCAGAAGAAGCACCGGCCAACTACGTGCCAGCAGCCGCGGTAAGACGTAGGGTGCGAGCGTTGTCCGGATTTATTGGGCGTAAAGAGCTCGTAGGCGGCTTGTCGCGTCGACCGTGAAAACTTGGGGCTCAACCCCAAGCCTGCGGTCGATACGGGCAGGCTAGAGTTCGGTAGGGGAGACTGGAATTCCTGGTGTAGCGGTGAAATGCGCAGATATCAGGAGGAACACCGGTGGCGAAGGCGGGTCTCTGGGCCGATACTGACGCTGAGGAGCGAAAGCGTGGGGAGCGAACAGGATTAGATACCCTGGTAGTCCACGCTGTAAACGTTGGGCGCTAGGTGTGGGGGGCCTCTCCGGTTTCCTGTGCCGCAGCTAACGCATTAAGCGCCCCGCCTGGGGAGTACGGCCGCAAGGCTAAAACTCAAAGGAATTGACGGGGGCCCGCACAAGCGGCGGAGCATGCGGATTAATTCGATGCAACGCGAAGAACCTTACCTGGGTTTGACATGGCCGCAAAACTTCCAGAGATGGGAGGTCCTTCGGGGGCGGTCACAGGTGGTGCATGGCTGTCGTCAGCTCGTGTCGTGAGATGTTGGGTTAAGTCCCGCAACGAGCGCAACCCTCGTTCGATGTTGCCAGCGCGTTATGGCGGGGACTCATCGAAGACTGCCGGGGTCAACTCGGAGGAAGGTGGGGATGACGTCAAGTCATCATGCCCCTTATGTCCAGGGCTTCACGCATGCTACAATGGCCGGTACAATGGGTTGCGATGCCGTGAGGTGGAGCGAATCCCAAAAAGCCGGTCTCAGTTCGGATCGGGGTCTGCAACTCGACCCCGTGAAGTCGGAGTCGCTAGTAATCGCAGATCAGCAACGCTGCGGTGAATACGTTCCCGGGCCTTGTACACACCGCCCGTCACGTCACGAAAGTCGGCAACACCCGAAGCCGGTGGCCCAACCCTTGTGGAGGGAGCCGTCGAAGGTGGGGCTGGCGATTGGGACGAAGTCGTAACAAGGTAGCCGTACCGGAAGGTGCGGCTGGATCACCTCCTTTCTAAGGAGCACCATCCAGTGAAAGCTGGTATGGAGCCCGCGGCCTGCGGATGTCGGGTCGGGGTGCTCGAATGGCGGAGACACTGGTTAGTCGGTTGCCGGCAACGGCTGGGAGTTTTCTAGTACAGCTGCCTTCGGGTGGTGGGAACGGGTTCCTGGTGCGGCTGGTGGTTGGCGGTGAGCACCCTGTTGGGTCCTGAAGGAACAATCCTCGTGGTTGTTTTTTCGGAGCCTTTGGATGAGCGGAAGCTTGTTGAAGGTTGCCAGGCATGGCCTGGCCTCGCATACCGGGTCCTGTGGGGCTGTTTGGTGTGGGGTCGTGGGGTTGTGGGTTGGTTGTTTGTTGAGAATTGCACAGTGGACGCGAGCATCTTTGTGGTCAAGTTGTCAAGGGCGAACGGTGGATGCCTTGGCACCAGGAGCCGATGAAGGACGTGGGAGGCCGCGATAGGCCTGGGGGAGCTGTCAACCGAGCTGTGATCCCAGGGTGTCCGAATGGGGAAACCTGGCACCAGTCATGTGGTGTCACCTGCATCTGAACACATAGGGTGTATGGGGGGAACGCGGGGAAGTGAAACATCTCAGTACCCGTAGGAAGAGAAAACAAATAGTGATTCCGTGAGTAGTGGCGAGCGAAAGCGGATGTAGGCTAAACCGGTTGCGTGTGATACCTGTCAGGGGTTGCGTGGTCGGGGTTGTGGGACCCTGCTGAACAGGCTGACACTTGTTCGAGGAGTTATCAAGTTGGTGGCTAGCCGAACAGTCTGGAATGGCTGACCGTAGGCGGTGAGAGTCCGGTAGGTGAAAGTTGCTGACCTTCTGTGGGTGTTCCCGAGTAGCGGCGGACTCCTGAAATCTGCCGTGAATCTGCCAGGACCACCTGGTAAGCCTAAATACTTCCTGGTGACCGATAGCGGACGAGTACCGTGAGGGAATGGTGAAAAGTACCCCGGGAGGGGAGTGAAATAGTACCTGAAACCGTTCGCCTACAATCCGTCGGAGCCTTGCGGGGTGACGGCGTGCCTTTTGAAGAATGAGCCTGCGAGTTAGTGGCATGTGGCGAGGTTAACCCGTGTGGGGTAGCCGTAGCGAAAGCGAGTCTGAAGAGGGCGTTGTAGTCGCATGTTCTAGACCCGAAGCGGAGTGATCTAGCCATGGGCAGGCTGAAGCGCGGGTAAGACCGCGTGGAGGGCCGAACCCACCAACGTTGAAAAGTTGGGGGATGATCTGTGGTTAGGGGTGAAAGGCCAATCAAACTCCGTGATAGCTGGTTCTCCCCGAAATGCATTTAGGTGCAGCGTCGTGTGTTTCTTGCCGGAGGTAGAGCACTGGATGGTCTAGGGGGCCTACAAGCTTACCGAAATCAGCCAAACTCCGAATGCCGGTAAGTGAGAGCGCGGCAGTGAGACTGCGGGGGATAAGCTTCGTAGTCGAGAGGGAAACAGCCCAGATCACCAGCTAAGGCCCCTAAGCGTGTGCTAAGTGGAAAAGGATGTGGGGTCGCATAGACAACCAGGAGGTTGGCTTAGAAGCAGCCATCCTTTAAAGAGTGCGTAATAGCTCACTGGTCAAGTGGTTCCGCGCCGACAATGTAGCGGGGCTCAAGCACACCGCCGAAGCTGTGGCACTCACATGATACTTCGTCAGGCATTTTGGTGTCTGGTGCAGGTGTGTGGGTGGGTAGGGGAGCGTCGTGCCGGGGGTGAAGCAGCGGGGTGACCTAGTTGTGGACGCGGCACGAGTGAGAATGCAGGCATGAGTAGCGAAAGAAGGGTGAGAAACCCTTCCGCCGGATGACCAAGGGTTCCAGGGCCAGGCTAATCCGCCCTGGGTGAGTCGGGACCTAAGGCGAGGCCGAGAGGCGTAGTCGATGGACAACGGGTTGATATTCCCGTACCCGCGAAGGAGCGCCCGTGATGAACCTTGCTGTGCTAACCACCTGAACTGTTGGCGGTTTTCGGACCGAGAATGGGGAGGCTGGGAACCTGGTGGGTAGTAGTCAAGCGATGGGGTGACGCAGGAAGGTAGCTGAGCCCGGCCGGTGGTTGTGCCGGGGTAAGCGTGTAGGCCGTGCCGTAGGTAAATCCGCGGTACACAGGGCTGAGACGTGATGCCGAGCCGATTCAGGTGAAGTCAGTGATCCTATGCTGCCGAGAAAAGCCTCTAGCGAGTTCTTAGCGGCCCGTACCCCAAACCGACACAGGTGGTCAGGTAGAGAATACCGAGGCGATCGGGCGAACTGTGGTTAAGGAACTCGGCAAATTGCCCCCGTAACTTAGGGAGAAGGGGGGCCGGAGACGTGAAGCCCCGTGCGGGTGGAGCGTTGTATGGCCGCAGAGAGCAGGGGGAAGCGACTGTTTACTAAAAACACAGGTCCATGCGAAGAAGTAATTCGATGTATATGGACTGACGCCTGCCCGGTGCTGGAACGTTAAGGGGACCTGTTAGCTCCTTTTGGGGGCGAGGCGGAGAACTTAAGCGCCAGTAAACGGCGGTGGTAACTATAACCATCCTAAGGTAGCGAAATTCCTTGTCGGGTAAGTTCCGACCTGCACGAATGGCGTAACGACTTCCCCACTGTCTCAACCACAGGCCCGGCGAAATTGCAGTACGAGTAAAGATGCTCGTTACGCGCGGCAGGACGGAAAGACCCCGGGACCTTTACTATAGCTTGACATTGGTATCTGAATGGGCTTGTGTAGGATAGGTGGGAGCCGGTGAAACCTGTACGCCAGTATGGGTGGAGGCAATCTTGAAATACCACTCTGGTTGATTTGGGTATCTAACTTCGGACCGTTATCCGGTTCAGGGACAGTGTCTGGTGGGTAGTTTAACTGGGGCGGTTGCCTCCTAAAGGGTAACGGAGGCGCCCAAAGGTTCCCTCAGCCTGGTTGGCAATCAGGTGTTGAGTGCAAGTACACAAGGGAGCTTGACTGTGAGACTGACAGGTCGAGCAGGGACGAAAGTCGGGACTAGTGATCCGGCACTTGCGTGTGGAAGCGGTGTCGCTCAACGGATAAAAGGTACCCCGGGGATAACAGGCTGATCTTCCCCAAGAGTCCATATCGACGGGATGGTTTGGCACCTCGATGTCGGCTCGTCGCATCCTGGGGCTGTAGCAGGTCCCAAGGGTTGGGCTGTTCGCCCATTAAAGCGGTACGCGAGCTGGGTTTAGAACGTCGTGAGACAGTTCGGTCCCTATCCGCCGTGCGCGTAGGATACTTGAGAAGGGCTGTCCCTAGTACGAGAGGACCGGGACGGACGAACCTCTGGTGTGCCAGTTGTCCCGCCAGGGGCACGGCTGGTTAGCTACGTTCGGAAGGGATAACCGCTGAAAGCATCTAAGCGGGAAGCCTGCTTCAAGATGAGGTATCCCATCCCACTTTGTGGGGGTAAGGCCCCCAGCTAGACGACTGGGTTGATAGGCCGGAAATGTAAGCTCGGTAACGGGTTCAGTTGACCGGTACTAATAGGCCGAGGACTTGACAACAAGGCTGCTACGCGTCCACTGTGCAACTCTGAACAAATACCAGACAACCCCCCACACGCTGGGTGTGGGTGTGTGTGTTGTTTGATATGTTCATAAGGTTACGGCGGTCATGGCGGAGGGGAAACGCCCGGTTACATTCCGAACCCGGAAGCTAAGCCCTCCAGCGCCGATGGTACTGCACTCGGGAGGGTGTGGGAGAGTAGGACACCGCCGGACAATCTTTCAGTCGAGGGCCGCCCCATCCGGGTCGGCCCTCGACTGCGTAGCGTCGTCGGTGACGCAATCAGGAAGGATGTACCTGTGAGTTCAGGACCGCAGGGCGGAGATCGTCCGCGCCGATACGAAGACCGTTCGGACCGACCCCAGGGGCGGGACGCCGACCCTCGCCGGGACGACCGCCCCCCGTACCGGGGCGACCGTGACGACCGCGGTGCTTCGCAGGGCGGCTTCCGTGGCGGTGATCGTCGTGGAGAGGGTTTCCGGTCAGGCCCCCGTACCGGCGATTCGCGGCCCGGTGGTTTCCGCGGCGGTGACTCCCGGGGTGGTGACTCCCGCACCGGCGGTTTCCGGGGTGGTGACTCGGGTGGCGCCGGCGGTTTCCGCGGCGGTGACCGTCGTGAGGGTGGTTTCGGCGGTGGTGACCGTCGTGAGGGTGGTTTCCGGTCGGGTTCGCGTGACGGTGATTCGCGGCCCGGTGGTTTCCGTCGGGACGGCGACTCCCGGTCCGGTGGTTTCCGTGGTGGGGACCGGCGTGACGATGCGCGTGGTGGTGACCGTGGTGGTTTCCGGTCCGGCCCGCGTGAGGGCGGTTTCCGGGGCGGCGACTCCCGCGAGGGCGGTTTCCGGGGCGGCGACCGCCGTGAAGGTGGCTTCGGTGGTGACCGCCGTGAGGGCGGTTTCCGTGGCGGCGACTCGGGCACGGGCGGCGGCTTCCGGGGCGGCGACCGTCGTGAGGGCGGGCCGGGCGGCGAGCGTCGTCCCGGCGGTTTCGGTGGTGGCGACCGGCGCGAGGGCGGCTCCCGTAGCGGTGACCGTCGTGAGGGTGGTTTCGGCGGTGGTGACCGTCGTGAGGGTGGTTTCCGGTCGGGTTCGCGTGACGGTGATTCGCGGCCCGGTGGTTTCCGTCGGGACGGCGACTCCCGGTCCGGTGGTTTCCGTGGTGGGGACCGGCGTGACGATGCGCGTGGTGGTGACCGTGGTGGTTTCCGGTCCGGCCCGCGTGAGGGCGGTTTCCGGGGCGGCGACTCCCGCGAGGGCGGTTTCCGGGGCGGCGACCGCCGTGAAGGTGGCTTCGGTGGTGACCGCCGTGAGGGCGGTTTCCGTGGCGGCGACTCGGGCACGGGCGGCGGCTTCCGGGGCGGCGACCGTCGTGAGGGTGGTTTCCGGTCGGGTTCGCGTGACGGTGATTCGCGGCCCGGTGGTTTCCGTCGGGACGGCGACTCCCGGTCGGGCGGTTTCCGGGGCGGGGACCGCCGCGAGGGCGGTTTCCCGGGCGGCGACCGCCGCGAGGGTGGCTTCGGTGGCGACCGCCGCGAAGGCGGCTACCGGGGTGGCGACTCGGGCACCGGCGGTTTCCGGGGCGGAGACCGCCGTGACGGTGGTTTCCGGGGCGGTGACCGCCGCGAGGGTGGTCCGGGCGGCGACCGCCGTCCCGGCGGTTTCGGTGGTGGCGACCGCCGCGAAGGTGGCTTCCGGTCCGGCCCGCGCGAGGGTGGTTTCCGGGGAGGTGACTCCCGTGAGGGTGGTTTCCGGGGTGGGGACCGTCGTGAGGGTGGTTTCCGGTCGGCACCGCGTGACGGCGATTCCCGGCCCGGCGGTTTCCGTCGGGAGGGCGACTCCCGTGAGGGTGGTTTCCGCAGCGGTGACTCCCGTGAGGGTGGTTTCCGGGGTGGCGAGCGTCGGGACGGTGGTTTCCGCGGCGGCGAGTCGCGCGGTGGGGACCGTCGTGAGGGAGGCTTCCGGGGCGGCGAGCGCGACGGTTACGACCGGCCGCGCCGCGACGAGCAACGGGACGGCGAGGACCGTCGTCGTGAGGGCGGGTTCGGCCCCGACCGGCAGCGCCGGGACGAGGCCGACGGCCGGTCGGTCGCCCCGGCCCTGCCGGACGAGATCTCCGCGAGCGACCTCGACACGGCGGTTCGTGCCGAACTGCTCTCGCTGAACAAGCCGGTGGCGGAGACCGTCGCCCGGCACCTGGTGGCCACCGGTCAGCTGATCGACGAGGATCCGGCCGAGGCGCTGGCCCACGCGATGGCGGCCCGCCGGTTGGCCGCCCGGATCTCCGCCGTGCGCGAGGCGGTCGGTCTGGCCGCGTACCACGCGGGGGAGTGGCAGACGGCGATCGCCGAGCTGCGCACGTACCACCGGATGACCGGGTTGCAGAGCCACCTTGCGGTGCTGGCCGACTGCGAGCGCGCCCTCGGGCGTCCGGAGCGGGCGATCGACCTGTTCCGGGGCGCCGACAGCGACAAGTTGGACAAGGCCGTGGCGGTCGAGCTGCTGATCGTGGCCGGCGGTGCCCGGGGCGACCTGGGGCAGAAGGACGCGGCCGTGGCGATGCTCCAGGTGCCGGAGCTGACCGTCGAGGCGGCCGAGCCGTGGACCGCCCGGTTGCGCTACGCCTACGCCGACGCGCTGCTCGCGGTGGGTCGCCGCGAGGAGGCCCGGGAGTGGTTCGCCCGAGCCGCCGACGTGGACACCGACAGCGAGACCGACGCCGCGGAGCGGCTGCTGGAACTCGACGGCGTGGTGATCGAGGGCGACGACGAGGACGACGAGCCGGCCGGGACGGAGGCCGCCACCGCGGACACCGCCGCCGCGTCGACGGGCGACCACGCCGACCAGGACGACGCCGACGACGATGTCGCCGACCAGGACGACGCCGACGACCACGACGACATCGCCGGACAGGACGATGTCGTCGACCAGGACGATGTCGCCGAGCAGGACGACGCCGACGACCGCGACGACATCGCCGACCAGGATGAGGTCGACGACCACGACGGGGTTCGCGCCGTCCGCGACGGGGATGCCGCCGACGGGGGCGGCGACGATCTCGACGCCGACGGTCACGACGGGGCCGCCGCGCTGAGCCGGGACGGCGGCGACGCCGACCGGGACGGCCCCGACGGCGGCGTCGACGAGGACGAGCGGGACGGGACCGACCACCGCGCCGGTGGGCCGGCGGACGCGGGCGACGCCCCCGGTGCCGCTGCGGACATCCGGCCCGGTGCCGGTCGGGCCGACGACGCGGTGGCTCCGGTCGAGGCGCGGTCGGCTGACGAGCCCGGATCGGCGGCGGACCGGCGATGACCGACGGCGCCGGGGGCCGGTTGGTCGACGAATACGCCCTGGTCGCTTTCGACCTGGATGGGGTGATCTACCTGATCGACCGGCCGATTCCCGGCGCGGTCGAGGCCCTCGGCGCACTGCGGGCCGAGGGCCGGGCGGTGGCGTTCGCCACGAACAACGCGTCGCGGCGTTCCAGCGAGGTCGCCGACCTGCTCACCGGGATGGGCGTACCGGCCGACCCGGCGGAGGTGCTCACCTCGGCGGCGGCCGCCGCCGAACTGCTGCGGGACCGGCTTCCCGCCGGGGCCGCAGTGCTCGTCGTCGGCGCGGAGGCGCTGCGTGCCGAGATCCGCGCCGTCGGGCTCACCCCGGTCGACCGTGCCGACGACGCGCCGGTCGCCGTCGTCCAGGGGTACGGCCCGCAGGTGGGCTGGGTGGACCTGGCCGAGGCGTCGGTGGCGATCCGCGGCGGGGCGACCTGGGTGGCCACCAACACCGACCGGACGCTGCCGAGTGGACGCGGCCCGTTGCCGGGTAACGGCTCACTGGTGGCCGCCCTGCGGCACGCCCTGGACCGGGCACCCGACGTGGTGGTCGGCAAACCCGAGCCGGCGCTCTTCGCCACCGCCGCCCGGCGCGCTGGAACCGGCCGGACATTGGTGGTCGGTGACCGGCTGGACACCGACATCGAGGGTGCCCGCCGGGCCGGGCTGGACAGCCTGCTGGTGCTCACCGGGGTCAGCGACGTCCCCGAGTTGCTGGCCGCAGCCGAGCTGCGCCGGCCGACCCACGTCGCGGCTGATCTGGCCGGGCTCTTCGATCCGGCGGCGGTGGTCCGGGTTCCCGGCGATCCGCAGGCCGGTGGATGGTCGGCGACGGCCGTCGACGGGACGGTGCAGTTGGACGGAGCCGGGCGGCCGTTGGACGCGGTGGCGGCGCTCTGCGCGGTCGCCTGGTCGGCCGGCACCGGTGCCGCCGTACGGCCGGTCTCACCGGAGGCGGAGCGGGTGCTGGCCGGGTTCGGCCTGACCCGCTGACCGCCGGGCCGGGCGGTACCGTTACCGCCCGGCACCCGTTACCCGGTCAGAGCAGCTTGCGGAGCTTCAGCAGGTCGAACGGGCTGGCCTTGATGGAGACCCGGCGGGCGGCCACCGCCTTGGTGACGTCGAGCTGACCGTGCACCAGGGCGACCAGGTCGTCGCTGGTGGTGATCAGGGCGATCTTCGCCTTCGGGTCGTCGCCGTCGCTGAGGTCGACCAGCCGACCGCCGGTGATCCGGCCATGGAAGGCGGTCTCCAGATCGGTGATCCGGCAGGCCAGGGTGCGATCCAGATCGATCTTGCTGGAGGCGTCGGCGTGCCGGTCCAGGCGGTCGGCAAGATCCCGCAGCGCCTGTCGGCACTCGTCCACGCTGGCCACATCGTCCTCCTTGCACCCGCCACGCCGTTTCCCGGCACCGTACCGCAATGGGCGGCGCGGGGCGCCCGGTAGCGTGAGGGCCGGACACTCCCCCCGCGGAAGGACTCAGTCATGCAGGACGCGTGGCGTGCCTACCTGGAGCTGGCCCTGGGCCTGACGGAAGCGCCCCGGAAGAGAGCCCAGGACGCCGCCCGGCGGTTGGCCGGCACGGGCGGTGCGACAGCCGTCCAGCTCCAGGCGCTCGCCGAGGAACTCCTCGCCACCGGCGCGGCCAACCGGGAAGCGCTGACCAAGCTGGTCCGGTTCGAGGTCGACCGGGCGCTCGGCGCGGTGGGGCTCGCCACCGCCGACGAGGTCGCCGAGTTGACCCGCCGGGTGCACGAGCTGGAGCGGCAGCTCCGCGAGGCGCGGAACGGACCGGTGGCGGTACCGGCCGGCGACGCCGCGCCCGACACCACCGCTCCGGCGGGTGGTGCTGTGAAGATGGCCGGTGGCACTGCGGAGACGGCCGGTGGTGAGCCCGGCGACGCCGCGCCCTCGCCCCTGACGGTGGCGAAGAAGGCCGTGGCGAAGAAGGCCGTGGCGAAGAAGGCCGTGAAGAAGGCTGTGCAGAAGCCCGTGCCGGTGGACCCGTCCGCCGGGTCGGGAGCGCCCGGCGAGGACCCGACGCCGCCGTCGCGTCCACCCCGTAAGGCCGCTCCCGGCCGAGGTTCCCCCGGCGGCGCCGGGTGAGCGGCTTCCCCGGGAGCCGGTCGTGACCGGCCCGCCCCGCCCCGCCCCGCCGCCGGCCGGCCGCCCCGGTCCGCCGTCCACCGTCGCGGACGAGGACGTCGACGAGGTCCGCCATCCGGCCGTCGACGCCGCCGTCCGGGCGATGGCGAACGCCGAGGGCCTGCCCCCGGCCGACCAGATCGCCCAGTACGAGGCGGCGTACCAGACGCTGCGGGAGACCCTCGCCACCATCGACCAGGCCTGACCGGACCGGAGAGAACCACCCCATGGCACGTCGTACCCGACTCGACGCCGAAATCGTCCGTCGCGGCCTGGCCCGTTCCCGCGAGCAGGCGGCCGCGCTGATCGAGGCCGGCCGGGTCCAGCTGCGCGGGGTGCCCGCGCGCAAGGCGGCCGCGATGGTCGACCCGGCCGATCCGCTGCTGGTCACCGGTGCCGACCCGATCGACGAGTACGTCTCCCGGGGCGGCCACAAACTGGCCGGCGCGCTCGCCGCCTTCGCCCCCGCCGGGCTGACCGTCGCCGGCCGCAGGTGCCTGGACGCCGGGGCGTCGACCGGCGGCTTCACCGACGTGCTGCTGCGCGCCGGTGCGGCCGAGGTGGTCGCCGTGGACGTCGGGTACGGCCAGCTCGCCTGGTCGCTGCGGACCGATGAACGGGTCCGGGTGCTGGACCGCACCAACGTGCGTACCCTCACCCCGGAGGCGATCGGCGGGCCGGTCGACCTGGCGGTGGCTGACCTGTCGTTCATCTCCCTGCGTCTGGTGCTGCCCGCGCTGGCCGGCTGCACCCGTACCGACGGCGACCTGGCGCTGATGGTCAAGCCGCAGTTCGAGGTCGGCAAGGAGCGGGTCGGCGCCGGGGGTGTGGTCCGGGATCCGGCGCTGCGGGCCGAGGCGGTGCTGGAGGTGGCGGCGAGCGCCGCCGGGCTCGGACTCGGCCTGGCGGACGTGGCGGCCAGCCCGCTGCCCGGTCCGAGTGGCAATGTCGAGTTCTTCGTGTGGTTGCGCCGGGACGCGCCGGCGGCCGACCCCGGACGGGTGCACGCCGTGGTGGTGGCCGGGCCGACCGGCCCCGGGCCGGCTGCGGCGTCCGGGAAGGTGGCAGGGTGAGTGCGGTGCGCGACGTCGCAATGGTGTCCCACGAGGGTGGACGGGAGGCGGGTCCGGTGGACCTCAGCGAGGGCCTGACCGGCCGGACGCGTGACGGGTGGTGGCACCGGTGAGCCGGACCGCGCTGCTGGTGACGCACACCGGCCGGCGACGCAGCACCGAGCACGCCCGCGCGGTCGCGGCCGACCTGATCGCGGCCGGCTTCGAGGTCCGGGTGGTGGCCGAGGAGGCCGAGGACCTCGACCTGCCCGGGGTGGTGCCGATGGCCGGTCTGCGGGCGGCCGAGGGGGCCGAGATCGTCTTCGCGCTCGGCGGGGACGGCACCTTCCTGCGCGCGGCCGAACTGGCCCGCCCGGCGAAGGTGCCGCTGCTCGGCATCAACCTGGGCAAGGTGGGTTTCCTCGCCGAGGCGGAGATCGACGATCTCGACACCGCCGTGCGGGACGTGGTCGGGCGCAACTACACCGTGGACGAACGGCTCACCCTCGACGTCACCGCCGAGTTCGACGGCGGCCCGACCATCGAGTCGTGGGCGCTCAACGAGATCAGCGTCGAGAAGGGCGAACGCGCCCAGATGCTGGAGCTGCTGGTCGACGTGGACGGTCGCCCGCTGTCCCGCTACGGCTGTGACGGCGTGGTCTGTGCCACCCCGACCGGCTCCACCGCGTACGCGTTCTCCGGTGGGGGGCCGGTGGTCTGGCCGGAGGTGGAGGCGTTGCTGCTGGTGCCGATCAGCGCGCACGCGCTGTTCAGCCGTCCGCTGGTGACCGCGCCCACCTCCACGTTCGTCATCACGGTCGACCCGTTCACCACCCTGGCGGTGCTCTGCTGTGACGGGCGGCGGGTCTACGACCTGCCGCCGGGTGCCACGGTGACGGTGCGCCGGGGTGCCCTGCCGGTACGGGTGGTGCGGTTGCGGGACCGGCCGTTCACCGATCGCCTGGTGGCCAAGTTCGACCTGCCGGTGCAGGGCTGGCGCGGCAGCCGCCGCTGATCCCGGATCGCGGACCCGGGGCCTGCGGGGTCTGTCGGACCCCGCCCGGGGCCGCCCACCAGCGGCACCGCCCCGGTGGCCGGCGGGGTGGATCATGCCGGCCCGACCGGTCACCCGTGCCGGCTGGTCAACTGTCCCAGCACGCGTCTACTGTCGGGTGCTGTGCTGGAAGAGCTGCGGATCACCGGACTGGGCGTCATCGAGGACACCACCCTGCCGCTGGCCGGCGGGATGAACGTCATCACCGGTGAGACCGGTGCCGGCAAGACGATGGTGGTGACCGGCCTCGGCCTGCTGTTCGGCGGCCGGGCCGACGCGGGCCGGGTGCGGGCCGCGCCGGGGCGGGCCACCGTCGAGGGGCGGCTGCGGCTCGGCGGCCGGGTGGCCGACGTGGTGCACGCCCGGATCGTCGACGCCGGTGGCGGACCCGACGACGACGGCTCGCTGCTGATGAGCCGTACGGTCACCGTGGAGGGCCGGTCCCGCGCCCACCTGGGCGGCCGGAGCATGCCGGTGTCGATGCTCGGTGAGGTCGGCGAGCAGGTGGTGGCGGTGCACGGCCAGTCCGACCAGTTGCGGCTGCTGCGGCCCGCCGAGCAGCGGGCCGCGCTGGACCGGTTCGCCGGCCCCGGGCACGAGAAGCTGGTCGACGCGCTGCGGGAGGCGTACGGGCGGTGGCGGCAGGTGGTCGACGACCTGGCCGACCGGCGCAGCAACGCCCGCGCCCGGCATCAGGAGGCCGATCTGCTCCGGCTGGGGCTGGACGAGATCACCCGGGTCGACCCGCAGCCCGGCGAGGACGACGAGTTGAAGACCGAGGCGCAGCGGCTGGAGCACGCCGAGGGGCTGCGGACGGCGGCCCAGCTGGCGCACGTGTGCGTGGCCGGCGGGGTGGAGGCGGCCGACGACACGCCCGACGCCACGGTGCTGCTCGGCACGGCCCGGCGCACCCTGGAGGCGCAGGCGGGCACCGATCCGGCGCTGGGTGAGCTGGCCGGTCGGCTGGAGGAGGCGGCCACCCTGGTGGCGGACGTCTCGGCGGAGCTGTCGGCGTACCTGGCGGCGTTGGACGCCGACCCGGCCCGGTTGCAGACCATCTACGAGCGGCGGGCCGCGCTGCGGGCGTTGACCCGCAAGTACGCCGACGACGTCGACGGGGTGATCGCCTGGGCCGAACGCGCCCGGACCCGGCTGTCCGACCTGGACACCTCCGACGAGGTGCTCGACGAGCTGGACCGGGAGGCGCAACGCCTCGCCGGTGAGGTGGCCGAGCTGGCCGGTCGGCTGTCGGCTTCCCGGCAGGAGGCGGCGGTCCGCTTCGCCGAGCAGGTCACCGTGGAGCTGGCCGGGTTGGCGATGCCGCACGCCCGGATCGAGGTGGCGGTGCTGCCCCGGCCGGCCGGCCGGTCCGAGCCGACGCTGTCGGTCAACGGGGTCGAGTGCGGGGTCGGTCCGGACGGCGCCGACGAGGTGGAGCTGCGGCTGCTGGCCCACCCGGGAGCGCCGTCGCTGCCGTTGCAGCGGGGTGCCTCCGGGGGTGAGCTGTCCCGGGTGATGCTCGCCATCGAGGTGGTGTTCGCCGGCTCCGGCGGCCCGCCCACCCTGGTCTTCGACGAGGTCGACGCGGGGGTGGGAGGTCAGGCGGCGGTGGAGATCGGCCGGCGGTTGGCCCGGTTGGCCCGCAGTCACCAGGTGCTGGTGGTGACGCACCTGCCGCAGGTGGCCGCGTTCGCCGACCGGCACCTGGTGGTGGCGAAGGACACCGGCGGCGCGGTGACCACCAGCGGGGTACGGGTGGTGGAGGACACCGAACGTGCCCGGGAGCTGGCCCGGATGCTGGCAGGTTTGCCGGATTCGGATCTGGGTATCGCCCATGCCGAGGAACTCCTGGCCGTCGCGGCGAAGGAAAGACGGCCCTGACCGCGACGATTGTGAGCGGAGGCACACCGGGCCGTGCCCTGGTGTGCTTCCCTGGGTAGGCGGCCCTGCTCAGGCATGTCGCACCGGAAAAACCAGCCTCCCATGCCAGGATGGTCACGATGCGTCTACCCACGTTGCGCCGGACCCGGAACGCGGAACCGGACTCAGTTCTCGGCACCGCACGTCTCGACCGCCGTACCAAGCGGCTGGTCGGCCGGCTCCGCCCCGGCGACATCGCGGTGATCGACCACGTCGACCTGGACCGGGTGGCGGCCGACTCACTGGTCGCGGTCGGGGTCGCCGCGGTCCTCAACGCCAAGCCGTCGGTCTCCGGCCGTTACCCCAACCTCGGCCCCGAGGTGCTGATCGGTGCCGGCATCCTGCTCCTGGACGACCTCGGCGAGGGGATCTTCGAGCGGCTCCGGGAGGGCGACACCGTCCGGATCGAGGGCAACACCGTCTTCGTCGGCGACGAGCCGGTGGCGCACGGTGACCTGCAGGACGCCGAGACGGTCGCCAAGGCGATGGCCGACGCCCGGGAGGGCCTGTCGGTGCAGTTGGAGGCGTTCGCCGCCAACACCATGGACTACCTGCGCCAGGAACGGGACCTGCTGCTCGACGGGGTCGGCGTCCCGGACATCCAGACCCAGATGCGGGGTCGGCACTGCCTGATCGTGGTCCGGGGCTACGACTACAAGGCCGACCTGGACGTGCTGCGCCCGTACATCCGGGAGTTCAAGCCGGTGCTGATCGGCGTGGACGGCGGGGCGGACGCCCTGGTCGAGGCGGGCTACACCCCCGACATGATCATCGGGGACATGGACTCGGTCACCGACGACGTGCTGCGGTGCGGCGCCGAGGTGATCGTGCACGCCTACCCGGACGGCCGGGCGCCGGGCCTGGCCCGGGTCAACGGCCTCGGGGTGCCGGCGATCACCTTCCCGGCCGCCGCCACCAGCGAGGACCTGGCCATGCTGCTGGCCGACGAGAAGGGCGCCTCGCTGCTGGTGGCGGTCGGCACCCACGCCACGCTGGTCGAATTCCTGGACAAGGGCCGCGGCGGGATGGCCTCCACCTTCCTCACCCGGCTCAAGGTCGGCGGCAAGCTGGTCGACGCCAAGGGGGTGAGCCGGCTCTACCGGCAGAACATCTCCGGCTCGTCCCTGCTGCTCCTGGTCCTCTCGGCGATCGCCGCGATGGCCTCCGCCGTGGCGGTCTCCACCGTCGGCAAGGCGTATTTGGGCGTGGTCTCGGAGTGGTGGGACAATTTCGTGTTCCAGCTCGGCCAGCTCTTCTAGCTCCCGACCGATCAAGAGGCTGCAAGCGTGATCAATTTCCGATACCACGTGGTGTCCCTGACCGCGGTCTTCCTGGCCTTGGCGATCGGCCTGGTGGTCGGCACGGCCGCCCTCAACGGCCCGGTGGCCGACTCGCTCAAGGAGACGGTCAACTCGCTGCGCAAGGACAACCAGCAGATGCGTCAGTCGGTCAACAGCCTCCAGAAGGAGCTGGACCTGGAGGAGGACTTCGCCGCCGAGATGGCGCAGATCATCCTGCCGGGCAAGCTCACCGGCAAGCGGGTCATGGTGCTCAGCCTGCCCACCGGGCGGGAGCACACCGAGGGCGTGCTGAAGTCGCTGCAGACCGCCGGGGCCACCGTGACCGGCCGGGTCGACGTGCAGGACAAGTTCGTCAACCCGGACAACAACACCAACCTGATGGAGCTGGCCGTCACCGCGGCCCGGCCCACCGCGCCCGCCTCGGCGCTGCCCGGCAACGGCAACGGCGTGGAGACCTCCAGCGCCCTGCTGGCCAGCGTCCTGCTCGACCGCCCGCAGGGCACCCCGGCGGTGACCGACGCCGACCGGCGGGCGGTGCTGGCCGCGTACGCCAACGCCGGATACCTCACCAGCGAGGAGAAGGTCACCGGCACCGCCGAGGCCGTCGTGGTGGTCAGCGGGCAGCCCTACGTCGACAAGGACTCCGCGAAGAAGGACGAGTCGGTGGTGAAGATCGCCGAGCAGTTCGACCGCACCGGCGCGATCGTCGTCGGCGGCAACGGCTCCGCCGGGGGCAACCTGGTGGCCGTGGTCCGGGGCGACCCGGTGCTCGCGCAGACCATCTCCACCGTCGACAACGCCAACACCGTGCAGGGGCAGCTGGTCACCAGCCTGGCGCTGGTCCAACAGCTCACCGAGAAGCGGGCCGGTCAGTACGGCGTCGGCGACAACGCCACGCTGGTGCCTAGACTGCCCCAGTGAACGAACAAACTGCCCCGGTGACCGGTTACCACCCGACCGCCCCGTCCGGCGGTGCCGTATGAGCGGGTTCGGGCGGCTGCTCGCCGCCGCCGCCGGAGCGGCCGCCGCCCGGTACGCGCTGCGGGAGATCCGTACCGCCCCGGTCGGGCCGGCGCTGGAACGCACCAACTTTCGTGGCCGTACCGTCAGCCTCGCCGCCGGGCCGGCGCTGGCCGTCGGGGCGTCCGGTGGGGGAGCGCTCGGCGCGGGCAGCGTCCCGGCCGGTGCGGCGGTGCTCGTCGCCGGCCTCGGCGCGGGCGCGGTCGGCCTCTACGACGACGTGGTCGGCGCCCGGCCGGAACAGAAGGCCGCCAAGGGCTTCGCCGGTCACCTCGCCGCCCTGCGCGCCGGCCGGGTCACCGCCGGCCTGGTCAAGGTCGCCGGGGTGGGCGCGGCCGGGCTCGCCGCCGCCGCGTTGCTCGCCGCCGACCCCCGGGTCGCCGCGCACCCGCGCCGGCAGCGCCACCGCACCCTCGGCCGCACCGTCGACGTGCTGCTCGGCGCGGGCGTGGTGGCCGGCACCGCCAACCTGCTCAACCTGCTCGACCTGCGCCCCGGCCGGGCGCTGAAGTCGGCGGTGCTGCTCGGCGTCCCGCTGGCCGGTGGCCCGCACGCCGGCATCGCCGCCGGGGCGGTCGGTGCCGCCGGTGGGCTGCTCGACGAGGACCTGGGCGAGCGGGTGATGATCGGCGACAGCGGGGCCAACGCGGTCGGCGCGCTGCTCGGGGTGGCGCTCGCCGCCCGGACCGGCCCGTTCGGCCGGGCCGGTCTGCTCGCGGTCCTCGCCGGCCTCACCGCGGCCAGCGAGAAGGTCAGCTTCACGGCGGTCATCCAGCGCACCCCGGTGCTGCGGGAACTCGACGCGCTGGGCCGGCGATCCGACTGACGTGACCAGACCGGCACCCCTCGCCGCCGCCGGTCGGGTGGCCGGCGCGGCCGCCCTGATCGCCGTGCTCACCGTCCTGGCCCGGCTCGCCGGGTTCGGCCGTACCGCCGTGTTCACCTGGGTCGTGGAGGGCAGCGACCTCGGCGGCATGTACGTGATCGCCAACACCGTCCCCAACATCATCTTCGAGATCGTGGCCGGTGGGGCGCTGGCCAGTCTCGTCGTACCGCTGCTGGCCGGGCCGGTCGCGGCGGGTGACCGGCGGGCGGTGGCCGCCACCACCGGCGCGTTGTTGACCTGGACGGTGACCCTGCTGGTGCCGCTCGCGGCGCTGGTGGCGCTCTTCGCCGACCCGATCGTGGCGGTGATCTCCGACGGGCGCTCCCCGGCCGAGCTGGCCGCCGGGGCACGGATGCTGCGGGTGTTCGCCCCGCAACTGCCGCTCTACGGCATCGGGATCGTGCTCACCGGGGTCCTCCAGGCGCACCGCCGGTTCGCCTGGCCGGTCGTCGCGCCGCTGCTGTCCAGCCTCACCGTCGTGGTGGTCTACCTGGTCTTCGGCGCCACCCAGGGCCGGGACGCGAGCATCGCCCAGGTGAGCCGGGCCGGTGAGCTGGTCCTCTCCGGCGGCACCACCCTCGGTGTGGTGGTGCTGTCGCTGTCGCTGCTGGTTCCGCTGCGCCGGCTCGGGCTGGCCTGGCGACCCGGGTACGCCTTCCCCGCCGACGCCCGCGCCCGGGTCGGCGGGCTCGCCGTCGCCGGGGCGGTCACCGTCACCGCCCAGCAACTCGCCCTGGTGGTCATCCTCAACCGGGTCTCCGGCGGCCCGACCGGCTCCCCGCAGGTCTACAACCTGGCCCAGACCATGTACCTGCTGCCCTGGGCGGTGCTCGCGGTGCCGCTGGCCGTCGCCGCCTACCCGGGGCTGTCCGCCGCCGCCGCGACCGGCGACGTCGCCGGCTACCGCAGCACGGTCGCCGCGACCACCCGGGGGGTGCTGCTGTGCAGCTTCCTCGGCGCGGCGGCGCTGGTCGGCACCGCCGAACCGGTCGGCCGGTTCTTCCCGCTCGGCGCGGAGCCGACCGCTGCCGCCATCGCCGGGTTCGCCCCCGGACTGGTCGGCTACGGTCTCTTCGCGGTGCTGTCCCGGGCGCTCTACGCCCGGGGGGCCACCCGGGCGGCCACCGCCGCCATCACCACCGGCTGGCTGGTGGTGCCGCTGGTCGCCGTACCGCTGGCGGCGCTGCTGCCCCGCGCCGACCGGGTGCTGGCGGTCACCCTGGCCAACTCCGTCGGGATGCTGGTCCTCGGGGTGCTCCTGGTCGGCGCGGTGTCCCGGTCCGCCGGTCGGGCCGCGCTCGCCGGTGCCGGTCGGGCCGCCCTGGCGGGTCTGCTGGCCGCGCTGCTCGCCGCCCCGGCCGGCGTCCTCACCGCCCGGCTGCTCGCCGACGGCGGCACCCCGACGACAGCGGGGGCACTCGTTCAGGGCATGCTGTCGGGGGCCGTGGTCGGCGTGCTGTTCCTCGCCGTCGCCTGGCTGGTGGACCGGCGGGACGTCGGGCCGCTGCTCACCGGCGTCCGCCGCCGGCTGGGCGGCCGGCGACCGGCGGGTGCCCCGCAGGACGGCGTTCCCCGCGACGCCGGTGACGGGAAGGAGACCCTCTCCCCATGACCGACGCGACGCCCGCCCCCGACCCCCGGGGCACGGTGGTGCTGCTGCTCGCCTCCAGCACCGGCGGGGTGGGGCAACACGTCCGGTCGGTGGCCCGGGGGCTCGTCGAGGCCGGCCAGCCGGTGCTGGTCTGCGGCCCGGCCGCCACCGACGAGCAGTTCGACTTCGCCGGCACCGGGGCCCGGTTCACGCCGGTGGAGATCTCGGCCAACCCCACCCCGGCCGACGCCCGCGCGGTCACCGCGCTGCGCCGGGCGCTGGCCGGCACGGACGCCCGGGTGGTGCACGCCCACGGGCTGCGTGCCGGGCTGGTCGCGGCGCTCGCCCGGCCCACCGCACCACTCGTGGTCACCTGGCACAACGCGGTGCTCGCCGGTGGGCTGCGCGGGCGACTGTCCCGGCTCGCCGAGCGGGTCGTCGCCCGGTCCGCCCGGGTCGCCCTGGGGGCGTCGGCGGACCTGGTGGACCGGGCCGCCGCGCTGGGCGCCGCCGACGCCCGGCTCGCCCCGGTCGCCGCGCCGGCCCTGCCGGCTCCCCGGCGTCGCCGGGCCGCCGTCCGCGCCGAGTTCGGCGTCGCCGGTGACCAGTCGCTGGTGCTCTCCGTCGGCCGGCTGCACCCGCAGAAGCGCTACGACGTGCTCGTCGACGCCGCCGCCCGGTGGCGTACCCGCCGGCCGCCGCCCGTGGTGGTGGTCGCCGGCAGCGGCCCGGCGTACCTGGCGCTGGCCGCCCGGATCTCCGCCGCCCGCGCCCCGGTGACCCTGCTCGGGCACCGCACCGACGTGGCCGACCTGCTCACCGGCGCCGACCTGGCGGTGGTGACCAGTGACTGGGAGGCCCGGCAACTGTTCGCCCAGGAGGCGTTGCGGGCCGGTGTACCGCTGGTGGCGACCGCCGTCGGCGGGCTGCCCGAGCTGGTCGGCGACGGCGCGCTGCTGGTCCCGCCCGGCGACGTGGACGCGGTCGACACGGCCGTCCGGTCGCTGCTGGACGACCCGGGCCTGCGGGCCGACCTGGCCCGCCGGGGTGTCGCCCGGGCCGCCGGCTGGCCCACCGAGGCGGACACCGTCGCCACCCTGCGCGCCCTCTACACCGAACTCGACACCGACCCGGCCGGTGCCCCCGGGCACCGGGACGACGCCGGCCGCACCGGCCCGGCGACCTCCGGCACCGACGGCCCCGCGACGGGACGCGCCTGATGCTGCGCCGATTCACCCCGGTCCTGCTCACCCTGGTCGTGGTGGTGCTCGGCGTCACCGCCCTGGCGGCCCGCCCGGACACCAGCCCGCCCCGGCGCACCGCCGACTACGTGGTCCTCGCCGGGGTGGCCGGGCTGCGCTGGGCCGACGTCGACCCGCAGACCACCCCGACCCTGTGGCGGATGGCCCAGCAGGGGTCCATCGGGTCGTTGTCGACCCGCTCCGCGCACCGCCCGACCTGCCCGGTGGACGGCTGGCTCACCCTCGGTGCGGGCAGCTACGCCGGCTGGAACGGCAACCGCCCGACCGGCGGCTGCCCGGCGACGGAGGTGACGGTCGAGCAGCCCGACGGGATCGGCGCGAACCTGCCTGACCAGGAGGGTGTGGTCGCCTACAACGCCGACCGGCAGCCCTGGGGCACGGTGCCCGGCTCGCTGTCGGAGTCGGTGCGCTGCTCGGTGGCGATCGGCCCCGGTGCCGCCGTCGCCGCCGCCCGACCCTTCGGCCGGGTCGACCGGTACGCCCCGGAGCTGCCGGCCGACCCGGCCGAGCTGCTCGGCTCCTGCGTGCTGAGCATCGTCGACCTGGGCACGGTCAGCGGCGAAGATCCGGCGGCCCGGCGGGCGGCGGCCCGGCAGGCCGACCAGGCGCTGGCGAGGGTGCTCGCCGCCCGGCCGGAGCGTTCCCTGGTGCTGGTCGCCGGGGTGTCCGACACCGAGGCACCGGCCCGGCTGCACGTCGTGGTCGCCGACGGACCCGGCTGGGAGAACGGCTGGCTCACCTCGCCCAGCACCGGCCGGGAGGGCTACCTGCAACTGGTGGACCTGGCACCGACCGCGTTGATCGCGCTGGGCCGGCCGATGCCCGAGCGGATCTTCCTCGGCCGTCCCGCCGTCAAGGTCGACGACCGCCCGGACGACCTGGCCACCGCGATCACCGCGCCGGCCGACGCCGACCGGGAGGCCGCCGCCCAGCGGGCCGTGGCCGGGTGGTTCTTCGCCCTGCTCGCCGCGGCCCAGGTCGGCCTCGCCATCGCGGTGCTGCCGCTGTTGCGCCGGGCTCGTCGGCTCGCTGGCCCGCACAGCCCACCGCCGGTCTCCCGCCGCATCGTGGCGACCGTGGAACTGCTGCTGATCGCGGTCGCCCTGGCGGTGCCGGCGGCCCTGCTCGCCGACGCGGTGCCGTGGTGGCGGGGCGACCACGCCGGGGTGTACTTCGCCGGGGTGACGGTCGCGTTGATCGTGGGTGCGACCGCCCTGGTCCGGTTCACCCCCGGCCACGACCGCACCCTCGGCCCGCTCGGCGCGGTCGCCGGCCTGGCCACCCTGGTGGTCGGCGCGGACGTGCTCAGCGGTGCCCGGTTGCAGCTCAACGGCGTGGTCGGCTACTCCGCGCTGGAGGGCGGCCGGTTCTCCGGGTTGGGCACCGTGGGGCTGGGCGTCTTCCTCGCCGGTTCGCTGCTCAGCGCCGGCTGGCTCGCCCAGCGGGTCCGCCGGCAGTGGCGGCCGATGGTGGTGGTCGCGGTGGGCGGGCTGGCCGTGGTGGTGATCGGCAGCCCCTACCTGGGTGCGGACTCGATCGGCGCGATCGCGTTGACCGCCGGGGTGGCGGTGGCCGCCGCGATCAGCACCGGCGGCTGGCTGACGGTCAGCCGGCTGGTCTGGGCGACCATGGCCGGGCTGGCGCTGACCATCGGCTTCGCGGTGGTGGACCTGCGCCGGCCGGTGGAGGAGCGGGGGGCGCTGGGCCGGTTCCTGACCGCCCTGGGCGAGGGCACCGGCGGGCTGACCGTGCACCGGTCCAGCACCGCGAACTTCCAGACGTTGGTCAACAGCCCGCTGACCGTGCTGGCGGTGGTCGGTCTGCTGCTGGTCTGGTTCGCGCTGCTCCAGCCCTGGGGCGGGCTGATGCGGCTGTTCGGCATCTATCCGGCGATCCGGGCGGCGTTGGCCGGCACGGCGGTCGCGGCGGTCATCGCCGGGCTGCTGGGCGGCACCGCCCTGGACGTGGCCGGGGCGGCCGGCGCGCTGGTGGTGCCGATGGCGGCGCTGGCCTCGCTGCGGGTGCTCGACCACTCCACCGACCGTACCGTGCCCGATCCGGGCCATCCCCGGCCCGACGCCCCGGGCGGTCCACCCGGCGTCCGCCCACCCGACGACGACCCGGCCGGCGGACGGCCCGCCGACGGCGACGCCCCGCCCGGCGGACGGCCCGCCGACGCCCCGGGCGCCGGGCCGCAGCGGCATCCGGCGGCGTCCTCCGACGGCGACGCCCCGGACGGCGGGCCGCAGCGGCGGGTGACGGAATCCGACGGCGACCGGGGCGGTGCGCCGCCCGACCGTGGGGACCGGCCGGCGGGGCGGGAGGCGGTTGCGGTGCCGGCGGCGCGTACCCCCGCGACGGCGGATCCGGCGTCGACCGAGGTGGCGGCCGGTCGGTCCGGTCCGGGGTCCGGATAGCCCGGGGTCGGGTGCGACGCCGGGTGGACCCCGGCGAGGTGTTACCGTGGAATCCCGTGGATCGCGTGATCACTTTGCTGATCGGCACGGCGGTTCGCACGACCGCTACGGACGACACGGGAGCAGGCCTTGGCCCCATCAGCACGGACGACCCGGCACATCTTCGTCACCGGGGGCGTCGCCTCCTCGCTCGGCAAGGGCCTCACCGCCTCCAGCCTCGGCAATCTGCTCACCGCGCGCGGGCTGCGGGTGGTGATGCAGAAGCTCGACCCCTACCTCAACGTCGACCCGGGGACAATGAACCCGTTCCAGCACGGTGAGGTCTTCATCACCGAGGACGGCGCGGAGACCGACCTCGACGTCGGGCACTACGAGCGGTTCCTCGACCGCGACCTGTCCGGCAAGGCGAACGTCACCACCGGCCAGATCTACTCCGACGTGATCGCCAAGGAGCGGCGCGGCGAGTACCTGGGCGACACCGTCCAGGTCATCCCGCACATCACCAACGAGATCAAGGCGCGGATCCTCGGCATGGCCGACCCGGACGCCGACGGCCAGATCCCGCACGTGGTGATCACCGAGGTCGGCGGCACCGTCGGCGACATCGAGTCGCTGCCGTTCCTGGAGGCGATCCGCCAGGTCCGGCACGACCTCGGCCGGGACAACTGCTTCTACCTGCACGTCTCGCTGGTGCCCTACCTGGCCCCGTCCGGGGAGCTGAAGACCAAGCCGACCCAGCACTCGGTGGCCCAGCTGCGCAACATCGGCATCCAGCCGGACGCCATCGTGCTGCGCTGCGACCGGGAGATCCCGCAGAAGCTGAAGGAGAAGCTCTCCCTCTACTGCGACGTCGACTCCGAGGCGGTCGTCGCCGCCCCGGACGCCCCGAGCATCTACGACATCCCGAAGGTGCTGCACCGCGAGGGTCTCGACGCGTACGTGGTGCGCCGGCTCGGCCTGTCCTTCCGGGACGTCGACTGGACCAGCTGGGACGACCTGCTGGACCGGGTGCACCAGCCGCACCACACGGTCACCGTGGCGGTGGTCGGCAAGTACGTCGACCTGCCCGACGCCTATCTGTCGGTCAGCGAGGCGATCCGGGCCGCCGGCTTCGGCCACCGGGCCCGGGTGCAGCTGCGCTGGGTGCCCAGCGACGACTGCGTCACCCCGGCCGGGGCGGCGTCGGCCCTGTCCGGCGTGGACGGCATCGTCATCCCCGGCGGCTTCGGCGTACGCGGCATCGAGGGCAAGATCGGCGCCTCCCGGTACGCCCGGGAGAACAGCGTACCGCTGCTCGGGCTCTGTCTCGGCCTACAGTGCATGACCATCGAGGTGGCCCGCCACCTGGCCGGCCTGGACGCGGCGAACTCCCTCGAATTCGACGAGGAGGCCAAGCACCCGGTCATCGCCACCATGGCCGACCAGGAGGACATCGTCGCCGGCCGGGGTGACCTGGGCGGCACCATGCGACTCGGGGCGTACCCGGCGACGCTGACCCCGGGATCGATCGTGGCCGAGGCCTACGGCGCCACCGAGATCAGCGAACGGCACCGGCACCGGTACGAGGTGAACAACGCCTACCGGGACCAGCTGACCAAGGCGGGCCTGCGCATCTCCGGCACCTCCCCGGACGGTCGGCTGGTCGAGTTCGTCGAGCTGGACCGCGGCCTGCACCCGTTCTTCGTGGCCACCCAGGCGCACCCGGAGCTGAAGAGCCGGCCGACCCGCCCGCACCCGCTGTTCGCCGGGTTCGTCAAGGCGGTCGTGGCGTACTCGCAGGCCGACCAGCTGCCGGTGGACCTCGACCCGGTGGTCGAGACCCCGAGGCCCGGGACCACGCCGGCCGAGACGACGCCGGCCGGGACCTCACCGGCCGAGCCGTCGAAGAACGAGGCGCCGACGGCGAAGGCCGCAGCCCGCAACGGCGCGGCGACGAAGGCGTCGTCCGCGTCGTGAGCGCCGTCGAGCACCGCTACGAGCTGCGCTCTCGGGCCGAGCGGTACACCGGCCGGATCTTCACCGTGGTCAGCGACGAGGTGACCATGCCCGGCGGGGGCACCGCGACCCGAGACTACGTGCGGCACGTCGGCGCGGTCGCCGTGGTCGCGCTGGACGGGGCCGGCCGGGTGGTGCTGGTGCGGCAGTACCGGCAGCCGGTGGGGCGGCACCTGTGGGAGCTGCCCGCGGGCCTGATGGACGTCGCGGGCGAGGACCTGCCGGTGGCCGCCGCCCGGGAGCTGGCCGAGGAGGCCGACCTCACCGCCGGCCGGTGGGACCTGCTGGTCGACGTGCACACCTCGCCGGGTTTCACCGACGAGGTGGTCCGGGTGTTCCTCGCCCGGGAGTTGGCCGAGGTGCCGGTCGGGCAGCGGCACGAGCGGCACGACGAGGAGGCCGACCTGCAGATCGTCCGGATCGACCTGGACGAGGCGGTCGGCATGGTGCTGGCCGGGGAGGTCACCAACGGTCCGTGCGCGGTCGGGCTGCTGGCCGCGGCCCGCGCCCGGGACGCCGGCTGGTCGGTGCTGCGCCGGGCCGACACCCCGCTGCACCGCTGATCCGGTACGCCCCGCCGGGGCCGTCGCGGTCCGCCGCGCCGGCCCCGGCCGGCGTTCCCGGCCGAGCCCCGCACGGACCCCCTGTGCGGTGGCGGGGACACGGGCCTGCCGGGCGGGTTTCCCGACCGGCGGACCGGGCCGACCGGTGCGACCATGGAAGGGACGTCGAACGGCAGGCCCGGGCGGTACTCCTGACACACCGTCAGGCGCAACGGGCACCGGTTGTCACTGTGCCAACCGCCGACGGGTGGCAACGCGCCTAGACTGCCGCCGGCGGAACCGGTGGACCGCGTCGGCAACGGAGCCGGCCGGGCACCGCGCAGTCCGGGGGGCGACACCCCGGAGGAAGGTGTCTGCATCGTGAAGGTCGGAATCCCACGCGAGGTCAAGAACCACGAGTACCGCGTGGCGATCACGCCGGCGGGCGTCAACGAGTTCGTCCGCCACGGTCACCAGGTCTTCGTCGAGGCGGGCGCCGGGGTCGGGTCCAGCCTCACCGACGACGAGTTCGCCGCCGCCGGGGCCACCATCCTCGGCACCGCCGACGAGGTGTGGGACACCGCCGAGCTGGTGCTCAAGGTCAAGGAGCCGATCGCCGAGGAGCACCACCGGATGCGGGCCGGGCAGGTGCTCTTCACCTACCTGCACCTGGCCGCCTCCAAGGAGTGCACCGACGCGCTGGTCGACCGGAAGGTCACCGGCATCGCCTACGAGACCGTCGAGCTGCCCGACCGGTCGCTGCCGCTGCTCGCCCCGATGTCCGAGGTGGCCGGCCGGCTCGCCCCGCAGGTCGGCGCGTACCACCTGCAGCGGCAGGGCGGCGGCCGGGGCATCCTGATGGGCGGCGTCTCCGGGGTGTACGCGGCGAAGACCGTGGTCATCGGCGCGGGCGTGTCCGGCATGAACGCCGCCGCCATCGCGCTGGGCCTGCAGGCCGAGGTGCTGCTGCTGGACATGAACGTGGCCCGGCTGCGGCAGGCCGACGCCATCTACCGGGGCCACCTGCAGACGGTCGCCTCCAACGCCTACGAGGTCGAGCGGGCGGTGCTCGACGCGGACCTGGTCATCGGGGCGGTCCTCGTCCCGGGGGCGAAGGCCCCCACGCTGATCTCCAACGAGCTGGTCTCCCGGATGAAGCCGGGCAGCGTGCTGGTCGACATCTCCATCGACCAGGGTGGCTGCTTCGAGGACTCCCGCCCCACCACGCACGCCGAGCCGACCTACCAGGTGCACGACTCGATCTTCTACTGCGTGGCGAACATGCCCGGCGCGGTGCCGCACACCAGCACGTACGCGCTGACCAACGTCACCCTGCCGTACGCCCTCGAACTGGCCGACCACGGCTGGCGCGACGCGCTGCGCCGCGATCCCGCCCTGGCGCTGGGCCTGAACACCCACGACGGCGGGGTGGTCTACGGCCCGGTCGCCGAGGCGCACGGGATGGCGACCCTTCCGCTGGCCGAGGTGCTGGCCTGACCGACCAGAGCCGCGCCGACGGGGCCGGGGAGCCGGCACCGGCCCTGCGGCGGGCCGTGCGCGGTTACCTCGACCACCTCACCGTGGAGCGGGGGCTGGCGGCGAACACCCTCACCGCGTACCGCCGGGACCTGGAGCGTTACCTGGCCACCCTGGCCGCAGCCGGGGTGGCCGACCTGGCCGCCGTCGGGACCGGGCAGGTCGAGGCGCACCTCGCGCGGCTGCGGGCCGGCGACGCGGACCACCCGCCGCTGGCGGTGACCTCGGCCGCCCGGGCCGCCTCCGCCGTGCGCGGGCTGCACCGGTTCGCCGTCCGGGAGGGACTGGCCGGCGCGGACCCCAGCCGGGACGTCCGCCCGCCCGCCGCCGCTCGCCGGTTGCCCCGGGCGTTGCCGGTCGACGACGTGGTCCGGCTGCTGGACGCCGCTGGCGCGGTCACCGCCGCCGGCGACGGGGCGGCCGTCACGCTGCGCGACCGGGCGCTGCTGGAGTTCCTGTACGGCACCGGCGCGCGGATCTCCGAGGCGGTCGGCGCGGCCGTGGACGACGTGGACGTCGACGAGGGCACCGCGCTGCTGCGCGGCAAGGGCGGGCGGACCCGGCTGGTGCCGGTCGGCGGGTACGCCGTGCGGGCGCTGCGGGCCTACCTGGTGCGGGCCCGGCCGGCGCTGGTCGTCGCCGGCCGGGGCACGCCGGCGGTCTTCGTCAACGCCCGGGGCGGGCCGCTGACCCGGCAGGGCGCGTGGACCGTGCTGCGGCGGGCCGCGCGGCGGGCCGGGCTGCCGGTGGACGGCCCGCAGGCGGTCTCCCCGCATACCCTGCGCCACTCGTACGCCACCCACCTGCTCGACGGCGGCGCCGACGTGCGGGTGGTGCAGGAACTCCTCGGCCACGCCTCGGTCACCACCACCCAGGTGTACACGTTGGTCACCGTGGACCGGCTGCGCGAGGTGTACGCCACCACCCACCCCCGCGCCCGGGACACCCGCCAGCCGGGGCGCTGACCGGCCGGTACGCCCGACACGCCGGACCGGTGCCGAACGCGCTGGTCGTCGGTGGCGTAGAGTCGGCATCGGCGCGGACCTCCTGGGCGACAACCGGGGTGCGCAGCGGCGCCGCGAAGGACGTCGGACTGCTCCGACGCCGGGTGGTCGTCGGGAGGGGGCAACGAGGACATGGCTGGCAACGGTGATCGTGCCGACGCCTGGACGTCGGAGCTCCGTGAGCAGCAGGCGTCGCTCGGCGCCGACCTGGGTCCGGCCGACCCGGCCGCCTACACGATGCGCAAGCCGATCCCCGAGCCGATGCCCACCGACCGGCACGGTCCGGCCCGGATCATCGCGATGGCCAACCAGAAGGGTGGCGTCGGCAAGACCACCACCACCATCAACCTGGGTGCCGCCCTGGCCGAGTACGGCCGCAAGGTGCTGCTGGTCGACTTCGACCCGCAGGGCGCGCTCTCGGTGGGGCTGGGCGTGAACCCGCACAACCTCGACCTGTCGGTCTACAACCTGCTCATGCAGGACGACGTGATGGCCGAGGACGTCCTGATCAAGACGGACGTGGCCGGGCTGCACATCCTGCCCGCCAACATCGACCTCTCCGCCGCCGAGATACAGCTCGTCAACGAGGTCGCCCGGGAGATGGCCCTGGCCCGGGTGCTGCGCAACGTGCGCAAGGAGTACGACTACATCCTGATCGACTGCCAGCCCTCGCTGGGCCTGCTGGCGATCAACGCGTTGACCGTGGCCCACGGGGTGCTCATCCCGCTCGAGTGCGAGTTCTTCAGCCTGCGCGGGGTGGCGCTGTTGCTGGACACCATCGACAAGGTCCGCGAACGGCTCAACTTCGACCTGGAACTCGAGGGCATCCTCGCCACCATGTACGACAGCCGCACCACCCACTGCCGCCAGGTGCTCCAGCGCGTGGTCGAGGCGTTCGGCGACAAGGTCTACCAGACCGTCATCACCAAGACGGTGAAGTTCCCCGAGTCCACGGTGGCCGGAGCGCCGATCACCACCCTCGACCCGGCCTCCTCCGGGGCCCGCAACTACCGGCAGCTGGCCCGCGAGGTGATCGCCGCCCAGGCCGACCGGTAGGCCGGGGTGCGCCGTCGCCGCGCCACGCCCGACCCGCCCCCGACGGCGACCACCTCCGCTGCCTGGGCGTGGACTACGGTCGTCCGGTGACCGCGCCACCGCTGCACCCGCCGCCGACCCCGCCGCCGCCGTCCGCGCCGGCCACCGGGGCCGCCGACGGGGCGACCGCTGCGGCGGAGGTGCCACCGACCGGGCAGGGCACCGGCTTCACCGTCCGGCTGGCGAACTTCACCGGCCCGTTCGACCTGCTGCTGCAACTGATCAGCAAACACAAGCTGGACGTCACCGAGGTGGCCCTGCACACCGTCACCGACGAGTTCATCGCCTACATCCGGGCCATGGGCGACCAGTGGGACCTCGACGAGACCAGCGAGTTCCTGCTCATCGCCGCCACCCTGCTGGACCTGAAGGCCGCCCGGCTGCTGCCCTCGGCCGAGGTGGAGGACGAGGAGGACCTCGCCCTGCTGGAGGCGCGGGACCTGCTCTTCGCCCGGCTGTTGCAGTACAAGGCGTTCAAGGAGGCGGCGGCGCACATCGCCGAGCTGGAGGCGGTCGGCGGTCGGCGGTACCCGCGCGCGGTCACCCTGGAGCCCCGGTACGCCGAGGCCCTGCCCGACCTGGTGCTCGGCATCGGCCCTGAGCGGCTGCTCAAGCTGGCGGTCCGGGCGATGACCCCGAAACCGGTGCCGGAGGTCTCCATCGCGCACGTGCACCTGGTCCGGGTCAGCGTCCGGGAGCACGCGGCGATCCTGGCCGAGCGGCTGCGCCGGTCCGGCGTCGCCACCTTCACGCTGCTCTGCGCCGACTGCGGGATCACCCTGGAGGTGGTGGCCCGCTTCCTGGCCCTGCTGGAGCTGTACCGGGAGGGCCTGGTCGCCTTCGTCCAGGAGGAGGCCCTGGAGGAGCTGACCGTACGCTGGACCGGCCCCGCCGACGGGGGTGCCGACCTGCACGTCGACGAGTACGCCGGCAGCCCCGTCGACCCCGCCCCGGTGGATCCCGCCCCCGGGCGTCCGGCCGGTGCCGCGCCCGCCGGGGCCGACCCCGTGCCGGGCGAACCCACCGCTCCGGTGCCCGCCACCGGAGTGCCCACCGGACCGGCGGACGAGCCCGCATCGACGCAGGAGTGACGTGATGAGCGACGAGGAGCGCCAGGACTCGCTGGCCGACCAGGCCGCCGCCTGGGTTCCCCCGTGGGAACGCCCCACCGCCCGACAGAACACCGCCCCCCACCCGCCGAGACGGCATCCGCCGATCCGGGCCGGACGCCGGCCGAGGCGGTGCCGGGTGGTCCCGGCGCGCCGGCGACGGCGGCGGGGGAGCGGGGCGCGCCGGCGACGGCGGCGGGGGAGCGGGGCGCGCCGGCGACGGCGGCGGGGGAGCGGGGCGCGCCGGGGACGGCGGCGGGGGAGCGGGGCGCGCCGGGGACGGCGGCGGGGGAGCGGGGCGCGGCGGGCGTACCGGGGCGGCAGCCGGCGGGGCGGCGGCGGGCGGCGGTCGCGCCGGAGCCGGCGCCCGAGCTGGACGACGCGGAGCTGCGCGGCGCGTTGGAGGCCATCCTGCTGGTGGTCGACGAGCCGGTCAGCGAGCTGGTGCTGGCCCAGGTGCTCCAGCAGCGGCCGGAGCGGATCGGGCCGGTGCTCGACGATATCGCCGCCGGCTACACCGCCGCCGGGCACGGTTTCGAGCTGCGCCGGGCGGCGGGGGGCTGGCGGCTCTACACCCGGCCGGAATACGCGGCCCACGTGGAGCGGTTCGTGCTGGACGGGCAGTCGGCCCGGCTGACCCAGGCCGCCCTGGAGACGCTCGCGGTGATCGCCTACAAGCAGCCGGTGACCCGGGGCCGGGTCTCGGCCATCCGGGGTGTCAACTGTGACGGGGTGCTCCGTACCCTGGTGTCGCGTGGGTTGGTCGAGGAGTGCGGCGCCGAACCGGACAGCGGTGCTTTCCTCTACCGGACCACCACGATGTTCCTGGAGAAGCTGGGCCTGGACTCGGTCGCCGACCTGCCCCCGCTTGCCCCGTTCCTCCCCGACGACGTAGAAGAGCTTGCCGATGCCACGCGATAACCGTTCCCCCAAGTCCGACGCCCCGGTGTACGAGGGCGCCGAACGCCTCCAGAAGGTGCTCGCCGCCGCCGGTGTCGGCTCCCGGCGTGCCTGCGAGGACCTGATCTTCCGGCGTCGGGTGACCGTGGACGGCCGGGTCGCCCAGCTCGGGGACAAGGTCGACCCGGCCACCGCCGTGATCCACGTCGACGGCGAACGCCTCCAGGCCGACAACCGCCTGGTCTACGTGGCGATGAACAAGCCGCGCGGGGTGGTCACCACGATGGCCGACGACATGGGCCGCAACGAACTCGCCGAGTTCATCGGCAACCGGGTGGAGCAGCGGGTCTACCACGTCGGGCGGCTCGACGCCGACAGCGAGGGGCTGCTGCTGCTCACCAACGACGGCACCCTCACCCACAAGCTGATGCACCCGTCGTACCGGGTGCTCAAGACCTACCTGGCCGAGGTGGCCGGGCCGATCCCACGCAACCTGGGCAAGCGCCTGCTGGCCGGCGTCGAGCTGGAGGACGGGCCGGTGAAGGTCGACGCGTTCCGGGTGGTGGACACCCTGGGACGCAGCGCCCAGGTGGAGCTGAGCCTGCACGAGGGGCGCAAGCACATCGTCCGCCGGTTGCTGGCCGAGGTCGGGCACCCGGTGACCCGGCTGGTGCGTACCTCGATCGGGCCGATCAAGCTCGGTGACCTGCGTACCGGGCGGATCCGCCGGCTGACCAACGCGGAGGTCGCCGCCCTGTTCAAGGCCGTGGGTGACTGACCGGAGTCGCAGCGGGTAGGTGTGCCGGTAGGCTTCCACGCGGCCCACGGGCCGGCGGGTGGCGTGCGTCGCCCCCGGCGGCGGCGCGTGGGGCCGACCCGCGGGGCGCGGGGATGATGGATGACGATCGACTACCGCTCAACGGCGCCGGAAAACCGGCGACCCGCGAGGTACGGGCTGAGGAGGACAACGGTGGAGGAAAACGTACGGGCCGGGCGTTGCGTGGTCGCTGTGGACGGGCCGTCCGGTTCGGGTAAGTCCACCGTCTCGCGGCGGCTCGCCGTCGACCTCGGTGCCCGCTACCTGGACACCGGCGCGATGTACCGGGCGATCACCTGGGCGGTGCTGCGCTCCGGCGTCGACCTGGCCGACGCCGCAGCCGTGGGCAAGGTCGCCGGTGAGGTCGAGCTGCGCATCGGCACCGATCCCCGGGGGTACGGCGTGACCGTCGACGGGGTGGGTGTCGATGCGGACATCCGGGGGCCGGAGGTGACCGGCGCGGTCTCCGCGGTGGCCGCCGTGCCGGCGGTACGCACGCTGCTCGTCGCCCGGCAGCGGGACATGATCGCCCATGCCGGCCGGATCGTCGTCGAGGGCCGGGACATCGGCTCCGTGGTGGCCCCGGACGCCGACCTGAAGGTCTACCTGACCGCCTCCGAGGCGGCCCGGGCCCGGCGGCGTAGCGCCGAGGACGCCGCCGACGTCGCGGCGACCGCCGCCGACCTGGCCCGGCGGGACCGGCTCGACTCCACCCGCACGGTCGACCCGCTGCGGCAGTCCACCGACGCCGTCGAACTGGACACCACCGAGTTGGGCATCGACGAGGTCGTCGCCCGGCTGCGTGAGCTGCTCACCGAGCGGGGCGTGGCATGAGCGACGGATGGGTGGAGCTGCGCGAGCCGGAGGCCGCCGTCGAGGAGCCGACCGGGCCGCAGCCCGTGGTCGCTGTGGTCGGCCGCCCCAACGTGGGCAAGTCGACGCTGGTCAACCGGATCATCGGCCGCCGGCAGGCGGTCGTGGAGGACGTCCCCGGGGTGACCCGGGACCGGGTGCCGTACGACGCGCAGTGGAACGGCCGGACGTTCACCGTGGTGGACACCGGCGGCTGGGAACCGGACGCGAAGGACCGGGCGGCGGCCATCGCCGCCCAGGCCGAGACGGCGGTGGTCACCGCCGATGTGGTGATCTTCGTGGTCGACGCCATGGTCGGCGCGACCGATGTGGACGAGGCCGCGGTGAAGATGCTGCGACGCAGCGCCAAGCCGGTGATCCTGGTGGCCAACAAGACCGACAACACCGCCATCGAGATGGAGGCGACCTCGCTCTGGTCGCTGGGCCTCGGCGAGCCGTACCCGGTCTCCGCGCTGCACGGCCGGGGCTCCGGCGAACTGCTCGACGCGATCCTGGACGCGCTGCCGGACGCGCCGAAGATCGTCGAGAACCGGCCGCGCGGCCCGCGCCGGGTGGCCCTGGTGGGCCGGCCCAACGTCGGCAAGTCGAGCCTGCTCAACCGGTTCTCCGGCGAGGAGCGGGCGGTCGTCGACGCGGTCGCCGGCACCACCGTGGACCCGGTGGACAGCCTGGTCGAGATCGGCGGCGAGACCTGGCAACTGGTCGACACCGCCGGGCTGCGCAAGCGGGTCGGCAAGGCCAGCGGCACCGAGTACTACGCCAGCCTGCGGACCGCCGGCGCCATCGAGGCGGCCGAGGTGGCCGTGGTGCTGCTCGACTCCCACGAGCCGATCAGCGAGCAGGACCAGCGGATCCTGACCATGGTCGTCGAGGCCGGCCGGGCACTGGTGATCGTCTTCAACAAGTGGGACCTGGTCGACGCCGACCGTCGGTACTACCTGGACAAGGAGATCGACCGGGAGCTGCGCCGGATCCCCTGGGCGATCCGGCTCAACCTGTCGGCGCAGACCGGCCGGGCCGTCGACAAGCTCGCCCCTGCGCTGCGACGGGCGTTGGCGAGCTGGGAGACCCGGGTGCCGACCGCCCAGCTCAACCAGTGGCTCACCGCCCTGGTCCAGGCCACCCCGCACCCGGTGCGTGGCGGCCGGGCTCCGAAGATCCTCTTCGCCACCCAGGCGGGGGTCTCCCCGCCGCGGTTCGTGCTCTTCACCACCGCGCCGCTGGACGCCGGCTACCAGCGCTTCGTCGAGCGCAAGCTCCGCGAGGAGTTCGGCTTCGAGGGCAGCCCGGTGGAGATCTCGGTACGCCCCCGCAAGAAGCTCGGCCCCGGCGGCCGAGGCAAGGCGCACGGCTGACCAACCTCCGGCGAAAGGGGGGTCGGGTCCACCCCGACCCCCCTTTCCTAGGATGCTTTAGGCGAGGTGGCGGCGGTCGCGCGGTGCGGCAGGGGCCTGTGCGCGCGGCGCGAAGATCCTGCGCTAAGCTGTACCGGCTGCCGCAGGGGAAACCACGCGGAGAGCAACGGGACGTGGCGCAGCTTGGTAGCGCACTTGACTGGGGGTCAAGGGGTCGTCGGTTCGAATCCGGCCGTCCCGACAGACAAAAAGCCCTGACCAGCGGGAACGCTGGTCAGGGCTTCGATTTTCTTCTATGAAGATTTGAACCTCCCCCCGAAAACCCCCCGTTTACCGGGGTCGGCGGTCAGGTTCTGTCATCCATGTGCATCGTTGGGATTTGGTGGTACGGAACGGCGGTGGCGGTGGGTGCCCAGCCGTTCGAGGATGTCGGAGACGTCCGGGGCTTGGACGGCTTTGGCGATGTAGTAGGTGTCGGTGACCTCCTCGCTGGAGTGTCCGAGCTGCGCGGACGCGCTCTTGGTGTCCTTCTCTTCCTTGATGAGGGTGGCGACGGTCTTGCGGAAGGTGTGCGGGGTGACCCAGTCGAGGTCGGTGTCGGCGCGGGCCTGACGCCACTGGCGGCGGACATTGTTGGGGGAGAGCCAGGTGCCGCGCCGGGACGCGAAGATCGCATCGTGGGGGTTGTCGGGGGCGTCGACTTTGCGGTCCATGAGCATGCCGATGGCGAATCGGGGCAGGACGACCATCCGGTGGCCGGCGTCGCTCTTGGTCCAGGGTTGTCGGAAGATTCCCTGGCCTGTGACGAAGACCAGGGTGCCGCAGATCGTCAGGGTGGGGCGTTCGGTGGCGAGGTCGAGGTCTTCCCAGCGCAGGGCGAGGATCTCGCCGATGCGAGCGCCGGTGGCGAGCATGAGGTCGACGACGTCGGCCAGGTCGCCGGTGTGTCGGGGTCCGGGTTTGCCGGGGACCGGTCGCTGCCAGTCGCGGATGGCGGTTCTTACGGCGTGGAGGTGTTCGTCGGAGAGGGCGACGACGGTGCGGCGGGGTTTGCGGAGCCGCCCGGTGTCGCGTACGGGGTTGGTGGGGATCGCTCCGTGGCGGACGGCCAGCGCGAACATCTGGCTGAGGACCACCTTGACGCCTTTGGCCGCTGCGGGGCGGTCCTTGGCGATCTCGCGGAGGAACCTGTCCAGGCGTCCGACGCTGGCCTCTCGGATGCGGAGGTTGCCGAGGGCGGGCAGGATCGCGGTACGCACGCTGGTCTCATATCGGTGGATGGTCTGAGGTGCGATCCGTTCCTCGGCGGTGATCTCTTCGATCCACACTTCGGCCAGGCGGCTGACGCGGGTCTCCCGTGTGATCTCGTCGTCGTTGGGGGTGGTGCGGTCACGCAGCTTGACCTTCAGCGCCCGTTCGGCTGCGGCGCGGGTGGCGTCGGTGGCCTCGATGTCACGGGTCTTGCCGTCGTAGTCACGGAACCGGGCGCGTGCGCGGAACCGGTTGGCGGCGAGCTTCTCGGTACGGATGGTGCCCCAGGTGCCGATGGGAAGTTCGGGTCGGGCCATGACTCACCGCTCCGAGTCGGTGTGGTCGTCGAGCCAGCGTTCGACCTCGCTACGCCGGTAGCGCAGGGTGTTGCCGACGCGGATGGCGCGGGGGCCCTTGCCCCGGCTGTGCCAGGCGTAGAGGGTGTTCTTGGGCTTGCCCAGCCAGGCGGCGAGGTCGTCGATGGTCAGTAGCGGGTCGGGCCGCCATTCGGGGACGGCGGGAGCGCTCATTGGCGGCCCGTCGTGTTGGCGGGATCGGGCTGCTGACCTGATGTGGCGCGGCTGACCCGTCGCCGGTAGCCGGCGGCATCTGAGGGCACCGGTACGGGAGCGGGTTGGGGGATGGTCGTGCATGGGCCTGACTTCCATTCAGGATCCCAGCCTGGCTGGGAGCGGGGGTCGACGGCGCTGCCGTGGTAAGGCACGACCGCGGGGTGCGCCAGATGTGGACGTCGATCCATCCGTTCCTGCCCGAAGGTGTCAAGCCCGTCGTTGCTCCCTGCGCTGGTGGGACGGAGTGGACTTGGCGACCGGTGCGGGTGGTCGTCGCCCGGCCCCTTTAGACCGCCCACGGGCGAACCCGGCTGGACCCTGGAGCCCGCGTGAGGCAGAAGCGGGGCGCGGAGTACAACCACGTCTTCGTGCTGCAAGAGCCATTGGGGGTCGCCGGTGGCGATGGCGTCACGGGTGTTCTTCTGCTGGAAGAACGAGGCGCGGGGGATGATCGAGCCGTTGCGGACGCCGCAGATCAGGGCGATGCATTCCTCGACGAGTTCGAGGCCGGCGTTGATGCCGGCGGCGGTGACCATGCCGGGGATGTCGATGAGTTCGCCGTGGCGGCGGTAGGGCCGGGCGGTGACGATGACGTGTCCGCCAGGACGGAGCAGCGTGCGGCAGCCGGCGAGGATCGCGGTGAACCCGTCGGCGAGCTGGCCGTGGCTGCAGTAGGCGAGGTTGTCGCTGCTGCCGTACTTGTGGTTGATCTTGCGGACTTTGCCGCGCCTCGGGCCGGGGGTGCGGACGTGGCCGTGGGTGGACGACCCGTAGGGCGGGGACGTGATCACGAGGGAGGCCCGGCCGTGCAGGCTGGCCGGCAGCAGTGCCGGCAGCGCGGTCGAGTCCCCGTGGTAGATCTCGCCCCGACCTGACGCACCCGTCTGGCCGGCGTGGTGGATGTTGGCGGCTGCGCTGGCGACCCATTCGGGTTCGTACTCGGCCCCGACGCCGTGCCGGCCGAGGTGCATGGCCTCGATGATGGTGGTGCCGATGCCGGCCATGGGGTCGAGGACCACCTCGCCGGGGTTGGTGTAGGTGCGGATGGCGTATCGGGCGATGGTGGGCAGCATCTTGCCGGGGTGGGCCAGCGACTCCGGGGTGTATCGGCCGCGACGGAGGTCGCGGGACGGATGCTGGCCGGTGAGCCACACCGAGCCGAGATAGCCCTCGGCGAGCAGTGCCGGCAGATCGGACCCGTCGGGGTGCGGGGCGGAGTCGTGCAGACCGGGGGTCTGCGCCGACCGATGCGGCTCAGGCATGGGTGTTCTCCTCACCGGTGGCGGTGGTCCCGAACACGAGCAGGTCCCGGAATGCCGGAAGGTGGCGACCGGCGAGCAGCCGCTTCCCGTCATCGCCTTCGTCGGGGCGTTCCGGGGTGGTGCGCGGTTCGTGCTCGGGTAGCGGAACGAGGACGGCGGGGATGTGCTGGTGGTAGAAGAGGCCGGCGGCGCGGGCGGCGGCGATGACCGTCGCGCGGTAGCTGAACCCACCGGGTGGGGGTGGTGTGGTGGTGAGTCCGGCGATCAGGAACCCGCCGGGGCGCAGCAGTTCCCGCCAGGTGCTCATTGCGGTGGTCAGGTCGTCGTGGGGAAGCCTTTCGATCGCCTGTGGTAGCGCCGCCAGGATCAGGTCGACATCCCGATCGGGCTGGTGAGGCACATCGGAGTTCGGGCGTGCGGTAGGTGGGAGCTGCAGGCGCAGACCGTGGGGGCCGCTATGCAACTCAGCTGGTAGCCGGTGCAGGTAGGTGGTCGCGGCGAGGGCGGTGGGGTGCGTGCCGAGGTCGAGAACTACGTCTCCGGCGTCGGTGTACCGGCGGATGAGGTAGGTGAGATGGTTCGGGGATAGTCCGTGCCAGTCCGGCACTTCCAGGCTGTGCGTTCGCGGTGTGCGGGTGTGGGGGATGAGCAACCCGACCGGTACCGGCTGAGGCCGGTCACCGGGAGCGGTGGAGCTGGGTTCAGGCATGGCGTGTGGGCCACGTTCGCCGACGAGCGCTGACACCAAGGGATTACAAATCTGGACCTCGGATTGGAAGCCAGAGCCTGCGTTGACGGTGGCGTGTTGCCCGCCGCCTACCTGAACAGGAGCGATGCAGATCTTGAATGGTCGGGTTGTGTCGGGTTCGAGGGTCAGTCCGGTGTGGGCGACGAAGCCGCGCCGGTTTGTTCCCCGGCTGTCGCCTCCGTCCGGCGTGTTCTGCGCCGAGAGTCAACATGACGTCACATTGCAATAACCTAAGGTGATGATCGAGTTGGTCAATCGGGTAGCAGGGAGAGCAGTGCCGCGGGCTCGGTGGCGCCGAGCAGGCTCAGCCCTACCGTTACGGGTGCCTGGGTCAGCAGTTCGGCGATCAGCCGCCGGGACTGCTGCAGCGAACCGGAGTGCCGGATGCGTGCCCGCATAGCTCGCTGCCATGGGATGTCGTCGCCGATGGCAGCAGTGATGGATCCGGCGAGTTCTTCGTTCCCAGCGTCGGCGAGAATTTCCACCAGGTCGGCCAGGGCGTGGGCCTTGAGCCACGCGGGTACCGCTTCGCCGGTGGCGAGTTGGACTGCCAGCGACCATTCGCCGGCAGCGGCGGCAGGGCCGACCAGTTCTGCCAGCGCCGTCATGCGTTCCTGTGGATCATCGATGCGTTCGATGAGGGAGATCGCTGCCTTGATGTCCCCGTGGATGGCTGTGGCCCGGGCCACGACACGCAGAGCCTTGTCGCGATCCGGCGGATAGCCTAGGGATTCGGCGAAGCTCAGCGCCCTGGCCAAGTCCCCGGCATCGGTGAGGGCGTCCACGGCGGGTAGCGCCAGCAGTGTGGGCCATGACCCGGCACCGGTTTCGGCGAGGCGGACGAGTTCATCGGCCAGCGCCGTGGCCTGCTCACCGGGACCGGTCGCGGTGACGAGAGCCCCCAACGCTTTGCCCCGGTACATCGGTGCGTCGATCTGATCGAGGAATCGTCGCGCCTGGTCGACTCGGCCCAGTTCCGCGGCGAGGACGGCGAGATCGGTGACGATCCCGTCGCGGGCGGTCTGCGTGGCCGCGTCGATCGCCCGGGTGACCGCATCGGGTACGTCGAGCCGCAAGGCGATGCGGGCTGCCAGGCCCGCCGCGTAGTCGGCGACGTTGGTGCCGGATGTCTCCGCCTGTGCCAGGGCCACGTGCTCGATCAGCCGGTCGCGGCCGGCATCGTCGGGTCCGGCGACCGCGAGTATGGAGTTCAGGACCTGCAACCGGTCGTAGGGGCCGGTGGGCCGCCTGGCGAGTTCGACCGCACGGTCGAAGTCGATCACGGCAACCGCCGTGGCGAGACTGCTCAGGGTTCCGAGGTCCATCGCGGACGACTCCGTCCGGGTGGCCGTCTCGGCGTCGCGCAGCAGGGTGCCGGCGCGATCGCGGTCGCCGAGGTGGCCGATGGAACGGGCGACGACGACGAGGGCCTCGGCGCGGTGGCGGGCGGTGTCTGCCCGGCGGGCGGTCTGCTCGGCGATGTCGAGTAGCACTGCGGCGCGGTCGTGGTCCACGGTGGTCGCGGCCTCCGCGACAGCGATGAGAAACGGAGTCGCCAGTTCGGCGGCGCCGCGCTCAGCGAACGCGCGCGCCCTTGTCTCGGCGTCGTCGAGCGCCAGCGCGGCCTGCTCCGGCCGACCGCCTTCGGCGAGGCCGTGGGCCAGCGCGGCGGCTCCGAGGATCCGGGCGCCGACGCCGATCGTGCGGTCGACGATGGCTTGGGCGGTAGGTGTCCGCCCGGCGGTGATCAGTGGTCGAACCAGGGTGACAAGGGCTTCTTCGGCGAGGAACCGCATCGAGTGTGCGGCGTTCATCGCCTGATCCAGATCGCCGATGGCGGCACCGGCTGCGGCGACCGTCCTCAGCGCGGCCTCGCGGAGGAGTGCGTCCTCGACCGCACCGGCGGTGTGGCAGGCCGTGTTCAGTAGCGTCCGTGCCCGTTCCTGCTCGCCGTGAGCGTCGGTTGCCACGGCCAGTGCGGTCTGGATGACGGCCCGGTCGTGTCCGTCGGTCACCTGGTCGGCGATCCGGGTGATCTGTTCGACGGCCTCCCCGATCGCGGGGGAGCCGCGATCGCAGGCTGCAGCGATCGCGCTGAGTGCCGTGGCGAGATGGTGCGGGGTGGCGATGTCGCGGCAGATGTCGCCAGCCCGGCCGAGTTGTCCTTGCCGGGCTGCCTCGGCGGCGACCTGCGCCAGGGCTTCGTCCGCTCGGAGGGCGATGCCCATTGCCTGCGCGCGGTCGAGGTCGCCCAGTTCAGCCCAGGCCACGGCCAGTGACCCGGGCAGCGCGACGTTACGTCTGACCAGTTCGCCGCGCCGCAGGGCCAGTTGCGCCATGCGGGTCAGGTCGGGTTCTGCGGCGGCGAGAGCGGCCTGCAGGGCCGATCGGATCTCGGCCAGCGCGGCCGCGTCGCTGCCGAGCGCGGTGAGCATGCGGTCCTGCCGTTGCTGGTCACCGGCCAGGTGGATCAGTCGTTGCTGGTCACCGGTGTCGCTCAGCATCCGGAAATAGGTGGTGAACAGGTATTCGGGTGTGTCGTCCGGCCAGCCGAGCGAAGCGTAGCCTTCCGCCCAGCGGTGCAACCGGCTCCGGCACGTGATCAGCCGTTCGTCCCCGAGCCGGGTCAGGGCCTCTGCCTGTAGCTCTTCGTGGGCGAGCAGATAGACGTCAACGAAGCGGCGTGTCGGTCGGCGGGTGAACGTCCGCCCTGACGCCGTGTTGAGCTGGTCGAGCACGTCGACGGCGGGAACACCCATCAGCTCCGCAAGGTCTCGGCCGCTCAGACCGCCTCCGGCGCTGGCCACCAGCGCCAGCAGATCCCGTTCCCGCTCGGTGCCGTGGATCAGCCTGCGCAACTCGCGCAGGGCGTCCTCGCGGATCACCTGGGCCTCGGGGGAGGGGGCCAGCGTGCGGGTGACCGCCGGGTCACGCAGTGGATGATCTTCGGGCAGGTCGTCGGGCAGCGGAGGATCGGGCCGGCTGGTCACGATGATGCGCAGCGCCGGTGGCGGGTGAGACGGCAGCAGCGCGGCGACGCTGTAGGAGTCGGCTTCCGGAGTCACTCCCCGGTCCTCGTCGAGACCGTCCACGACGAGCACGAGGCGCTGTCGCTGTTCGGTGTGCACGTCGACTGCGTCGCGCAGCATCGCGAGCAGGTGGACCTCTCTGGTGGCGTCGGTCAGGAAGGCGGGTATCGGTCGGTCGAGGAGGTCCGCTAATTGTTCGAGCAGGACATCGGTGAAGGCGCGCCGATCGCTCTGGCCGGCGAACCGTGCGGTGAGGAAGAACGACAGCACGCGTACACCCGGCGGCGGGTGCAGCACGAACCAGGACATCAGGGCCGACTTTCCGGCCCAGGCGTCGCCGGTCAGCCTCAGGTAGGCGGGGCCATCGGCGGTGCAGAAGGCTGCCAGATCGGCCAGGTCGCCGTCGCGGCCCGTCAGGCTGTCAGGTGCGATACGCCGGACCTGTTCGAGGTAGGCCGATCGCACCGGTGGAGTGATCACGTTGATCGAGATGTCACCGAACACAGCTCCGGTGACTGCAACTCCACCGCTGTCGGCGGTGGCTTTCCCGGTGTCGCGGACGATCACCCGCGGTCGCCGCAGCCACTCCCACACGCTATCCATCGTGGCACAGCGGGCAAGGCGTCTGAAGTGTCGATTCAGGTGGTTAGATTCGGCCCGGCAAAGGTGGACACTGGAGGCATGAGTCCACGTCGTCTGGCGCTGCTGATCACCTGCCTGGCCGTGGCCGGCCTCGCGGCGACCTTCGCGATCGTCGGCTGGGACGAGACCGGCCGGATCGCCTCGGCGGTATCGGCATTGGCCGCCGTCGCCGCCGTCGGCGTAGCGGTATGGGCGGCCCTCGACGCCAGGCGCGACGACTCCCTGATCGAAGTGTCCGGCACCGGCGACGCCGAGGCACGCGACGGCGGAAGGGCCAACACCGGCCTGTCCGGTGATCCGGGCACGAGACGGCCGATCAAGATCAGAAAGACCGGTACGGCGAAGGCGACCGGGGAAGGCGGCGACGCCAACACCGGTGCCCAGCGGTAATCGAGTCCCCCGCAGGCAGTCGCAACGACAGCCGCTCCCGGCGGAAGAGGCTGTTCGCCCACCCGTCCGGTGGAGATGAAACCTGAGGGCTGTCTACCAACCACACACCCTCCTCGCGTTCGGCTGGCGTGAGCGCGTTCGCCGGCACGGGCCGTGGCCGCACCGACCGGCTTGCCCGGCGCCGGTCCCGCTCAGCACTGGACCGGGCGGGCGCAATCATCGCTGCCGCAACTTCTCGTCGTGTTCACCCCCTGCTGTAGTGGGTTGAACACGGCTATCTATTGCTTGGACACCGTCGAATTCCGGCTAATCGACTTGGGCCTGGACAGAGTCGCCATGGGCGCGGCAGGCGATCCTGGCCGCTTCCTCCACGATGCCATGGCTGGCTCATAGTCGGTGCGTGTTCAAAGGCGCAGCCTCTACGCGGGTGCGGCTGGCACTGTGACCCGTGAACGGCCTGACCACGCATTGCACACCGTGGAGCGCGATGTCCTCTGGCTCATGCCGCGGTGTAGCGATGAGGGGCGGCGAGGCCGGGGTTGAACACGCGTCGAGACGCCTAGAACAAGATCAGCAGTGTTCATGATCTGTGTAAAGGCCCTGGTGGCGTGGTGGCACAGCGCCGATCGGCACTCCCGCCGACCGGCACACTGTCACCGCGAGGGAGCACCATCATGGACCGTCGTATCCCCATTCCTGGTTCGACCGCCAGGCGACGTGGCGAGACGCTGCTCAACGACATCGAGTACCGGTTCCGGCTGATGGGGCAGGGGCCGAGCCCGCTGTCGGTCGATGGCCGCAGCCTCGGCCTGGGCCTGCCCCGCCGGACCATCGCCCTGCCGGAGCTGTCGGCAATCCTGATGCACCCGTCCTGCGGCTACGCCGCCCGGGACGCCGTGTGGCGGCTGCTGGTGCAGCACGCCCGTACCGGAGACCCGTCGTGGTGTGCCGGTGCGGTGGGCGTCGCGCTGCCGGGCCTGCGGTTCAAGGCGTACCTGCTGGCCAAGCTGTTCACCGGTGATGTGCAGGCCGCCATCGTCGAGCACTTCCTCCGCGCGCTCGGCACAATCGACCTGGACAGGCCGGGCGTGGTCGGCAACCTGCTGTCCGCGGCGTTCTCCAAGGCCCGCACCGAACTGCGAGGTCTGGAGCCGGCCTCGTCCGGGACGCCGAGCCATGCCCCGGGGGCGGTGTCGTCGCCTGCCGCGTACGGGCATCCGGATGTCGTTCTGGCTCGCGCGGTTGCCGCCGAGGTGATCAGCGCCGACGATGCCGAGCTGATCGGTGCGACGTACCTGGAGGACGTCAGCCTCACCGCCTACGCCGAACGGACCGGTGAGCCCCGCTGGAACCTCTACAAGCGGCGGTCTGCTGCCGTCGCCCGGCTCAGGGCCGCGATCGAATCCGGCGCGTTGTCTGATGCATACGCCGAGGTGGTCACCGAGGCCACCTCGGCGGTGGCTCTCGACGCGCCGACGGCCCGTAAGCGCCCGTAAGAGCCCGCCTTGAGCTGCGGGTTTCCAATCCGAGGCTCGGATGTGTAATCCCCTAGTGCGGGACTCTTCCGCGTAGGTGACCTTGTTTCCGACCGGACCGCTGACGGCGCTGACACCCGCACGGTCCCCGGCCTACCCGTCGCTTCTGGTGAGGAGGACGGCCGCGCCGGTCGGCACCACAGGTCACCGATGAGCGCACCGCCCGGTCCCGCGTTCGCCACAGCCCATTCGCGCCTATGCCCCGATGCGGGCTGCTCAGGCGTGCGCTCCGGAGGTGTCCAGCCATGAGAAATGCCCGTTTCCTGCGCCCCGAGGCGACGCTCCGTGGCCTCGGGGCCGGCACACCCGGCCGATCGACCGTCTGCCGCCCCCGTCCTCGGGCAGCGGTGGTGCTGAGGCTGTGTGGGGCCGCCGCGGTGACCCTGGCTCTGATCTTCACTCCCCACGCGGCGTACGCAGCGGAGCCCGGTTCGGTGCTGGCCGTCGAGTCGATTCAGCAGGTCGCCAACAACATCCGGGTCTGGCTCGTCGGGATTCTGGTCTCCGTCGCCACCCTGTTCCTCACCATCGGCGGTCTGCGGTACCTGGCGGCCAACGGCGACCCCGGCGAGATCGAAAAGGCGAAGCTGGCGATGCGGTCCGCCGCGATCGGTTACGCCTTCGCGCTGCTGGCACCGCTGTTCGTGACCATCGTCGGTAGGTGGGTGGCCTGATGGCCGCTGTCACGGACTCCTGCCGCCGCACGAGGCATTCGGCGGTAGTGCTGCTGTTCGGCGTGCTGATCCTCGCTGGCCTGGCCGTCGCCGGGGCCGGGCCGGCACACGCCGAGCCGACCCCACCCTCGACCGTGCCCGCCGTCCCACCGACGACAGACGTACCTGATTCCGGAGTCCGCCCGCCGGGAGGGGTTCCGACGCCTTCGGCAACGTCGGTGCCGACGCCCGGTCCGACCCCGGCCCTCGGGCGGCCGTCGCACAACGACGATCCGGCGTGGTTCGACATCGGAGGCCAGGTCCGCACCGCTGTGGTGGACCTGGTGGTGTGGGCGGCGGAGCAGGCCCTCCAGCCGGTGATGGAGGCGCTGGGCAACTCGTGGCTGTCCACCCCGGACCTGACCGGCAACGAGCACGTCGTGGCGTTCTGGACGACCAGCCTCATCGCCGCCAACGGTGTCTTCGTCCTGTTCATCGTCGCCAACGGTTTTCTGGTCACGACCCGGGAGACCCTGCAGACCCGGTATGGCCTCAAGCAGGTCCTACCCCGCATCGCCGTCGGCGCGGTGCTGGCCAACAGCAGCCTGATCATCGGCCAGAAGGCCATCGCGGTGACCAACGCGCTGACCGTGGCCATTGCGGGCAACAGCGTCGACGGCCCGGCTGCCGCGACGGCGATCCGGCAGATCACCGACGACGCCCTGCAGGGTCAGGGGTTCCTGATGGTGTTGCTGGTCATCGCGGTGGTCGTGATGTGCCTGCTGTTGGAGTTCACGTTCGTGCTCCGGCTGGCCGCGCTGGTCATCCTGCTCGGTATCGCCCCGGCCGCGCTGATCTGCCACGCCAGTCCGCTGACCGAGGGCCTGGCCCAGCTGTGGTGGCGCGCGTTCCTGGCCTGCCTGGGCCTGCAGCTCGGCCAGGCCGTCGTCGTGCTGGCCACCATCAAGGTGTTCCTCACCCACGCCGGCCCGACCGTGCTGGGCATCCCCTACACCGGCGACGGGCTCCTCGGTGTCGTGGTTTGCCTGACGATGTTGTGGCTGCTGATCAAGCTGCCGGGCTGGATGCGGCAGTTCGTTCTCGGTCCGCTCGGGCAGAGCAACGGCCGAGGGCTGCTCGGACAGCTCGTCCGCGCCTTCGTTCTGACCAAGACGTTGGGTGCGGTGGCCGGCGTCCTGGGACGGACGGCACCGTCGTCCCCGTCCGCCGGACGGACGTCTACTCGTCCGCCCGGGAGGCGTCCACCACCCGGTGGCCCTCGTCCGCCCCGTCCGCCGAGCCCGTCCGGCCCGGGGCCGACTCCGCGCCCGCCGTCCCCGGCAGGACCGGTCGCCTTCAGCCATGCCCCGGTCCCACACACGCCACTGCCCGCACCGTCCGGGACGAACGCCGCCCCCGCCTTCAGCCACCCGGCGGCCCCGTCCACCCCGACGGCCGCGCCGTCCGCCGCTGTCCCGCCGGTACGGTTCTCCCACCCGGCATCGCCCCAGTCGAGTCCGCCGTTCCCGACCCTCCCACCGGCGCACGTCGCGTTCAGCGACGCCCCGACCACCACCGCGCGGCCAGCAACCAACAGCCCGGCACCCGTGGTGACGTTCTCGTCAGCACCCACGCCGCAGACTGCGCCGCGTCGGCCACCCGGCCCCGTCACACCGGTGTTCTCCACCGCCCCGGCGGCCAGCGGCCCACGAGCCTCGACCCCTCGGACACGGCCCACGACGGCCCGGCGCGTCACCCCGAGCGGCCCGGCCGCTGCCAGTCCAGCCGTCCCCTCTACCGCCCGGCGATCCTCGTCCGCCGGCCCGAGCCGACCCCGGCCACCAGCATCGCCCGCACCGTCCCCGGACGGTCGCGGCGCGGCACTCCCCACCCCGTCCCATCCGTCCCCGGGGACAGGAACGACAGCAGCGGGCACGGGTGCCGTCCGCAACGAGTCGTCCCCACCGCCGGCCCGTCCGTCCGCCCCGCCGCGACGCCGGTCATCGCCTGCGAAGGGTGGTCAGTGATGGGTCGCCGTGCCGAGGAGGTGCCCCTGCGGGCTCGGGTGCCCGCAGACATCGACCGGCCGGACCGGATCGCGTTCGGCCTGTCCGGACGACAACTGGTGATCCTGACGGTCACGGGCCTGATCCTCTACGCGGCGTGGACGGCGGTGGCTACGGTGGTGCATCCGCTGGTGTTCCTCGCCGGGGCGCTGCCAGTCGCTGCGGGAGCGTTCCTCCTCGCGGTCGGCCGCCGCGACGGCGTCAGTCTCGACGCCTGGGTCCTCGCCGCGCTGCGGCACCACCACGGCCCACGTCGCCTCGTGCCGGCAGACAGGCCGATCATCCCCGCCCCGGCATGGGTGACCACCACACGCGGCCCGGGGGACCGGCTGCCCCTGCCCTCGCCACTGCGTCTGCCCGCGAAGGGCGTCACCGGCGACGGGTTGATCGATCTCGGAGTGGACGGCACCACCGGCCTGGTGGCCGCATCGACGGTGGCATTCGGGCTGCGCACCCCCGCCGAACAGAACGGCCTGGTGGCCGGGTTCGCCCGGTTGCTGCACAGCCTCGACAGCCCGGTGCAGATTAGTGTCCGGGCGCAGCGGGTCGACCTGACCTACCTCGCCGACCGGTTCCTCACCGCTGCCCCGGGGCTGCCGCATCCCGCGTTGGAGGAGGCTGCCCGCGCGCACGTGGCGTTCCTCGCCGACCTGGCCGGGCAGCGGGAGTTGCTGCACCGGCAGATCACCGTGGCGGTGCGCAGCCGGCGCGGCGCGCACTACGCCGCCCACCAGGCGGCCGAGACGGTCCGCGCGTTGGGCGGCTGCGAGGTTCCCGCCCGGGTGCTCGACGGGCGGGACGCCGTGGCGCGGCTCGCGACCAGCCTCGACCCCGCTGCCCCGACCCACATCCCCTACATCCCATCTGACGGAGGTGACGACCGGTGAGCCTGCTCTCCGCACTGCTGCCGGCACGGCGACATGCCATGCCCGCGTCGGCTACGGTCCTGCCCGGCTCGCCGGACGCTGTCGATGTCGACGGACGCCACGTGCGGGTGGGGGACGGCTACCTGGCGACCCTCGCCGTTGTCGGCTACCCGGCCGAGGTCGGTCCCGGCTGGGCTGAGCCGCTGCTGTCCTATCCGGGTCTGGTCGACGTCACCTTCCATGTCGAGCCCGTCCCGCCGGTGGTGGCCTCCGAACGGCTGCGTAAGCAGCGGGGCCGGTTCGAGTCCTCCCGCCGCCAGGATGCCGCCAGGGGGCGACTCGACGATCCCGACCTCGATGCCGCCGCGGCTGACGCCGCCGAGCTGGCTACCCGGGTCGCCCGAGGTGAGGCCCGCCTGTTCCGGCTCGGCCTGTACCTGACCGTTCACGGCACCAGCCCGGACGATCTCGCCGACCGGGTGGTGGAGGTGCGGTCCCTGGCCGCATCGTTGCTGCTGCACACCGCGCCGGTCACGTGGCGGCAGTTGCAGGGCTGGATCAGCGGTCTCCCCCTCGCGTACGACGCGCTGGATATGAAGCGGGTCTTCGACACCGACGCTCTCGCCGCGGCGTTTCCGTTCACCAGCCCTGATCTGCCCGACACCGCAGGGGACACCGGCATGGGGGTGCTGTTCGGGTTGAACCTTCACTCGGCCGGGGTGGTCGTGTGGGACCGGTGGGCGCAGTCCAACTACAACGCCGTCATCCTGGCCCGCTCCGGGGAGGGCAAGTCGTACCTGGCCAAGCTCGACCTGCTGCGCAATTTGTGCCTCGGGGTGGGGGCGTTCGTCATCGACCCCGAGGACGAGTACCTGCGGCTGGCCGATGCGGTCGGCGGGACGGTCGTCCGCCTCGGCGCGGCCGGCGTGACCATCAACCCTCTGGACCTGCCGGCCGGTGACGACGACGCCCTCCACGATCGGGCACGGTTCCTGCAGACCCTTATCGCGGTCATGGCCAGCGGCGACACCGCTGTCGACGCGCCGTTGCCCGGCGACGAGGCCCGTTCCCTCGACGTGGCGGTGCTGGCCGCCTATCGGGCCAAGGGCATCACCACCGATCCGCAGACCTGGAGACGTCCCGCACCGCTGCTGCGGGACGTGATGGCAGCCTTGGACGACACCGATGACGCGGGCCGGCGGGTCGCCGCCCGCCTGCACCCGTACGTGATGGGCAGCATGAAGGGACTGTTCGACGGACCGACCACCACCGCCCCCGAGGGGCACCTGGTGGTGTTCGCACTCAAGGACCTGCCCGAGCAGCTACATCCGGTCGGCACGCTGCTGACCCTGGACACGATCTGGCGCACCGTCCGGGGGGCCACCTCCCGTGGCGGTCGCCCGGACGTGCTGCGGATGGTGCTGGTCGACGAGGCGTGGAAGCTGTTGTCCGGCGGCCGTGGCGGCCGTTTCCTGCAGACCCTGGCCAAGTCCGCCCGCAAGTACGGCACCGGCTTGACCGTCGTCACCCAGGACGCCGCCGACGTGCTCGCCACCACCACCGGCCGGGCTGTCGTCTCCAACGCCGCCACGCAGATCCTGCTGCGGCAGGCGCCGCAGGCCATCGACGCCGTCACCGAGGCGTTCGGGCTCACCGACGGCGAGCGGGCGTTCCTGCTGTCCTGCCAGCGGGGTGACGCGCTCCTGTCGGCCGGGTCGGCGCGGGTGGCGTTCCACAGCCACGCCTCGGCCACCGAACACGAGCTGATCGTCACAGGGCTTCGAGTTGGAGGAATCTGATCGGTGATCCCGACCGAGCTCTGGGGGCCTCTGCTGGGGTTCCGGAGGGGGATTCGAGAGTTTAGGGAGCATCGGATTGTCTGGTCCTGCGTGTCGACACATTCGAGGCGCCTTGATCATCCTCGGTGCCTGGAGGGCTTTTGCCAAGGTCAGGGGTTCCGGTCTGCCGGCGGTTGGTCAGGTGGTCTGGTTCGCGGGGGTGCAGCACCGGTCGATGCAGGCCGGGGCTTCGTCGGTGGGTGCCGGGGCGCAGCAGGTTTCTCCGCGCCAGGCGTCTCGGCCTTCTTTGAGGGCGACGGCGGCGATGACCAGGGCGGCGATCGGGTCGGCCCAGTTCCAGCCCAGGACGCTGTTGAGTCCGAGGCCGACGAGCAGGACGGCGGATAGGTAGGTGCACAGCAGTGTCTGTTTGGAGTCGGCGACGGCGGTGCGGGAGCCGAGCTCGCGGCCGGCCCGTCTTTGTGCGTAGGACAGGCCGGGCATGAACGCGAGGGAGAGTGCGGCGAGCATGAGGCCGATGGTGGAGTGCGCTGCCTCGCTGCCGCCGAGCAGCGCGCGGGCGGATTCGACGGAGACGTAGGCGGCGAGCGCGAAGAAGGAGATCGCGATGATCCGCAGGGTGGCTTTCTCCCGGGCTTCGGGGTCGCGGCCAGCGAACTGCCAGGCGACCGCCGCAGCGGAGGAGACCTCGATGATCGAGTCCAGGCCGAAGCCGATCAGCGCGGTGGAGTCCGCGGCGGCACCGGCGCTGATGGCGACGACGGCCTCGATCAGGTTGTAGCCGATGGTGGCGGCGACCAACAGCCGAATTCGGCGGGCCAGGACGGTGCGACGCGCCGGGTTTGGCCTTGCGGGCGTGACGGGCAGCAGCGGAAGGCTCATCAGCAGCAGCCCTTGTCAGCGGCATCGGGGCAGACTGCGGGGTCAACGGCGAGGACGAGGCCGAGTAGGTCGTCGAGGGCGTGGCGGATGCGGGTATCGGCGAGTTCGTAGCGGGAGCGGCGACCTTCGGGGACGGCAACGACCAGACCGCAGCCGCGCAGGCAGGCCAGATGGTTGGACAGGTTCTGCCGGGTCACCCCAAGCAGATCGGCCAGGTCAGCCGGGTAGCCAGGCGCGTCGCGCAGGGCGAGTAGCAGTCGTGCCCGGGTCGCGTCCGACAGCGCGTGGCCGAAGCGTGCAAGGGCTCGGCCGGGGATTACGGTCTCCACACCGGCAACAGTACATCAGACAGTGTATTCAGCAGGTAGTGAACTGGCTGTCGTGTGACCTGTGTTCCGTGTACGGATCCCGCCCGTCGTCGACCGGCAGGTGAGTTGTTCTCGAACGGAGGTGTCCATGGTTTCCGCCGTCATTTTGCGTGTGTCGGTGCCGGCCCCTTCCGGTGTGTGCGTGCCCGGCCGTGAGGGGGTGCCTGGGTCGTTCGTCGGTGAGCTGTGGTGTGGCTCCTGGGGCACCGATGCCGCCGACGCCGGATGGCACCTGGTGCGGGATCGGTGGCCGCTGCTGCTCGCCGCCCTGACCATGCTCGCCGTCGTGCGCGTGGGATGGGCGGTGTGCCGGCGGCGGGTCTGGCGTCGGCATGCCGCGCGGGCGCGGTGGTTGGAGATCACCCCGCCGGTGACCGCGACTCCGGCTGCGACGGTCGGCGTGTGGCGGCTGCTCGCCACGGTGTTACCCGCCCCGCGCCGGTGGGCGTTGAGGCCAGCCCGGATCGTCTGGGAGGTCGCCGCCGACCCGGACGGGCTGCGCTGCGGGCTGTGGCTCCCGCCGGGGGTCAACCCCACCGCGGTGGTGCGGCTGCTGCACCGAGGCTGGCCCGGCGTCCGCGCCGCCCAGTGCGCGCCTCCGGCGGTGCCGTCGGTGGGCGCGGTGGTCGCGCTCGCGGTGCGGCCCACCCGACCGGAGTGGCTGCCGCTGGTCGACGACATCACCCCGGCGTCGCGGCGGGGGATGGACGTCGCTGCCCCGGAGGACGATCGGCTGCGCGCCGTCTACGGCGGGCTGGTCTCCGCCGGGCGCACCGGCGGCGCGCTGCTGCAGGTCCACCTCGGTCGGGCACCGGCCCACCGGCTGCGGCAGCTCCGCCGGGCGATGACCCACCCGCACCGCGCCCGCCACCCCCGAGGCATCGCCCGCGCCGCCCTCCAGGCGACGCTCGACCTGATCACCCCCGGTCCCGGCATCCGCCGGCACCCCACCGGTCGGCTGGACCCGTATACGGCGGAGCTGGCGCGGCAGGCGCGGGTGAAGCTCACCGACGCACCGCATCTGCTGGTGGCCGTGCAGACGGTCGCGGTCGGCCCGACCCGGGCTGCCGCGTCGGCTGCCGCTGCCGACGTCAGTTCCGGCTTCGGGTTGCTGTCGCCCCACTTCACCCGCCGCCGGCTGCGGCACGGCACCTTCGCCGTGGCCGACCGGTGGGTGCCGGCGTCCCGGATGAGCCTGGCCGGCATCGGTGACGCCGCCGCGCTGGCAGGACTGCCCGCCGAACCCACCGCCTACGGACTGCCCGGCGCGGCATCCCGCCGCCGGGCCGCCACCCGCGAGGTCTTCCGCACCACCGGCCATGCCACGGAAGGCCCCGACACCACACCGGTCGAGGCGACCGCCGTCGACGCACCCACCGTCTGGAGCAGCCCATGACCACAGACCCGGGGGTGACCCCGTCCGATCCCGGCCCGGCTGGCCGTCGGCTGCGTCTGGTGCCGCGCGAGCAGCGGCACGGCCTGGGCGGCAAGGTCATCGGTGTCGCCAACGCCGGACCGGCGATGCGGGTCGGGATCTCCCTGCCCGACTGCCGCTACCACGTGCACGCCCTCGGCCCGACTGGCACCGGCAAGACGACCCTGCTGATGCGGATGATCCTCGACGATGCCGACGCCGGGCGCGGCGTGGCCGCGTTCGACCCGGCCAAGGGCGACCTGATCCGTGACCTGCTCGCCCGGCTACCCGCGTCGTGTGGTGACCGCCTGGTGCTCATCGACCCCGACGAGCGGGCCGCGCCACCGGCGATCAACCTGCTCGACCCGAGCGTGCACGGCGGCAGCGCCCACGACGTGGCCGCGAACCTGACGGCGGTGATGGCGAAGGTGTGGTCGCGGTGGTGGGGGCACCGCACCGCCGACATCTGCTACCACGGCCTGCTCACCCTCGCCCACTTCGACGACGCCACCCTCGCCCACCTACCCAGGCTGCTGTCGGACGCCTCGTGGCGGGCCGATCGGGTGAACGCGGTGGTCAGCAGGTTGAACGCGTGGGAGGGCAACACCCTCGGCGAGTTCTGGGAAGGATTCAACGACCTGCCCGCCGCGCAACGGTCCGGTCTCGTCGCCCCGCTGCTGTCCCGGCTGCGGCTGGTGATGGCGCACCCGATGGCGACCAGCCTGTTCGGCGTGCCGGCGACCACGTTCTCCTTCGCCGACATCCTCGACGGTGGTGTCCTGCTGGCCCGGCTACCTAAGGGCCTCCTCGGTGAGGACGGCACCCGCCTGGTCGGCTCCCTGCTCCTGGCCGGGCTGTGGCAGGCCACCACCGCCCGCGCCCGCATCCCCGAAGACGACCGCCCCGACGCGATGATCGTTCTCGACGAGTGCCACAACTTCCTGTACCTGCCCATCGGCATCGATGACGCCCTCGCCGAGGCCCGCGGCCTGCATACCTCGTTCGTCCTGGCCCACCAGTACCTCGGCCAGTTGTCGGCGGACATGGTGGCCGCCATCGACGCCAACGCCCGCAACAAGGTGTACTTCGCCCTGGCTCCCCGCGACGCCATCGACCAGGCCCGCCATCTGCGGCCGTATCTCGACGACGGGGACCTGATACGCCTCGGCGGCTACGAGGTCGTCCTGCGGCCGGTCGCCGGCGGTCGGGTCCTTCCACCGGTCACCGCCGATACCGAGCCGCCACCACCGGCGCAACCCGGCCGCGCCACAGCGCTACGCCGTGCCGCCCGCGACCACACCGGCCTCACCGTCGCCGAGCGGCGGCGCCTACTCGGCGAAGCCGCCACCTCCTCCGCCCGCGTCGAGCCACCCGTGCCGGCCGACCCTGCCGTCGCCGAGCTGGTCGGCCACAACACGTTCGTCTACCCCGAGTGGTCTAACGAGAGCTCCAACGAGCGATCCAACGAGGACTCCAACGACCGTGAGCAGCCGGGTGAACACGCCCCCATGAACACGTCGTACGGGCAGGTCGGCGGCGGTGAGGAGGACTGGTGGACCGGAACCGACTGATAAGAGATATCCCTCCCACCCGCAGGTCAGCCATCGGCAGCTCCCGCCTCACGGCGTCCGTCGTGGCCGCCGAACTCGGCCGGCTTACCCCCCGAGACCGGCTCCTGCTCGACCTGCTCAACCAGCACCGGACCTTCACCACCGACCAACTCGTCGACCTCGCGTTCGGCTCGGTCGGCAGAGCCCGTAACCGCCTCAACACCCTCCACGATCGAGACATCCTCGACCGGTTCCGCCACTACCAGCGGCCCGGCTCGCAAGCGTGGAGGTGGACCCTCGGCCCGGTCGGCGCGGCCCTGCTCGCCGCCGGACGAGGCGAGGCGCTGCCCCGTCCCGCCGCCGTACGCGACGCCACCGCCCGACTCGCCATGTCCCCGACCCTGGCGCACCTGCTCACGGTGAACGGGTTCTTCGTCGCGCTCACCGCCCATGCCCGCGCACACCCCGGCACGCGGTTGGTGCGGTGGTGGAGCGAGACGCGCTGCCGTGACGCGTGCGGCAACCTGGTCCGCCCGGACGGACACGGCGTGTGGGCGGATCACGGCGTGGTGGTGCCGTTCTGGGTCGAGGTCGATCTCGGCACCGAGACCCTGAGCCGGGTCGTGGGCAAGCTGGGCGGCTACGCCGCACTGCCGCCCCGCCGCGCGTATCCGGTGCTGTTCTGGCTGCCCACCGCCACCCGTGAGGCCAACCTGCACACTCACCTGCGCCGGGTCGGGCTGCCCGACGGGGTGACCGTCGCCACCGCCACCGCCGACCACCAGGGCCCGGCGGGGCCGATCTGGCGGGTGGTGGGCCACCGGGACCGGGTGAGCCTGGCCGAGCTGCCCGCACCGAACACCGACGGCGTGCCGTGGGACGGGTAGCCGTGGGGATCGCGGTGGGACTCGCCGGGGCGTTGCTGCTGGTCACCGCCGCCACCGCCGGAGTCGTCTCGTCGGTGTTCGGCGGCGGGGGTGGGGGTGGCTGCGTCGGGGCGACAGGGACCGGTGCGACGTCGCCTGTCTGCGCGGAGGTGCCGGTCGGCGGGTGGGTCCGTCCGGTGGTGGGTGAGGCGGGTTCCGGCTTCCGCACCGGCGGCCGACCCGGCCACGACGGGGTCGACATCATGGCGGCGAGAGGGACGGTTGTCCGGGCGGTGTCAGGTGGGGTCGTCGTGCGGGTGCGCTGCAACGTCGGCGGTGACTCGTGGGAACCCACCGGCGGGCCGATGCCGTGCGACAGCGACGGATACCCCGGTCTCGGTGGGTGCGGCTGGTACGCGGAGATCCGCCATCCGGGCGACGTGGTGACGCGCTACTGCCACCTGATCCGACAGCCGATCGTGACGGTGAGCGAGCCGGTGACGGCGGGACAGCCAATCGGTCACGTCGGCAGCTCCGGAAACTCCTCCGGCCCGCACCTGCATTACGAGGTCCACGGAGGTTATCCCGCCACCGAGGAAAACGCTGTTGACCCCATTCTGCTTATGCGACGCAAAGGGGTTTACCTGTAAAGCGGTGAAGTGATTTTCCGCACCATGCGAAAGTGTCCATGTAAGCCGCCGCCCACCGCGCATTCCCGGCCATGGGCGCGGGGAGTGTCGCCGACGGTGGGGAGGGTGCGGCCCCGCCCTGCTGACGTGTCACCGTCGGCCCTGTGCAGCGGTAGGGGGTTGCACGGTAGTGGGCGCAGCGGCGATGTGAGGGCCGTCAAATGGCATGGCGGGACGCGGGATGCGGATTCCCGAATGGAGCGCGACGCGAACCATTTAAAGAGTCTTGGTGGGCGGGGTTGACAACTGCCGGGGCGTCGAGCGTCCATGGACGTGGGCAACAAAAACCGCCCCAGCGAAACCGCAGAAAAGGCGCGCGACGCGCATGCGGAATCGCTATTGCCGACCCCTTTTTCGTGGAGGTGTTCTGCTATGACCGCGAACATCAATCTCACCCCCGGCACCCACGAGGCCCGGTCCGCCGTCGCCGAGGAGTTGCGTCACCACCCGGGCGTCACCGCCCGCAAGCTGGCCGGACAGGGGAACCTGCCCCTGTCGGTCGTGATCGAGGCGCTCGCGGCCATGGAAGCCGCTGGCACCGCCGCCCGCACCTCCGACCCGGCCAAGGGCAACCGTAAGAGCGCTGACGTCTGGCACCTCACCCCCGACGCCCCGGCGGCCGACGACGCGTCGCCGGACACCGCACCCGAGCAGGACGCCCCGGACACGACGCCGGATGCCGCCACCGACCCCACCGCCCTCACCGGCGACGCTGCGGCGGCCGATGACGCGACGTCCGACCCGGCCGACGCGCCGTCGCCCACCGGTGACGTCCCGACGGCTGACGCGGTCACCACGCCGAACGTGACTGTCACCGCCGACGCCCCGACCGACGCCGACACGCCGACCCCCACGAGCGACGCCCCGACGGCTGAGACGGCGCTTCCGGAGGCTCCGGTGTCCGGGGTGCCGGTGTCCGGGGCACCGGTCGGGGCGCAGCCCGACCTCAAAGTGCTGATCATGGCGGGGGTGCTCGGTGGGCATCCGGACGGCATCACGGCCGACGCGGCGATCAACGAGAGCGGCCTGTCGGTGGCGATGGGTGACACGATCCTCGCCGCGATGGAGGTTGCTGGGGCGGCCCGTCGCCTTCCGGTCACCGAGGAGGGTGACGAGCTATGGGTGATCGCTGACGGTGACCTTGCCACGGTGGACCCGGCCAACGCCCCGACGCACAGCACCTGCCCGACGTGTGGGCACACGCGCAAGATCCGTCGCCCGTCGGCGCGGCGGGTGGCCGGCACCGGTCGTGGAACGGGTGAGGTCAACAGCGACGGGTCGGTCAAGCTGGGCAAGAACGAGTTGCGTAACCGGGTCGAGGCGTTCATGCGTGACCTCGGCCCTGGCCACGATGTCACCCCCGGCATCGTCGCCCGTGCGATCGGCGGACGGAGCCCCGGGGCGGTCCGTAACGGCATGGACAAGCTGACCGGGTTCGGGGTTCTGGTCCTGACGCGTGAGGCCCCGGAAACCTACGCCCTCGCGGACAACCCGCCCGCCCCGACCGCCGAGGTACGCGCGTTCATGGCCGCGCCCCCGACCGACACCACCCCGCCCGTCGGTGACGAGACCAGCGCCGACGAGGCCGCCGCCGCGCCGGTAGTGGCCTGACCTACCGCCCCGCCGGGGCCGGGCATCGCGCTCGGCCCCGGCACTGGCACGCCCACCCACCAGGACTATGGCAGGAACCAACTATGACCACCCCTGACCATCCCCGTCACGCCCCCCCACGGCCCGATGCGTGCCCCGGGGTTGCTGCGTTGCCGCGCCGTTCTGCGGGTGCGGCTACCGCACGTCACCGTGACCGATGCCCGGCCCACCCGCGCGGACGGTGCGTCGTGACTGGCCCGTTGGCTACCGGCCCGGCCGCCGACCGGCCTGACATCCCGCCCTCGCTGGCCGCGCGTCCTCACGACGCGCGGCGTGGTTTGCCCATCCCGCCGGTCAACATCCATCCGGACGGGACGGGCGGTGGTTCGCACGTGGACTTCACCACGATTTACACCACCGTCTCGACCCGCCTCGCCGTCGAACGGAGGTGCTCGTTGTGCGGCGAGCCGATGGGGTATTGGGTGGCGTTCCTCGGCGGCCCCCGGGCGGCGGAGGTGATGCGTTACGCGGATCCGCCGGGGCACCCCGAGTGCATGACCGCCGCCCTGTCGCTGTGCCCACACCTGGCGCTTGGTCGGCACCGCCGCGCCCGTGCCGACCGGCTCGGGGCGGGCATCGTTCCGCCGGGGTCGCACGGCGACAAACCCGACCGGTATCTGTTGGGCGTCACCCGCGCGTATCGGACCCGGTTCATCCCCGAACACCGGTTCACCGTGTACCTACCGGCCCCGTTCACAACCGTGCACACCTACGTGTACGGCCCGGACGGACGGCTGCGCCCGGCCACCGACACCGGGTAGGCCGCGCCGCGCGACGGGCGTCAGATTCGCCGCAGAAACCTCCATCGACTCCAGTTGATCGCCTTGATCGACCCGTGGAGGTAGGAAACATTGCTATTGACGGCGTGATCGGGCCGGATTCCCGGCCCGCCGCCCACTCGAACACCACACGACCGGAAGGGGTGCCACCGTGGCACACGAACTGGAAACCCTCGCCAACGGCCAGACGGCCTTCGCCTCCGCACGGCTGAGTGCCTGGCACCAACTCGGCACCGTCACTGACGCCTGCATGACCGCGCAGGAGGTCATGAGCAAGGCGTGGCTCGGCGGCTGGGAGGTCCGCAAGATCGCCCTTCAGGGCATCGAGGTCACCGAGCGTGGGGTGACGAAGGTCGACTGCCCGGACAAGTACATGACCGTGCGTACCAACCCGGCCACCGGGCAGACCGAGTACCTCGGTGTGGTCGGCGAGGACTACTCGGTGGTGCAGAACGAGCAGGTCGCCGAGACCCTCAACCTCCTGGTCGACGCCTCCGGCGCGCACTTCGAGACTGCCGGCTCGATGCGGAAGGGCCGGTCGGTGTTCGTGACCATGAAGCTGCCGACGGCGATGCGGATTGCCGGGGTGGACGACATGGATCTGTACCTCGCGGCCACCACCTCCCACGACGGCACCGCCTCGTTGCGCCTCGACGCGACCCCGGTGCGGATCGTGTGCGCGAACACCCAGGCCCTCGCCTACCAGCGGTCGCGCAGCTCGTACACGTTCCGGCACACCGCGAACGTGACCAGCAAGATCGCCGAGGCGCGGCAGGCCCTCGGGCTGATGTGGACGGCGTTCGACGCGTTCGAGACCGAAGCCGAGAAGATGATCAACGAGTCGTTGACCATGGGCGAGTTCGAGAAGATCGTCGCGCAGGTGTGGCCCCTCGCCGACGACGCCTCCGACACGGCGCGCAACAACGCGAAGCAGCGCACCGCGACGCTGCGGTACCTCATTCGGGACGCGGACACGCAGAAGGCGATCAAGGGCACCCGGTGGGCGGGCTACCAGGCCATCACCGAGTACGTCGACCACTTCGCCCCTGCCAAGACCAACCTCGTCCGGGCGGCGAGGGCGCTGACCGGTGCCGGAGCGGACCTGAAGGCCCGCGCGTTCGAGCTGTTGGCGGTCTGAGGTGGGCCGGCATTGGGGCCGGCGCGGGAAAACCCCGCCCGGCTCCGGTACCGGCGCGCATCCCGCCGCCGACACCACCTCGCCCTCCTCGACACCCCCGCCTCCCCGGGAGCTTCCCGTGACGACGCTGCAGATGCCGGACCCCACCGCTACGGCCATGATCGCGCTGGCCAATCGGGTGTGCGCCCACTTCGCGGCGGCCGAGGTCGCCCGCGCGCTCGCCGAACACTCCACCAGCCAGGCCGAACACGCCACCCTCACCGCCCGCGCCGAGCACTGGGAAGCCCTGGTCAACCAGCAGTGGAACGCGCTGTGCGCGGCGATCCAGGCGACGGCACCCGACGGCGCGCAGGTCGAGCGGTTCCTCCCGGTCCGGCCGCTGACCACCGGTCATGTCGAGCTACGAGTCCACGACACCCACGCCCGACGCCTCATCGTCCTGCTCACCGGCGCGCAGGCCCTCGCCGTGGGCGCTCATCTGACCGCGTACGGAGCGGTCAGCCTCGACCGCAGCGGCCAGAAGCTCGATTCCGGCCTGCCCCACGTGAAGGCCGCCCCGCCGTTCTCCACCGAGGGGACCAGCTGGCCCCCGGCCACCCCCGACGGTGCCGACGGCCCACCGGCCGCCCAACCCTGACCGGCCCGTGCTGCGCGGCCCGGTCCCACCCCGGGCCGCGCGGCACCTCCGAGAACGGCTATCCCACCAACTCGCACCCCTGAACGGAGTCCTGATGTACCGGTCCCTGGAGTACGGCGACACCGCCCGGGTGATCAACCCGACCGATCCGGTCGAGTACCGCCTCGGCACCGTCACCGATGTCTGCTATCCCACCCCGCACACCACCTACGCCCGCCATTACACCCTCCGCTTTCCCACCGGTGACCAGCGCACCTACCCGGCGGCAAACATCAGGCGAGCCACCCGGGCCGACGACCGCGCCGCCCTGGAAGCCGCCCTCACCTCGGCGTGCGTGGCGGTGCGCGAGGCCTGCCATATCGCCCACGACTTCGACCCCGACCTGAGCGCCGGCACGGCGAGCCTGCTGCGGCGGCTGGTCGACCTCGCGACCCTGCGCCTCGGCCTGACCCTCGGCCCCGCCAACCCCGCCCGGCCGCTCACCCACCACCAGGAGGGAGGCGACCAGTGAGGCCACCCCACTCGCCGCAACCGGCAGAACCCGCCCACCCTTGCGCGAACGCGGAGCTCGACACGAGTGCGGCGCCGGTCCCGGAGCCGTTCTACTGCCGCCGCTGCCGTCGCGCCCTCAACGTCCGCCTCGACAACCAGGGCGTGATCGTCGAGTACCTGCACGCGGCCGGGCAGCGCGGCCAGCCCAGCGACCACCGCCCCGAGCCCGCACCCATCACCGAGATCCCCGATCCGATCATCGACTGTGACTTCTGCTCCGCACCCGACGCCGCCTGGATCTACCGGTGCGCCGACCGGGTCACCGACGTCCGTCGAGTCACCGCGCAGGTCGTCGCCGTAGGCGACTACCAGACTCGACACCACGCGGCACGGGCACGCCGCACCGACACCGAGCACGCCTTCACCCAGGCATGGGGCGAAGGCTGGTCGGCGTGCGCCCGGTGCGCCGACTTCATCGAGGCCCGGGACCTGTACGGCCTGATCGGCCGAGTGGTCGAGACCCTGCCCGCGAAACTCACCCGAGGCAAACACCTCATGCACACCCGGGGTCAACTCCACGAGCGGTATTCCGACGTGTTCGACACCCTCGTCCCCGGCCGAGGACGGATCACGCCTGGCCACCCGCTCGGCCTCTGGAACCACCCGACGGGGGAGGCACCATGACCGACACTACGGGACGGCCCGGGTGGCCCGCCCTCACCCACGCGAAGGCCCGCCGCCGGATCGGGCCGGTATGCGGCGCAGAGCACGTGCCGTTGGGCCGGATCACCGAGGATCCGCACCTCGTGACCTGCCCCGACTGCGAAGGGCTGGCCGACATCGACGCCCTTCCCGACGACGCCACCGCTGGTGACCCCCGTGTCATCGAGTTGCTGCGCGAGGCGAAGGGTGGCGCGTGCCGCAAGATCGACGGGGCGTTGGTGGACGCGACCACCGCCGCCGCGATCCTGACCGTGTACGACGCGCTCAAGCCCGCCACCCGCGCGAAACTGGCCGTGCTGCGCATCGACCGGATGGCGCAGGTGGCATGGAAGGTGCTGCGTCCACCGACGTGATCCGGCGGGGACGGTGGCCGGCGGGCACACCCGAGGGTGCGCGTAAATCCCGACCGGCCACCTCGCCCGCCACGGGCCACCGGGCAGACGACTGCCCTCCCGAGCCGGGGTACCGCGGACCCTACGGCCCGAGGCGCCGCGACCTCGACCAGGCGAGCGGCAGCCGCTGGCCGAGAGGAAGATGAAGGGTGTGGCACGACAGGTCATCGACGGACGGACCGCCCTCGACCGGGCCGGAGTCGCCGCGCACACCGGTGCGGCCTACTCCACGGTCATCCACTGGCACCGCCACCGCGTCCGCTTCGGCTTCCCGTCCGGCTTCGCCCACGATGGCCGGGAGTGGTTCTGGCTCGACGACATTGAGGCGTTCCATGCCGCCCACCTGAGGGCGAAACGCGCCGAGCTGACGACGGTCAACCGCCGCGGTGACCCGGAGGATCTCCTCGGCTCGGGCGCAGCGGCGAAGGTCTTCGGCTACGGCTCGTACCGCAACCTGCCCGACACCCTGCTCGACCATCCCGACCGGGTAGAGATGCTGCCGGACGGACGGGTCCGCCGTCTCTGGTTCCGCCGCACGGTGTGGGCTGTCGCTGACGCCCGTACCGGCCGGCAGTCCACCGGCCGTCCCCTCGGCGCGACCGGTGTCCGCCAGCCGCACCCGTACGCCGACGACCCTCGTCTCCAGGCCGCCGTCACGCTCCTTGCCGAGGCCGACGCCGCCGGGCAGGACCGGCGTGGACTCGGCGTGATACTTGCTCAACAACTCGGCATCACCCCGCGCACCGCGCAACGACTCCTCGCCGCTGCCGCCGACGCGGCCGGCGCTTCACCCGAGTAGGGGCACGAGGACCGACACGTCGCCCGGTCCACCCTCACGGACCGGGCGACGTGTTCGGTGGGCTGGTTCAGTCTTCGTCGTTGTCCACGACGGTCCGAGGCGTCGGCACCTCGATCAGGTAGCGCAACGCACCGTTGACGTCGGTGCCCCGACTGGCGGCAGTGCGCGCCAACACGTCATACACGTCGGCGTCGACCTCGATGGTGCGGCGCGTAGCGGGATGGTCGGTCATGTCTGGTGCCTCCTGACGGTGTTCGGCGTGCTGCCCGGCCGGGCAGCCGTGCCTATCCACGTCGACCTCCACGCCCCGATCAAGACCGACGGTCAGGGTGAACCGGGGCGGGGACACCGGCCTCTGCGGCGAGCGAAGCCACGAGGTGGGGCTCACCGGCGGCGGACAGCGGACGGGAACCGATGGCCGGAGAGGTCTTCGGCCGGATGGCGGCGAGGAGTTCCGACACCCCGCTGTTGCGGAGGGAATGGCCGTTGCGGCGTAACCGGCGCGCGAGGGCATCGCGGCTGACCGTGTGGCCTTCGCGGATCAGCTCGTCGCGGGCCGTGCGGGCGGCGGGCAGCAGCGGCACGAGATCCGCCGGGAGGCCCACGTCATCGTCCGCGTCGACCTCCACCGCGGAGACTTCATCCGCACGTGGCCCGCTGTCCCGATCGGTCAGCAGCGGGGTGCCCTCCGAGTTGTGGAGGGCCGGGTGCTGCTCGGGGACGGGCAGGTCATCGAGGCGCGGCGGATCGGTATGGGTGCCTTCCCGCTCGGGCGCGGTCCTCGGGCGGGCTGGCCTGTCGTCACCGAGAGCCGGCGGCTGTGCTGTCGATGTGGGGGCGGCGATGGGTGTGGGCGTCGCTGTGGCAGGTGACGGCCGAGGGTTCTCGGATTCGCGGCGGCGGGCGGAGAGTTCCACCAGGGAGACGGACGCGACGATGATGAGCCCGTCGACGGACAGCGGCAGAAGGTACGGCACGGTGCCGGTCTCGCCGTAGCGGGCGACGACTCCGACCATGTGGTGGTAGCTGATCCACGCCGCGATGGCGGCGATGGTCGAGGCGGCGATGACCCGGATCGCACCGAGCGCCCGCTGGTGCACGGGGATGCGAGTGACCAGCTCGACGGTGATCAGCAGGGCGAGAGGTGGCCATGCCGCGATGGCCTGGGCAATCGGGTTTGCCTGCGCGTGCAGGATATTCGCGGTGACCGAGGCGGCCACCCCCAGGGCCAGGGTGGCGCGTACAGCCCACTGCATCCGACGGAGCCGGGTCTCGGTCATGACGTCCTCCCTGCCCTGGAGACGGCGGGTGGAAGCTGGCGTTCGGCGACGCGGCGGGTGGCCTGCGACGGCTCGGCGTCGGCGAGATCGGCGAGGCGTTCCTCCAGCAGACGCAGGGTGCGCCGGACGGCGTCGGGGCGTTGCTGCCGGCCATGGATCCGCATGATCCGCTGGTACAGCTCCTCGTTGACCGGGTCCAGGTCGGTGGCACGTTCGAGGGCTGCCACCGCGCGGTCGGGATGGTCGGGTTCGAGGATCTCGGCGATGCGGGCGTAGGCGGTGAGGATCTGGTGGCGGTAGCTGGTGGCGTAGTCGACGGCCCACGCGTGGTCGCGGCCTTCGGCGAAGTCACCCGCGTACAGGTCGGTCGCGCGACGTAGGGCGGCGAGGGTCTCGTCGTCGTTGTCACTGATGGTGGCGTGGTTGATGGCGGTGAGCATGTGCCAGAGGTCCACGGTGACGGTCTGCGGGTCGAGGTGGTACCGGCCGGTGGCGGGGTCGAAGACGATGAACATGGGCTCGTCGTGGCCAGTCGCGGTACGCAGGACGCGGCGGGCGGTGGTGATGTCGGTGCGGACGCGCTTGACGGCCGAGGCGGGGTTCACGTCGGGGTGCAGGTCGGCGGTGAGCTGGTGGAGGGTGCGGCCGGCGGGGTGGGTGGCGAGGACAGCGAGGACCGTGTAGGAACCGCTGCGCATCCCGGTGGTCACCGGGCCGGCGGCGGTGGTGACCGTGACCGGGCCGAGGACCCGAAGGTGCACCAGGGCTGACGGGTCCTCCAGCGGGACCGGGCAGGGCTCGACGGTCGGCGCAGCCGGTGTGGTGTCGGCCGGATCGTCGATGTCGATGCCGGGCTCCGGGCGGGCCTGGGCGTCGGTGAGCATGGCCAGGACGGCGGCGAGGTCTTCCGCGCTGAGGGTGGACACCCGGTGCAGGGGGTGTGGGCGGTCGCTGCGGGTGGTGCCGTCGCGGGTGATCTCGATGCTGGGAAGGTTGTCGTGGGGGCCGAGGACGATCGGGTGGAGGTCCAGGGCGCTGCGGTGGGTGGCGATGGCCTGCACGCGGCCCGCGTGCCGGGTGGCCGGTTCGATGAGCAAGACGTACGGCGGCGGGGTCTCGGCGTGGTCGTTGCGGGCATGCAGATCGGCGATCGTGGTGGTGTCGAAGGTGTCCAGCAGCCGTCGTCGGCTGGTCATCTCCTCCTCCGCGTAGGTGACAGCGGCGTCGGTGTCGGCGAGGACGATCAGGCGTTCACCGTCGTAGGCGGTGCCGTCGGGATCCAACCCCACCACCGGGTGGCCTGCGGGCAGGAGCTGAGCCAGGAGGGCAGCGGTCGTGACGACGACCGGGCGGACGGAGGCGGTGTCGGCCGCGCCGGTGGTCAGCACTGCGGCGAGGACGGCGCGGGCCGCCGGAACGGCCCCTTCACCGTCCAAGGCGAGGCCGGACCCGGGGAGGCGGAACAGGCTCACCTCGGTGTCGTTGCTGTCGACTCCGATGGGAGCCGGCACGGTGGGGTGAGCGGGCTGGTTGTTGTCGATGAGACCGAGGTGGCGGCGGCCGATCGCATCGGCGTGCGCCAGAGGCGGCGGCACCGGGGCAGGATGCGGCGCGGTGCTCGCGGCCGTGGTGAAGGTCAGCCGGGCGTGGCGGCGTCGTTGAAGGCGTAGCAGCGTGGCGATGGCGGCGATGGCGGCGGCCAGACCGATGCTGATCCAGCCTCGCGCCGGCAGCACGATCCCTGTCTCATCGGACGGCTCGGTCTGGGGCCGCTCGGGCGTGGCCGATGTCGTGGGATCGGCCGTCTCTGCTGGTGTGCTCGGCGCAGTCGTGTGCGGCGTTGAGCGCTGCGGGGCAGGCGACGTGTGGGGGGAGGATGGTGCAGAGGGACTCGTGTCTGCGTCGGGTGCGGCGGGGCCGGAGTTGCCGACGGCCGGAGGCTTGGGGCGGGGTGGAGCGGGTACTGGCGTGGCCTGGTGGACGGGGATGGTGAGCTTCCAGCCGACGTGGATCGTGTGGGGGTTGGTGAGCGCGTAGCCGTTCGCCTGGCGGTGTCCCCGGTTGAGGGCGAAGATCTCCCGCCAACGGGTCGCGTCACCGAGATGCTCGGCAGCCAGGTCCCACAGGTTGTCTCCGGCCACGACCCGGACCTTCTCGCCCGAGGCGTCGGGCGGGGGATGGGCGCTGGTGCGGTTGAGGACCGGCAGAGAAGCGTGACGTGCTGATTCCGTCGTCGGCGATGGTGGGGCGGCCGTCGCTGTTGTCGACTTGGCAGCGGCTTCCGGGCGGGGAGGTGAAGGGTCGGCTGGCGATGGCTGGGGCGGGGCATCGCGGATCGTCGGGGTGGTCCTGTCGGCAGGTGGTGGATCGGTATTGGCTGCGGTGTGGTCGTGCGCGACGGCGGGAAGAACGGCAGCGGTCGTGACGGCGGAAGTACCCAGCAGCGCCGCCGCGAGCGCCTGCAGAGGGCCGGGCAGGTGCAGGGTGAGATGCCATCGCGAGCGAGTGGTGAGATGCCGGTGTGCGTGGTCGGTGACGGCGGTAACGAGGAGTACCCACAGTGCCCAGGCTCCGGTGTACCCCAGCACGGCCATGAAGCCGGCGGTCAGTGGCTGGTGCACCCATGCCTGGAGTTGGTCCGTAGACAGGGCGGGCATGGTGAGCCAGCCGACCTGGTAGAGCAGCGCTGGCGGTGCCAACGCTAGGGCTGCGGTGACGGTGTGTACGGCTGCTGCCGGGACTCGTTTCGCCATGGCCTGTCTCCCTCCGGCGTTGCCGCAGTTGGTGAGACAGACCGTAAGAGCGCGAGGGGCGACGACGGCGGGTTGAGGACCTTGCAGCACCTCACACTTCCTTACACGACCTCACAACCACAGGTCACAGCGCTACCGGAGTAGCTGCTCAAGTGGTGCGGGTGGGGAAAAGCGGCGACGTCGTCGAGGCCACAGGGTATGAACCTCGGCCGATCTTGCAGGTCCCAGTGCCGGGCGTTGACGGTTGCCGAGACATGCCAACATGTCTCAAGTGAAGCGCAGGATGGCTCTGTTCATTTCCGTGTCGGTCGTAGTGATGGGCGCAGTTGCCATGATCTGGCTCCGACATTCAAGGCCGAAGCTGGTGACGGAAGAGGATATCGGCATCGCGGCTGCTGCCGTCGCACTGATCACTGCATTCCTCACGTATCAGGCTGCATCAGAATCCCGGACGGCGGCAACCGAGTCGCGTCGAGCGCTGCAGCTGCATTTCCGACCCAGCAACGTCCGGCTCGGATTCAGTGTTCGAGATCCGGGCGACCCGCAATCTCAGCTCCTGTCAACACCTGTGTCCGATCCAGCTCCGTTGTGGGCAAGCATGATCTTCCAGGGTGATCTGCAAGACGACTATGAGGTGGTATGGATCGACGACAATGGAGTCGCTCGCAGTCCGCGTCACGTACGGCCTGAAATCTCGGGTCAGGAGATCACTGTCCAACTTGAGGGGATTCAGGCGGCGGAGGCGACGGACGGTTTTCGTCTGCCGATAGCTGCCATCCATAGCCTAAAAATATATTGTAAGGACGCCCATTCAGGGGCGCGGTGGTGTGCATCTTTCTCGTCGCCGCGTCAACCATTGGGCTCCTATCGTCTGCGCTTCGAGCTGGTCGAGAAATAGTCTCCTATCCAGCCTTGCTCCTTGAATCTTAGTTATGGGGTTTCATTCGGTCGAATTCATGTCGGTGGGTAGGTAGGTGGCCGACCATAAGATGACCAGAGAGGCAGATGCCGGGCTGGTGGGAAGACGAAACGGCGCGATTGCGGCGGTGTGCCATGACTGCGGCTACCACAGGAAGTCAGACAGAAATTGGCCACGTCTGGGAGCCTGATTGACCGCGGAGTCCGCTACTGACGAATGATGGTGGTAGAGATGGGGGCATCATCAACGTTGGCACCTCGGAGGCTCTGCCGGCGGCGAAGCTATAGCTCGGCAGCCGTTTGTGGGTGGCCGAGGGCGGTGAGGGCACCACTGGCGAGCCCGTGTAGGTCGGCGTTGTGCGGGTCAATGCTGATGCCGTCCTGCAGCAACTGTAGAGAGCGGTGTGGGTCAGGCTCCTTGGCGGCGAGGGCGGCGCATAGGTCGATGATTCGGCGGCGGGTTGCTTCGCGGTGAGGGTCTAGCCATGGCCAGGTGCGGGTGGTGGCGAGGTCGGCGGGGTAGGCGTCGAGGACGGTCTGCCAGGCAGCGGCGGTGTGGGTAAGGGCGGCGGCAGCCTGGTGGATGGTGGCATGAAGGTTCCACAGGTCAACGTCGATGTGCTTGGGGCTGAGGCGGTAGCGGTCATCAGCGTGATCGATGACCGGTAGGTCGCTTGCGGTCCGGATGGTGCTGCGGAGGTCGCTGAGGGCGGTGTAGAGGCGGCCGGTGAGGGAACGGCGGGGTAGCCCCGGCCAGATAGCGTCGGTGAGTTGTGCGGTGTTGGCCCCGTTGGAGTGGATGGCCAGGAAGACGAGGACTTGGAGGCTGGCGCTGCGACGGATGGCGAGAGGTTCGTCGTCGATGAGCAGTTGCGGGTCGCCCAGGATGCGCAGATGAAGCTGCTGCTGGGGTGTTCTGTGAAGGCGTTGGGGTCTGGGCCGGTCTACCTGGCGGGGCAGCGGCACGTCTGGTGATCCGGTGTAAGGGTGTAACGGCGGTTCGGTGGCGGTGTGGGGTGGTGGCGGCGCGGGGCGGGCGATGACGCTAAGCAGGTCGGTGGCGGCCGTCTGGTCCAGGACGCACAGCCGTGGGCTGGGCATGATGGGGTGGTGTGGGTCGTGCAGGTGGCCGGTGGAGTTGGCGTGCCAGTTCGGTCCGTCCGGCCGTTTCCCCAGAACGACCAAGAGGGCAGCGGTGGCGGTGCCTGTCGCCGCGAGTTGTGTCAACTGCTCTTCGTCGCCGTCGTGTTCGTTGAGAAGCACGATCGTCCGATGGTTAGGCCCACTCGACAGCTCGTCTGGACGCTGACCAGGGGAGGACTCCTCAGTGGCAGGGCCGTCTGGTTGGAGTAGCTGCGCTGCTTCGTCAATAGTGTCGACGATCGTCAGCGGCAGGCGTCGCCCGAGCGTCTCCGCAGCCGGTCCGAGCAGGAGGGCCAGCGTTGCCTTGGTGACGATCAACGACGTCGAGCTGGGGCGTTGTCCGGCCAGGATGGCGGTGACCAGCAGTCCTCGTCCGATGGGCAGTGTGCCCGGTCCGGTGAGGCCCACGCCGCCGACCGGCAGGGCTGCGAAGGGGGTCGTGCTTCCGTCCGACGGCGGTGCTGAGGGAGTGTCGGCGAGGGCGGCTTGGACGGCGGTGACGGTGGGCGGCAGTGGGGTGAGGTCGGTGTCGTCGGGGTGGGTGGGGTGGGGTTGGTAGTCGCGGCGGCGGCGTAGCCAGACCAGTGCTGCGGCGGCGGTGACCTGCTCGGCGACGTCCCGGGGCAGCCAGCCGCCGGCAACCGTAACCCCGTCCTCGCGTCCGGCCTGGTCGCGATGGTCGTCCGGGGCGGTCTCGTCGTGGAGTGTGGCGGTACCTGTTAGAACAGGCTGTGGCGGTTCCGGCGGGGTGGTGACGGTGTTGGTGGCGACGCCGAAGACGGCTGCGCCAGCCATTCCGCTGGCCGTCGCCTGCAGAGGGGTAGGAAGGGGTACCCGCCGTAGCCATGCCGTGGTCGCGCGGAGGCGGACGATGATCCGGACGGCGACGGTGTAGGCGACGAGCAGCCAGATCAACCACGCGCCGATGGCGAGTCCGGCGGTCAGGGTCTCCTCGGTCAACGGCTGCTGCAACCAGGCTCGTAACTGGTCCGTGGTGGGCCATCCGCGAAGGGGCGGTCCGATCACGGTCAGGAGCACCACCGGCGGGCCGACCAGGAACGCCAGAACGAACAGCAGCGACATCAACTGCCGTGGCCAGCGCATGTCACCCGCCTCGACCCGGTGGGCTGAGGGCAGTGGGGCCGGTGGCGGGGTGGAGGAGGCGGGTCCACACGCGTGCTGCCCACCAGACAGTGATGGCTATGGCGTAGCTGACGCCGAGGATGCCGGTGGATTGTCCGGTGACGATCGCGGCGCTGATCACCGCTACCGGGGCGGCGAGCACGATCCGGAACATCAGTGGTGTCACGAGCGCCATGACGGTGCCGATACCGAGGAGGAGTCCGCCGATGCGGGCGGTGAGGTCGATCCACACCACCAGGTGCGGCCATCGGTCGGCGGTGCGTGCGTACTGGAGGAGTCCCATGCCCACGGCGGCGGTGACGACCGAGCCGGTCGGTGTGGCCAGGAGCGCGGACCAGCCGCCGGAGGGTGTACGCCATTGTCGGGCGGCCATCATCGCCATGGCCACTGCGAGGACGGCGGTGGGGGCGATCGGCCAGAGCGCCCAGGTGAGGAACCCGCGCAGGGGTAGGCCGAAGTATTGGCTGATGACGACGGCGTAGAGGGCGGCGATGGCGACGCCGAGGGAGACCCCGGCGAGGATGCCGATGCTGACTTTCCCACCTTCGGTGCGGAGTTCGGGGGTGGGGCTGCGGGCGGCGATCAACGAGCCGAGGATGGTGCCGGCCGCGATGCAGGCCACCAGGGCGAACACGGCCGCCATCGTCAACTCGCCCAGGTTGAAGAGAACGTAGTAGTACACGCTCAGGGTGTTGTTGCGTTCGGCGGTCATCAGGGCCTGCCACAGGAGCGCCAGGGAGGCGAGGCCGGGTACCGCGATGGCGACGGCCCGCCGGATCGGCGGCACCGTCACCTCCACCGCCGCTACCCCCGCTGCGGGTGCACCCACCTCGGCGGCGCCCCGCGCCGCGACGAGTTGAGGCTCCGCCACCAGCACCGGCGTGATCCCCGTGTGCTCGGCGATGGCGGTGTCCAAGCGTGGAAGTTGGGCGCTGCCCCCGACGCAGTAGATTCCCGCGAGGTCGCCAGGGGTCAGTTCGGCGGCGGCAATGCACTGCTGGGTCAACTCCGCGACCCGTCGTACAACCGGCTGGGCGGCGGCGTCGAGCATGGCGCGGCCCGCGATCACCGGGTGGTGGCCGGCGACCGGCACGGTGACCGCCGGGTGAGAGCCCAGAGTTTCCTTCGCGACTCGGACAGTTTCGGCCATCACCCACTGGTCCATACCGCCGGCAGGCGCCTCCCGACCGTTGAGCACCGCAGCAGCCAACGCCAGGTCGACGGCAGCACCACCAGCCGCAGGGTCAGCAAGCGTAGCGAGGACCTCGAACCCTGCCGGGCCTCGGCGCAGCACCGTCACCTCGGCACCCGCGCCGACATCACACACGACAACGAAGGATCCGACCGTCAGCCGTACACCGGTGGCCACCAGGTGCTCCGCGACGGCCACCGGAGCCTCCACCAGGCGCGGCTGCCCGAGACCTGCCTGGTGCGCGACCTGTCGCATCCAGGTACGCCGACGCGGCCCCCACCCGGCCGGCACCACCAACCGCACATCCCGCACCGGCTCACCAACAACACCCTCGGCCTCCGCAGCAGCCCGCCGCAACGGCGCCGCCGCCAACTCCACCGCCTCAGCGCCGTCGACGACCGACTCGCCATCGCCGGTACGACCTGGATTCGATACGAACCGGTGCGGCTGCGCCTCGGCGGCCTGCCACGCCCTCCGCCCCGTCCACACCTGCCCGCCCTCGGCCAGGAACAGGCCACTGGGCAGATACGGCAGGCCATCGAACGGCAACACCGAAGCCCCACCATCAGCCCACGCCAACACGGCCACGGTGCTCGCGCTACCGCAGTCGATCGACAGCCGCGCTCCCCCCGCCCCCATGCACGTAGTCAAACATGAATGCCCATTCAAGTCACCTCCTGATCACGCACGAGAATCAAGGCTGGTCCGGCTCGTGGAACCCCTCCGCCTGAGTCCGAAGGGGAGAGCGGGGCGGTCTCGGCAGGTGCGCGTGGAGGTGACGACGGTGGCCAGTTCGCTCAGGGGGTGGACTGGGCACTGAAGGCGGAGGGACTGCGTTGCGGTCGCTGACGGGTTCTGAGTTGGCGAACACCATCCTCTGCAACCGGCCTGGGACTATTCGCAGCCAATCCCGTCGCCGTCCCGGTCCAGTTTCCGTGAGTACCCGGGGTCGCCGCGTCGGATCGGGGCCGCACCTGCCGCTCGTACCGCCGTGCAGTTGGCGTAGTACACGTTGCCGTTGGTGTCGTCGTAGCCGCCCAGGTCGCCGTTGCCGCCGCCCGGTTCGCAGGCTTCCCCGTCGCCGTCCCGGTCTAACTCGGGCCGGTAGCCGGGATCCCCCTCGAACAACGGGGCGTCATCGGCCGCCCTGACCGCGTCGCAGTTCTTGTAGTAGAGAGCAGGCTTCGGCTTGCTGGTCTTCTTCGGGGTCGGGCTCGGGGTTGGGGTTGGCGTGTCGGCAGGGGTGGGGCTGACGGTGGCGAGTGCCCCGCCGAGCTTCCGTACCTCCACCGTCGCGGACACGGTCGGCGCTGACACCGGCTTCGTTTCGTCGTTGTCGCTGAATGCGCCCATAAGGCTGCTGCCGCAGCAGCACACGCCGAGTAGTCCGGCGAGGGTGATGCCGATGGTTTGTTTGGTGGTGAGTGCTTTCGTTGCCGGCCGAGTGTGCTGGTGGTGGTCGAGGTGGCGGGATGGTCCGTTTAGACGGGCGTCTGTCGAGTAGACGACTGCGGGTCCGGTGGCGGCGACCCCGCAGCGCGCGGGATCTGCGTTCCATCTCCGGACCACGGCATCGGCAGTAACATCGCCTGCCGGGCGAGCGGGCCGCCGCCGACTGCTTTTCCGGTCGTGCCGTTGCTGCCGGCCCGCCAGCAAAGCGGCGGCGTATTGGCCGGACCGTGGAACCGTCTCCCCGCCCGTAGCCGTGACGGCACACGCTGACCTGGACATCGAAGTGCACCGACGTATGTATAGATCGTTAAGGTTCACCTGGCGGGACTCGGGGCAGACGTTTCTTGGCCTGGCCTGCGGTGAGCCGGACAGGCAGGTGTGCGATGCCGGACTGGGCGTCCTCACGCCTCGACAAACTCATACACATCGGAGTGTCCGTATGGCATTGATGTGGACGATGCCGGTCTGCTGACGGGAGCACGCACCGGTTAACGTGGTGTCATCAGATCATCGCTGGGGGTGGGTTGGTGCGGCCGAGTCGACGTCCACCGATCTTCCTCCAGCTGTCGCTCCTGATCATCGCGGTCCTGCTGGAGATCACGGCGAACTTCTTCGCCAACGATGAGTCGTCGCCGCTGGCTGCCGGCATCCGTGGGGCCGCCGGTCCGGCGTTGATCATCTTGTTGGTGGTGCTGATTGTCGGTAACGGCCTGGTGTTGTGGTGGCAGGCGCCGCGTAGCCCTCGGCCGGTGTGGCGGGCGGATCGCAGTCCCTATCCCGGGCTGTCCGCGTTCACCGAGCAGGACGCGTCGGTGTTCTTCGGCCGAGGCGAGCAGGTCACGGAGCTGGTGCGACGGCTGCACGAGTTGGGTGTGGAGGGGGCTGACCGGTTCCGCTGTGTCACGGGGGCGTCTGGCAGTGGCAAGTCGTCGTTGGTACATGCGGGGGTCGTTCCTCGCCTACGTGGGGACCGGTGGCAGGTGTTGCCGGCGGTCACCCCGGCGGGTGAGCCGCTGGGTGGTCTCGCTGACCTGGCGGTCACGCTGGGCGCCGCGGACCGGGCTTCCGCGTTGCGTGAGGTGCGGACCCGTCCCGATGGCCTCGCCCGTCAGGTGGCGGCGTGGCGGACCCGAACGGGGCATCGGCGTGGACGTGTCCTGCTGACTCTTGACCAGCTCGAAGAACTCGTCACCTTGTCCAGTGCCGCCGAGCGGGCCGCCTTCCTGGGGCAGGTCGCCGCCCTTTTGGAGGCCGACCGTCGGGTCTGGGTTCTGGCGACGATCCGGGTCGAGTTCCTCGCCGACCTGCTTGCGGGGTCGCATCCGGAGCTGTTCGCGAACCCGGTGGCGTTGGGCACCATGCGCCCGGCGGATCTCGTCACGGTCGTTGAGCAGCCTGCCCAACTCGCCGGAATGCGGTTCGAGGACGGCCTTGTCGATCAGATCGTCGCCGATACGGCCACGCCGGATGCGTTGCCGCTGCTGGCGTACCTCCTCCAGGAGCTGTACCTCGCGGCCGGTCCGGGCCGGGTGGCCACGCGTCAGGCATACCAGGCGCTCGGGGGAGTAGCGGGGGCGTTGGGCCGGCAGGCCGACGTGGTGCTGGCGGAGGTACGTCGTGACAGCAGCACCGACGATGTCCTGGCCACCCTGTTGCGGCTGGTGGCGATGGACGGTGTCGAGCCGACCCGTCGTCGGGTGCCGTTGCGGGAGTTGTCCGCTGAGCAACGGCGAGTGCTCGATGTCTTCACTGATGCGCGGCTGCTGACCACCGATGTGCTTGACGGTGAACCGTATGTGCAGGTGGCGCATGAGGCGTTGTTCCGTCGGTGGGTGCCGCTGCGGCAGCAGGTGCAAGCGCGGGCGGAGCAGTTGCGGCGGCGTACCGAGTTGGAGCGGTGGGCGGCGGACTGGGTGCATGCCGGTCGTAGCGGCGACTACCTGTTGACCGGGGATCGGTTGGCGTTGGCCGGCCATTGGCTGGAGGCGATGGAGTCGGCCGGCCAAGACAGCCCGGCCGCTCGTGCGCTGGTGGACGCGTCGCGGAGCAGGGACACGGCGTTCCTACATCGGGTGTCGGAAACGATCGGCCGGTTCGCGCTCGGCAACGTGGACCGGTTCCCGGAGTTGGCGGTGTTGTTGACGTCGGCCGCGCTGCGGGAATGCCCGCCCACACCGGTCGCGCGTCGCGCGTTGATGGCTGCGCTGGCGTTCAGCCACACCGAGGCGGTGCTGGCCGGACACACAGACGCTGTCCGAGGGGTCGCGTGGTCGCCGGACGGCGCGCACGTGGCCACCGGGTCGCGGGACGGCACCGCCCGGATCTGGCATGCCGACACGGGCACGGTGGTGCGAGTGCTGCGGGGGCACTCCGGGATGGTGGAGGCCGTCGACTGGTCGCCGGATGCCCGCCGGCTGGCCACCGCCTCCCGGGACGGCACGGTCCGGGTGTGGGACGCCGCCACAGCGGCTACGGTCGTTGTGCTGCCCTGCGGTGAGGTGGCCCGTGGGGTCGCGTGGTCACCGGACGGCTCGCTTCTGGGCGGGTCGAGCCGGGACCAGGCGGTGCAGGTGTGGGACACCACGACCTGGCAGCTCACCACCCGTCTACTCGGCCACGAGGGTGACGTGTGGGGTCTGCGGTTCGCTCCCGATTCGCAACGGCTGGCGTCCGCCTCCCACGACCGGTCCGTCATCGTCTGGGACCTCACGACCGGCCGCCCCGAGCAGCGGCTGACGGGACACGGCGACTTCGTCGAGGCCGTCGCCTGGTCTCCCGACGGTACTTGGCTCGTCACCGGGTCCGGTGACCAGACCGTCCGGGTGTGGGACGTGACGACCGGCGAGACCCGGCACGTGATCGGTAGTCAGGGCGCACCGGTGTGGTCGGTCGCCTGGGCACCGGACGACCGCACGATCGTGCTCGCCACCGGCGACGGCAACATCCACGTCTGGGACGTACGACGGTTGCGGGAGGTGGCCGCACTACGCGGACACGCGCAGGTGGCCTGGTCCGTCGCCCTGTCGCCCGACGGGCGACGGGTGGCCAGCGGCTCGGGTGACGGCACCGCCCGGATATGGACGATCCAACCACGCGGGGCCGAACAGCAGGTGCTCACCGGCCACGAAGGGCCGGTCACCGCCCTGGTGCTCGACCGCACGGCGCGGATCGTCACCGGGGGCGCCGACGGTACCGTGCGGGTCTGGCAGCCGGACGGCACCGCCGTGGTGTCGAGCTGGTCCGAGCCGGTGGTGGCACTGGCCTGCTCACCGACGGCTGACACACTGGCCGTCGCCCTGCGCGACGGTGCGGTTCACCTGATCGGCACCGACGACGACGTACGTCTCGACGGCGAGGCCGAGTCGCTGGCCTGGTCCCCGGACGGATCGCGGTTGGCGGCCGGCTGCAAGGACAACTCCGTGCGGGTGTGGGACATCCACACCCGCAGTTCCGCAGGCGTGCTGCGCGGCCACGCCGACTGGGTGAGTGCCTTGGCATGGTCACCGAGCGGTCGTTATCTCGCGTCCGGCTCCGACGACCGGACCGTGCGTGTCTGGGACATCGAACACCCCGGCGACAGCACCGTCCATTCCGGGCACCAGAACTACGTCGACGGACTCAGCTGGGCACCGGACGAACACCGACTCGCCACCTGCTCCGCCGACTGGACCATCCGCGTCTGGGACCTCACCGGCACCGACCGTCCCCTCGTGCTCAGCGGTCATGAGAAGCGGGTCCGCGCGGTGGCCTGGGCACCGGACGGCCAACGGCTGGCCTCCGGCTCCGACGACCGTACCGTCCAGGTCTGGGACGTCGACGACAACCAGGGTGAGGTGATCGGTGTCCACCGCGACGGCGTGACCAGCCTGGCATGGCTACCCGACGGAGCCCACGTCGTCACCGGCTCGGCCGACGGGACCGCCCGTGTATGGGCCGACTCCGTCGACCCGGACGAGCTGACCACCCGAGCCCGCACCCGGGTGTTCCGCGCGCTCACCGACGACGAGCGGCGAACCCACCTGCTTCCGGGCAGCGGGAACTCATAGCGTCTGCTCGACCTCACGGGCTTCTTCATCCACCAGGTAGTCGCCCGGGTCCAGCCCCAGCGTCTTGCGGCGGTCCGAGGCCCAGTAAGCGGCATTGGCCTCCTCGAACGACTCGGGCCCGTCATGGGAGATCACCCAGATGTGCTGACTCCGCGCAGCGTCCTTCCAGGAACCGTGGATGCCGAAACCAAGATCACGCCGCAGCGGCACGACCAGGCGCTGCCATTGGTCCACCCACTCGTCGAGCAGCCCCGCCCGGACAGTATAGATACGGATCTGCACCGTTCTCGCCATGCCACCACCCCCACCAAAGCCGTGCCGAGCCCTCTGTCACCGACCATAACCGAACCCGCCGATCCGGAGGCGACTCAGATCCAGGGCGGCGCATAACGGTAGAGAGCGGACAGCATGAGATCGAGAAGATCCGCCCGTCGGGCACTCATGACCGCTGCTGGCGTACGGACACCGGAACGGAAAGTCGATTCCATGACCCCGACTCCACCCTCGACGACCCAAGCCGACCGGACCACCTGCGGGTGATCGAAAGCGACCCCACCCGGCCCGAGCCGGACGGCACCCGCAGCGTCCACCCGGCAAACGTGCCCCCGCCGCCCCGCAACCCGCTGCGTCGATCCGACCGGGTCGCCCAGGCCATCGCGGAGGCCAGCGTTCGCCGGCAGGCCGCCATCGCCGCGTACCAGGCCGCCCGAGAGTCAGCCGGCGAATGACCGCCCCGTACCGGCACCTGACCACCGCATGAAGCCGCTCGCGCCTGCGCCCAGGAAGCCATCTACCGCGCAAGCCCACGTCTGCCCCACGACCCGCCGACCCCTGGGGCGGCGCAGGGCACCCAGCACCGCCGCTCACCCCACGAAGCTGGGCCATCCCACCACCGATCGTCGGACCGGTCACCCGACTGCCCACCGGCCTGCCGGTGTCGGGTAGGCGACCGGGTGCGGGGGTGCCGTGGCGGGAGTGGCAGTTGATGATGAGAGGGTGACGGGTTGGAACTGGGTGAGGGTGCTCGGCGGGGTCGGGGTAGGAGTGGTCCTGGGTGGCCTGGCGGTGTTCCTGGTGGTGGCCGGACTGGACGACGCGGACAAGTACGCCAGTGTGATCGGGCTGTTCGTCGGTATCGCCGCGCTGTCCGCGACGGTGTGGGGAATCGTGTCCGGCCGACCCGCCCCTGGCCCGCCATCGCCGCAGGCACCGGTGGCGGGGCCGCAGCGAGTCGAACGGTTGGACGCCGGCCGTGACGTGGATGTGGTTGACACGGTGCGCGGCAACCTGCGGGTGGGAACCGCGCCGCCGTCGGTGACCACCCCACCGGCTGGCCCGGCCGGACAGATGCCGGGATCGGTGCCGCCGGTGGTGCCGGGCGAGCAGGAGGTACGTGATGTGCGCGCCACCGGCGCGATCCGGATCATTCGCGGGGTCGACGGCGACGCGGACATCAGCTCGTGACCCTGCCCATGTGGCCAGGGCCGCCGGGGTCGGCGGGGGCGGCGCCTGAGCCGGCGAGCGGGTCGGGGTCGACGGGTGGTCAGCGGCTCGACAACGTGGTCGTGTTCGGTGATGTGATCATGGTGTCGGGGGTGGGCGGCGACGTCACGATTACCACTGCTCGGCCGCCGTACCGGGCGGAGGCGTTCCCCACGACGGTGGAGACGGTGGCCGTGGAGCAGGCGCGGCAGCGTCCGAGCCAGCTGTTGTTGGCCCAGCATCGCGTGGTGCCGTTCGTCGGACGTGACAGCGATCTCGCCGAGGTGGCGCAGTGGATGGGTCGGCCGGGTGGGGTGCTGGTGCGGCTGCTCCACGCTGCCGGAGGGCAGGGAAAGACCCGGATGGCGGGGCATGTCGCCGACGCGTGCGCGCAGGCCGGGTGGACGGTGTGGCGGGTGCTGCACGAGCCGGAGTTCACCGGCGGCTACCGGATGGACCTGCCTGCCGGCGGTGGGCTGCTGGTCGTCGCCGACTACGCCGACCGGTGGCCGGTGTCCCATCTACAGAGCCTGCTGACCCACCTGAAGAGCATGAACGTGCAGGCCGGCGTCACGGTGCGGGTGTTGCTGCTGGCCCGCTCCACCACGGCATGGTGGCCGGCGCTGCGCAACCGGCTGCGCAGCGACCACCAGGTCGAGGCCACCAGCCAGCCGCTGCCGCCATTGGGGGAACAGGTCGACCGGGGGGTGTTGTTCCGGCAGGCCCGTGACCGGTTCGCCACCGCAATGGACGTCACCGACGCCGACCGGCTCCGACCGCCGCCGAACCTGGCCGAAGACGCGTTCCGGCAGGTGCTGTCCGTGCACATGGCGGCCCTGGTCGCCGTCGACGCTCACCGCCGCAACACGACAGCGCCGACCGGGCCGCACGCGTTGTCGTCGTATCTGTTGGACCGCGAGCGTGACCACTGGTACGCGCTGCACCACCGCCCGGTCGAGCCGCGCCAGACACCACCAGAGGTGATGGGCCGCACGGTGTATCTGGCCACCCTCACCGCCGCCGTGCCCCGCGACACCGCCACCGACCTGCTGCACCGGGTCGGGCTCACCGCACCCGCCGCCACCACGATCATCGACGACCACCGGTTCTCCTACCCACCCGAGGACGATCGCACCGTCTTCCAGGCGTTGCAGCCCGACCGGCTCGGCGAAGACCTGATCGCCCTGTCCACACCCGGCCACCGGCACACCGGAGACGAAGACGGCTGGGACAGCGACGACTGGGCCGCTGCCGCCGTCGAGCAGCTGCTGCGCTTCGACACCGATCCGCCGCCGTGGGCAGCGCACGCCGTCACGGTGCTGGTGGAGACTGCCCGCCGCTGGGACCACGTGGCCACCGACATCCTGTACCCCGTCCTGCGCACACACCCACACCTGGCTCTGGCCGCCGGCGGCACCTCCATCACCCGACTGGCCACCATCCCGGGTGTCGACCGCGATGTCCTTGACGCCATCGCCGGGGTTCTGCCCACTGACCGGCACGTCGACCTGGACATCGCCGCCGCCGCCATCACCACCGCCCTCACCCCGCACCGGCTGGCCGCCACTACCGACCCCGCTGCGCACGCCCGCCTACACGCCACCCACGCGTGGCGACTGGCCAACGCCGGCCTCCGCGACCAAGCCCTACCCCCCGCCGAGGAAGCCGCCGGTATCTATCGGCGGTTGGCGGAGGTGAATCCTGCCGCCTACCTGCCTGACCTTGCGGGGTCGTTGAACAGCCTCGGCGTTCTGCTGTCTGAGTTGGGTCGGCGGGAGGAGGCGCTGGTTACCAGCGAGGAGGCTGTCACGATCCGTCGGCGGTTGGCGGAGGTGAATCCTGCCGCCTACCTGCCTGACCTTGCGATGTCGTTGAACAGCCTCGGCGTTCGGCTGTCCGGGTTGGGTCGGCGGGAGGAGGCGCTGGCTCCCGCCGAGGAGGCTGTCACGATCCGTCGGCGGTTGGCGGAGGTGAATCCTGCCGCCTACCTGCCTGACCTCGCGGGGTCGTTGAACAACCTCGGCGTTCTGCTGTCTGAGTTGGGTCGGCGGGAGGAGGCGCTGATTCCCAGCGAGGAGGCTGTCACGATCCGTCGGCGGTTGGCGGAGGTGAATCCTGCCGCCTACCTGCCTGACCTCGCGGGGTCGTTGAACAACCTCGGCGTTCTGCTGTCTGAGTTGGGTCGGCGGGAGGAGGCGCTGGTTTCCAGCGAGGAGGCTGTCACGATCCGTCGGCGGTTGGCGGAGGTTAATCCTGCCGCCTACCTACCTGACCTCGCGACGTCGTTATGGGCGTACGGGTGGGTGTACGTGAACGTGAAGGCCAACTTCGTCGAGGCGCTGGAAGCGACCACCGAGGCGATCACCATCTACGGGCCTCTGGCCGAACAGCTGCCGGCCGTGTTCGCCGAGCGGCTGTTCGCCGCCTACCAGACCCTCGCCGATATCCTGGACGGACTGGGCCGGGCCGACGAGGCCGCAGAACTGCGCCAGCAGCTCGACGCGGCTACCGGCGGTGGCGCGGACCCAGGGTGACGGTTGTTTCTGCTTCGACTCCAACCCTCGACGAGGTAGGAATTCATAGCGACGTCTGTCGAAAAGCCCGGCACGGCGCAAAGACCGGCGAGAATCGTCGGCGCTTGCTCAGCGTAGTTCCCCGTGGCGCGGGGAAGGACGGCGTGCGGGGGTATCCGTAGGGTGGTGGGCGTGAGCGATGTGACGTTTGCCCGCCTCGGTGCGGAGGCTGCTGGCGGGTTGATGGATGAGCTGTGTGAGGTCTACGCGGACGCCTACGGGCAGGTTCCTGGCGAGGACGCGACGGTCAAGGTTGACGCGTTCCGGGGGCGGGCCACGGCGGCGCTGGGTGCGCGGAACTACGAGCTGGTCACCGCGCGGGCGGGGGACGAGCTGGTGGGGTTCGTCTTCGGGTACAGCCTGCGGCAGGACCGGGACTGGTTCGCGGGGCTTCAGCCGGCTCCGGAGGAGGGGTTCACCGACGAGCGGGGTGGCGAACGCACGGTGGTCCTGGCCGAGATCGAGGTACGTAAGGCATGGCAGGGTCGGGGGATCGGGCGCGGCCTGCATGATTCGTTCCTGAGGGGACGGCGTGAGGAACGCGCCACGCTGTCGGCCAACCCTGCCGCGACCGGTACTCATGCGCTCTATGAGGGGTGGGGCTGGCAGCGGGTTGGTGTCGTTCCTGGAGGTCCCGGTGCTTATTACCGGGAGTACGTCAAGTTTGTGCGCCCCCTGCGTTAGGTGAGGGGTGGCGAGCGGTAGGCGTTGATTGCCTGGTCGAGTTCCCGTACCGCTCGGGTGCGCTTCCACGGGTCGAGTCCGCGCCGCAGTTGCTGCACTCGCTGTTCGATACGGCGGGTCGAGTTCACCGAGGTCAGCTCCACGACTTCGGAGATGGTCTGGCAGGCGACACCGATGTTCTGCTGTTGCGCGAACGCCTCCGCGCGATACAGCAGGCGGAACGAGCGCTCGTGGAGATTGCCTTGGTCGCTGATCTTGAGGGCTTTCTCGGTTGCTGCCATGATTCGATCAGCTCCGTCGAACTTCAGTGCGTTCTGGGCATTGGTGGCCCAGTAGAAGGACTCGTCGTAGAAGTACCACCAGGACTGGCTGGGGCTCTGGTCGGCCAACGCTGCTTGCAGGGCGGCGTACTCGCGGTCGAGGGCTTGTTTGGATTGGTGGTTTTGGTTGTCGGCGGTGAGGGCGCGGACGGTGACGTCGGCGGCGTAGGCGCGGGCGTAGGGGCTGCTGGTCTGGTCGGCCCAGGCAGAGGCGGCTGCGGCGTGGTCGATGCCGATGCGGGGTTTGCCTTGCCAGGTGGCGAGGTGGCTCATGGTGCAGAGGATGTAGGTGACGAGTTCGACGGCGCGGGCGTCGTGGGCGGCGGTGCGTGCGTCGTCGTAGAGGCGTTGGGCGGTGTGGTAGTCGCCGGTGTTGAAGCAGAGCCACCCGGCGAGTTGGGTGAGTTCGGCGTAGGTGGCGATGGCGTGGTCGCGGTGGGGGCCGTGGGGTGCGGCTTTGGCCTGTTGTTCGGCGAGGCGTCGGTAGGCCAGGGCGGTGGGGAGGGTGGCGGCAGCGCCGAGGACGTCGCCCTGTTTACGCAGGTTGGGCATCATGGCTTCGCAGTGCGCGAGGGTGGCCGGCTCGAACCGTGCGGGATCGGTGAGCGTGGGTGCGGCGGTGGCGCTGTCGGTGAAGCCTGTCAACTCGGTCAGGGGCGCTGTCGCGGCGACGGCCAGTGCGGCGGTGAGTTTGCCGAGGAGGTCGCGTCGGGTCTGGGGGTGGGGTACTCGTTGCATCCACATGGTGATGACCTGCGCCAACTCTGCGAAGTTGACCTCCTCGGGTCGGCGGTACAGGCCGGCGGCTTCCGCTTGTGGCGGGGCGTCCGCGTCGGCGTTGGGGCGTCGACCGAGCAGGTCACGAAGCAGGATCTCTGCCTCGCTGGGCACCATGATTTCACCTGCGAGCCCGGGTTTCACCCCCTCGGTCGTGACGGGAGTCGATGCGGTGGCGGAGTCGAGGTGGCGGAAGCTCGGTAGGTCGGCCAGGAGGTCGGCGACGCTGCATTCGTAGAGTTCGGCGAGGCGGGCCAGGTTGTCCTGGGAGGGTGAGTAGCCGCCCTTGCCGGGCCAGATCTCCCAGTACGAGAAGCTCTTGAACGACTTGGGTTCGTTGGGCCAGCGCTGGTTCCATTCCTCGGCGGCTTTCGCCTGGCTCCATCCGCGAACGACGCGCAGCGCGACGCGGGGGTTGAGGCGGAACCTGTCGCGGAAGACGTCGGCGGTCTCGACCCATGTTCTTCCCGCTGACCGTAGTTCGGCGGCGAGGCGCGTTTGTTGCTGCCGCAGGCTTTCGGGATTCCCGTCGGTCATGTGCGGCCCTTCCGCGTCAGCCGTGCCCGTCGATGCTGCTGCACCACCGTACGCAATTCGGGCCGTCTATGTAACTTCCCCGCGACACGGGGAATCGGCGGTAAGGAAATCTCCCCACGATCACAGGTGGCGGCATGGGGACCACGTAAATGATCGTGGATGCCGTTGCCGAGCGACCGTGGTTCCGCGCCTTCTGTGCATTGCGAAGGAGGCGGACCTGCGGTGGTGCGGGAGGTGTTGTCCGATGCCAGCGTCGAAAGGGGTGGACGTGACGATCCACCGAAGGAAGTGGTTCATGCCCGCGCCTGATCTTGCCCAGTCGCTGACCGGTGCTGCCGCTGATCATGAGCGAGCAGCGGCGTACTTCTGGTCGTTCCTGCTGCTTCGGGGTGTGCGGTTTCTTCCGCGGCGGCTTGCGGCGGTGTTCTTCTCGACGGTGGTGGAGTTGATTGCGCGTGGGGGTGATCCTGCTGCGTATCGGGCTGGGCTGGTGGTGTTGGGCCGGTTGTACCAGCGGTTCGACCTGCTTCCGGGTGATGGGGCGGTGGTCGCGGCGGCGGTGGTGGATACGGTGCGGCGGTTCGCGGGGGAGTCGTGGGGGTCGGAGTCGGCCCGGGTGTGGGAGCAGGGCTGTCTCCGGGTGCTGGGTTTGGCCGAGCAGTCCGCCGAGATGCTGGGCGATGGTCCGCAGGTGACGTTCGGTGTGGTGGAGTCGGTGGTGTCGGCGGGTGTGGATCTTGCGGTGGTGTCGGTGCGTCCGGTGGGGCGGCTGCACTTCGTGGCGGGGGAGGCGTTGCCGGTGTGTTCGCCGCGGTTGCCGGGTCGGTGGCGGTGGTTGTCTCCGGCGAACGCGCCGCGTGTGGACGGGACGGTCGAGTTCCATGTTCGTGCCATTCCCGGTGGTGCCGTCTCACCGGTGCTGGTCGGGCAGGTGGCGGTGGGGGAGTCGCTGTGGTTGGGGCCGCCGTGTGAGGTGGGCCTGTCGGCGGCGGTGGCCGGTGACGCGGATCTGCTGTTGGTTGCCGGGGGTACGGGGCTTGCGCCGTTGCGGGCGGTCGTGGAGCAGCTCGCGGTGTCGCGGGTGCGGCGGCGGGTGACGGTGGTGGTCGGTGCCCGTGACCTGCCGGCGCTGTGTGAGATGGCGGGGTTGGAGGGGTTGCGGCGGGCGTATGGCGGTTGGTTGTCGGTGGTGTTGGTGTCCGGTGATGAGGGTGTTGATCCGTTGGCGGCGGGTGGTTTGTTGGGTGCGGTGTTGCTCCACTATGAGCCGGGTCGGGCCGTGGTGGTGTGTGGTCCGCCGCAGTTGATCGAGGAAGCCCGTACCTGGTTGCTGGTCGGTGGGGTGGCCTCTGAGGATCTGCGTCTGGCGGTGACGTTCCGGCATGGCTTCGACGTGGTGTCGTGGGCGTCGCGGCAACGTCACGCTGACACGGTGGTCGCTGAAGTGGCCGGCGGCGAGGCCGGGGAGGATCGTCGGGCGGGGGATGTGCCGTGACGCGGGTCGTGGTGTGCCGGGCGTCGGAGGCGGACCTCGACGTGCTGGCGCCGCTGGTGGCGCAGTCCCTGTCGGTCGGGCCGGTCGGCGGCTGGTTGGTGCCGGAGGCCACCGAGCGCCCCCGGGTGCTGTGGCGGTATGCGCGGTTGTTGGTGTCGTGGGGGTTGCGGCACGGCCAGGTCGACACGACGGGGGATCGGTCGGTGGTGGCGGTGTGGTTCCGGCGGGTGGAGGTGCCGGTGCCGTCGGCGGGGTGGATGTATGACCTGCACCGGACGCTCGGCGTGTATGCGTCGCGGTTGGCGTTGTGGCATGCGTATCTCGATGCGGTGGTGCCGCCGGTCCCGCATGCCTACCTCGCGCACCTCGCCATCCGTCCCGGCCGCGAGGATGCGGCGCGGGTGTTGTTGGCCGCCTGTCACCGGGTTCTCGACGCGGAGGGGCTTGCGGCGTATGCGGAGTGCCCGGGTGGTCGTCCTCGGGAGGGCGTGTTGGCCGGGTGCAGCTATGCGCCGAGGTCGCCGATCCTGCTGGAACCGGGCGGTCCGGCCCTGTGGCGGATGTGGCGGTCCGCCCCGGACGCCGGCCGGTCGTGTGGCGGGTTTCCTCCTCGGGTCCGGTTGCGTCGTGGGGTGACCTTGCTGCGTGGTCGGGTTGTCCCTGCGCGACCTGGTCCATGTTGACCGTGCCCTGGTAGGGCGCTTTCCCGATTTGTAGCTGGTGTTGGCCGTGTGGCCCGCCGGTCGTCCCTGTGCACCCGTTTTCCGAAGGAGGGCTTGCCTCATGGTGGCTGTTGTCGATCGTCCGGTGGTCATGTTTCCGCCGCGTCGGCGTGAGTTGGGTCGCTGGCTACCGCCCTGGCTGACCCCCGCCCGTTCCCGGCCTGTCACCCCCGACAGCTTGGACGGGGAGGGTGTGGGGTCGGAGGCGGATCTGTGGGGGTATGCGATCCGGCGGGAGTGGCCGGACGGTGCCCATGATCTGTTTGGGTTCACGTCGCGTGCGGATGTGGCGTTGCGGCGGTTGGACCGGGATCGGGGTTACTGGCGGGGTGGGCCGGTGCGTCCGACGGCGGTGTTGCTGGTGACCGCGAGCGCCGACGAGGTGGTGGCGCATCCGGTGCGGGGTTGTCGGAAGTCGTCGTGCCCGGACTCGTTGCAGTGGGGGCAGCGGTGACGCCGTATGCGCAGGTGGCGCTCGCCCGGCGGACGATGACCCCGACCGGCTTGTCGATTTTCGGGGCGGCGGCGTCCGCGCCGATGGTGGTTCTCGCTGGTGGTCTGGTTACCACGTATGCCACGACCCGGGTGACCGCGTTGCCCCTCACCTTCGTCCTGGTCGCGGCCGTGGTGGCGCTGCTGATGGTCGGCTACACCGCGTTGGCCCGGCAGGTCGGCCATCCGGCGGCCTACTACGGCATCCTCGCCCACGCGGTCAGCCGCGGCTGGGGTGTGGCCGCCGGCGTGGTCGCGCTGGTCGCGTACACGGGGATCCAGACCAGTCTGTACGGCCTGTTCGGGGCGACCCTGGCCGCGCAGCTCGGTGGCACCTGGTGGGTGTGGGCGGGCATCGCCTGGGTGGTTGTCGGGGCGCTCGGGGTGCGGGCGATCGTGCTGTCGACCTGGGTTCTCGGTGGGGTTCTCGCGGTGTCGTTGCTGGTCGTGGGGCTGTTCGTCGTGGCGGGTCTCGGTTCCCCGGCCGATGGTGCCGTGTCGTGGGAGGGGTTTCACGCTTCCGGTCTGGCGGTCGGGGGGATCGGTGGGGCGGTGGCGTTGTGTGTGGCCGCGTTCATGGGTGTCGACGCGCCGGGTTCGTTCGTGGAGGAGGCGGTGGATCGCCGGTCGATCGGCCGCGCGACGATCATGGCGGTTCTTGTCCTGGGTGGCGTGTATGCGGCTGCGGCGTGGGCGATGGGTGTCGCTGTCGGCCCGCAGACCGTCGCGACCCGCGCTGCCGATCCGTCGGCCGGGCTGCCCTTCAGCATCCTTGAACCCGCCGGTACGGCGTGGGTGGGTGTCGCCGGTGTGGTGCTGGTGTTCGCGATCGTCACGTCGATGCTGGCGTTCCACAACGTGATCGCCCGGTATGTGTTCGCGATGGCCCGTGAGGGTGTCCTCCCGGCTGGTCTCGCCCGGACCGCGAGCGCGACTCGGGTCCGCGCGCCGCGTGGTGGCTCCCTCACCCAGTCCGGGGTGGCTGCTCTGGTCGTGGGGGCGTTCGCTGTCAGCGGGGCTGATCCGGTGGCGGTGATGTTCACCTGGCTGTCGACCCTCGGCGCGTTGGGTCTGCTCTGCCTGCTGCTCGCCGCTTCGGTCGCCGCGCTGGCCGCTCCACCGTCCGTGCGGGGTGAGCGGGCCGGGGTGTGGCAGTGGAAGGCCGCACCCGCGTTGGGGGTGCTCGGCGGGTCGGTGGTCCTCGTCGCGATGGTCGGCAACGTCGGTTCCCTGCTCGGGGCCGTACCCGGGTCGCCGTATCCGTTGCTGCTGCCGGTGGTCCTCGCCGCGACCGCCACCGCTGGCGGCATGTGGGCCGCGCACCTGCGCCGCACCCGACCTGACGTCTATGCCGGTATCGGTCACGGCACTCCGAAGACCCATGCCGTGCCTGACGCCCTTCACATTTCCATCTGAGCCCTGAGGATCAGCTCGACTATGAAGACCTACACCGTCCGCACACCAGTGGCGCCGGGTTACCGCAGCAGCAGTGATCCGCTGGACCCGGCCTGGCGACCCGAACCTCCGCGACTGTCGGCACCGCCCGGCCCTCGCCGACCGGCAGACCACCAACCCCCGCCAGATCCCCGCCTGATCCAGCCGCCGCCTCCGGACTACCGCATGCCCGACGAGCGACCGTACCGCCGGGACGTCCCCGTCCACGCGGCCCCGCCCGAGCAGACCCCGTCACCCTCCCCACAGCAGGGGGAGCCCGACGGCGGGGTGTCGGTCGAGGCCCGCTGGTGGGCGGATCTGCGGCAGCAGGTGGTCTACCGGGCGAAGCGGTTGAACACCGGGCACATGTTCGAGGCGGACCAGCGGTACGGGCAGCGTGACGCGCTCGGTCCGCACGGGGTGATGCTGTTCTTCGTCTCCGAGGCCCCCGCCCAGCCGCACGGCTACCAGCTGCACACCGCCTACCGGCTGTGGCTGTCCTCCCCGGAGTCGCAGCACCTGCCCCGCCTCCTGGCCGACCTGACCGAGGTCGTCGCCGACAGCATCACCCGCGCCGGGGCGGCCGGGCGGCGGTGGCATCCGGTGGGGCCGCAGGGGTCGATGGTCAACGGCGGTGACATGACCCTGCCCTCCGGTGCCGTCTACGTCGGGGTGGGGGTGACCACCCTCGACTCCGACCAAGGGCGGTGGCAGCAACTCGCCCGGACCCTGCGCCACCCCGACGACCACCGCCGCCGCTCGGTGTTCGACCTCAAGGGTCAGTGCTACGTGCTGCTGACCGACGGGACCGCTCTGCACGTCGACCGGGATCCGCACGCCCCGATCGGCGTGGACGGTGTCCGCTGCACCAAACCTCTCGACCCCGACCGCAGCACCTACTACAACCCGCATGAACACCTCACCGACCAGGGTGACCCGATCACCCGTGACACCTGGGCGCAGCTGACCCGGCTGCACCACACGCTCGCCGGGCACCTCCTCGCGGGACATCCCGCATGACCCCCACCCCGGTGTCTGCTCGTCGGTGTGGGCTGGCCGAGGCCGCGGATCTCGGCCGTACGCCGGTCGATGTCACTGCGGTCCTGGACCACCTGGTCGCGCAGGCGGACACGGCTGCGCCGACGAGCGTCGGTTTCCCCGGCGCGGTCGACCTCGACCACCGGGAGGTGATGGCCCGGCTCGGCCACCGGTTGTGGAACAACATCGGTGACCCGACCGATGTCGGCGGCACCGCCCACACCCGGGTCCTCGAACAAGCCGTGATCGCCTGGCTCGCCGACACCCTGGCCATGCCCGCCGACGACCGGTGGGGGTACGTCACCACCGGCGGCACCGAAGGCAACCTGTCCGCCCTACACACCGCCCGCCGCCGCCTGCCCACAGCCCGGATCTACTACTCGACCGCCGCCCACTACTCGATTCCGAAGATCATCGACATGCTCGGCGCCCGCGGGGTGGCCGTCGAGGCGGGTGTCGACGGGGAGATGGACTACGCGCATCTCGCCGTCCGGGTGCGCCGGCACCGGCGGTGGCCGGCGATCGTCGTGGCCACCGCCGGCACCACCATGACCGAAGCCGTCGACGACACCACCCGCATCCACACCATCCTCAACGAACACCAGGTGCCGGGCCGGCACGTGCACGTGGATGCCGCCCTGTCCGGGATTCCCCTGGCCCTCGACGGGCGGCTGCGTCTGGACGACGACAGCGGTGTTGGCAGCATCGCGGTGTCCGGGCACAAGTTCCTCGGGGTGCCGACGCCGTGCGGGGTGGTCCTCATCCGCGACAGCCTCCGCCGCCAGGCCGCCCCCGTCGCCTACACCGCGACGCTCGACTCCACCATCACCGGGTCGCGCTGCGGGCTGGCCGCCGCCCTGCTGTGGCACGCCATCGCCACGCATGGGCGGGAGGGGCACCGGTGGCGGGTCAGCGAAGCCCGCCGCCTCGCCACCTACACCGTCGACCAGTTGACCGCCGCCGGCTGGCCCGCCTGGCGACACCCCCACGCCTTCACCGTCGTCCTGGCCACCCCACCCCCCGCAGTACGGGCCAAATGGCTCCTCGCCACCGATGCGGACATCAGCCACCTCATCTGCATGCCCGGCGTCACCCAAGGCCAGATCGACGCCTTCGTCACCGACCTCACCGACACCACCACGCCGGCCGGCGATCCCGACCCAGGTGACCCCCACCTACCGAGGCCGATTCCCCGCCCCCGCCGAGCACCTGCACCCGCCGCCGGCATCGGTACGCCCTGACCCGCTGCCTACCACCCTGCCGTCCCGCCGTCCCGGCTTCCCCGCATCCCGGCTCCCGCGTCCCGACTTTCGGAGCCCTGACCTTCCGAGCCCCGGCTTTGCGCGTCCCGGCGCACCTGCCCGTCGCTGCCCGAACCCCTCGACCGATCCCTTGCGGAGGCGATCACTGTGGCCACCGGCTACGTCTTCCACCCCGAATACCTGTGGCACGACACCGGCACCAGCGCCGGCGTGCTCCCCGCCGACCCGACCGCCGGTGTGCAACCTGCCGTGCACATCGAGAACCCGGAGGCGAAACGCCGTACCCATGAACTGATCCACCTCTCCGGGCTCCTGGCCGAACTCCTCGTCGTCGAACCCCGACGGGCCACCATGACGGAACTGCTCCGGGTGCACACCCCCGCGCACGTGCAGCACATTCGCGCGCAGAGCGACCTGCGCGGGGGAGGCGACGCGGGGGACGGCTTCTCGCCGGTCGGGCACGGCAGCTACGACATCGCCCGTCTCGCCGCCGGTGGCCTGCTCGCTCTCGTCACCGCCGTCGCCGACGGTGACATCACCACCGGGTACGCCCTGACCCGCCCGCCCGGACACCACGCCACCGCCGACACCGGCATGGGCTTCTGCCTGTTCAACAACCTCGCCATCGCCGCCCGCCACGCCCGAACCGTCCACGGGCTGGCCCGTATCGCGATCGTCGACTGGGACGCCCACCACGGCAACGGCACCCAAACCATCTTCTACGCCGACCCCACCGTCCTGACCATCTCCCTGCACCAGGCCAACTGCTTCCCACCCGACTCCGGATGGACCCACGAAAACGGCACCGCCCAGGGTGCCGGACACGCCCTCAACGTGCCCCTACCTCCTGGTAGCGGCCACGCCGCCTACCTCCAGACCATGCACCAGGTCGTCATCCCCGCCCTCGACCGCTTCGGCCCCGACCTGATCCTGCTCGCCAACGGCGTCGACGCCAACGTCTTCGACCCCATGGCCCGACAGATGCTCACCACCGCCACCTACCGCCAGATGACCCGCCTGCTCGTCGACGCCGCCGACCGGCTCTGCCACGGCCGACTCATCGCCGCCCACGAAGGCGGCTACAGCCCCTTCTACACCCCCTACTGCGTCCTCGCCGTCCTCGAAGAACTCACCGGCACCACCACCCGCATCACCGACCCTTACGCCACGATCGTCGCCGCCTACACCAGCGAGCCTCTGCAACCCCACCAGCAGGACGTCATCGACGCCGCCGCCGACCTCGTACCCCGTATCACCGCGCCCGCCACCACGCCCACGCCCTGACCACCCGCCGGGCCTGGTGCCGCTGTGGCCGGGCCGTTCGGTGTTTCCCCTGCCCACCTGTCTTGCCGAGGACCGACCTTCCAGATGGCCCGTACCTACACCCCCGAACTCATCGCCGCCGCCGTACGCCAGGTCGACGCCGTCCGCGCGACCGGACAACGCGGCCCGATCAGCACCGTCGCCCGGGAACTCCGCCTCGACCGCCGGCTCCTGCAATCGTGGGTGACCAAAGCCCGCGCCCATGCCGCCGCAGCACCCGCTGTCCCGGCCACCGACGTCCCGGTCCTGCTTCCTGACGGGCTGCTGCACTGCGGGTTCTGCCGGCAGCCGATGACGGCGGTGTTCACCTGCGCCGGGCTCGTCTACGACTGCCCACCGCCGTGCCGGCGGCCCGTGCTGAACGCGACAGCTGTCGCCCACACTGTCGGTGAAGTGGTGCTGCGGCACGCCGCGCACCTGGTGCCCGCGGTTACCGATCCCAAGGGGGCGAGTGCCGCCGCCGGTCATGCCCACCGGCTGATCACCCGGGTCACCGCCGGCACCGACCCCGGCGATCTGCGGATCACCTGGCCCACCAGCCGGCCACCTCGACGCGTCCCACCCGGACACCTGCACCTCGCCCGCAGGCTCACCGGCAGTGACCCGCAGCGCACCCGCACCATGCTGCGGAACATCCTCGCCGGCATCGACCCCGCCGGCACCGCCACCGAGGTGTTTCATGCTGACGCCGCACACCTGCTCGCCCCGCTGTTGCACGGCGAGGCGGCGGTCCGCTGGGCCGACTACGCCCACCGCAGCCTCACCCACCTCCACGGCCCGACCGACCCGCTCACGCTGGCCGCCGCGCATACCCTCGCCACCGCCCACCGCCGGGTGGGCCATCACCAGCGCGCGTACCACCTGCTGCGTGAACTCGCCGAGCACCTGGCCGCCACCGCCGGACCCGACGCGCACCCCACCCTCGCCGTCCGCGCCACCACCGCCCTGGTCCTGCACGACCTCGGCCACCACCACGCCGCGCGGACTCTGCTCACCGACACCATCGGCCGCCACCGCCGCCACCATCCCGGACACCCCGCCACCGCCCGCATGACCGAACACCTCGACCGGCTGTGGCACCACCACACCACCCACCCCGACAGCAACCCAGGAGCAGCAGTGAATCCTTCCCACCCGGTGGTGCGGGCATGACCGTTCCGGACACGGCCGTACGCGGCAGGAAGACGGACGGACAACAACCCGACGTCCCCTCCTACGACCGGAGGCCCCCGCTGACGATTCCGCTGCCGCCCCTGCGGGGGTATCAGCGGGAGGCGGTCGAGGCGATCGTTGAGGGTGCCGCCCGTGAGGGTAGGGGACAGGTGATCGCCGCCTGCGGGACCGGGAAGACGTTGATCGCTGCGCATGCGGCGGTGCGGTGCTGCCCACGAGGCGTGGTGGTGATCGTGTGTCCGTCGCTGGCGCTGATCGGTCAAACCCTGCGGGTGTGGCGGCCCCTCGGGGCGCACACGGCGGCGGTGTGCAGTGACGCCTCCGTCGCTGAGGTCGCCGGTCACTCCGATCCGATGACCTGCCCGGTGCTGGCCGACACCGACGAGGTCACCGCCTGGCTGCACCGTGCCCCGCCCGGGCGGATGCGGCTGCTCGCCGTCACCAACTCCTCTGCCGACCGTGTCGGTGCCGCGCTCCTGGCCGCCGGGGTGACCGCCGACCTGCTGATCATCGACGAGGCACACCGTACCGCCGGCCACGCGGGGAAGGCGTTCGCCCGTGTCCATGACGACTCCCGGCTGCCGGCGAGGGTGCGGGTGAACATGACCGCGACACCCCGCATCATCACCGCCCGCGACCGCCCGGGACAGTCGTCCGAGGCGCTGTCGATGGACGACCCGGCCGTGTTCGGACCCGTCTGGCACCGGTACCCGTTCGGCCAGGCCATCACCGACGGCTGGCTCGACGACTTCCGCATCGTCGTCGTCGGCGTCGGAACCCACGACGCCCTCCGCGTCCTCCAAGACACCGACGACGACCGGATCACCGCCATCGGCGAAGCCCCACTGCGCACCGCCGTCGTCCAGACCGCCCTGCTGCGCGCCGCCACCGAGTTCGCACTACGCCGGGTCCTCGTCTTCACCCCCCGCGTCGCCGACAGCCGAGAATTCGCCCGCACCCTGGGCCAGACAGCAGCCCGCCTCCCCGCCGCACAACAGCCGAAGGGCCGGCTCACCACCGGCCACGTCGACGGCCAGCAGAACCTACGCCAACGACAGATCCACCTCGACCACCTCGCCGAACCCCCCGACGACGGATGGACCGTCATCTCCTCCGCCCGCGCCCTCACCGAAGGCATCGACGTCCCCGCCGTCGACGCCGTCGTCCTCACCCGACCCATGCGCTCCACCGTCCAGGTCGTCCAAACCGTCGGACGCGCCCTCCGCCGCAACCCCCGAGGCAGCGGCATCGCCACCATCCTCGTCCCCCTCCTCCTGCCCGACGACCCCACCCGCCTACCTGACGCCGACGACGAATGGATGACCGCCCTGCAGGTCCTCTGGGCGATGCGCGCCCACGACGACACCCTCGCCGCCGACCTCGACACCCGCCACCACCACCGCACCACCAGCAGTCGGCAACCCCAACTGCCCGAACGTGTCCTGCTGCGCATGCCCGACGGCTACCTCACCGACACCCTCCTGCGCGACGTCACCATCCGCATCCTCGACCACGCCACCACCGGCCGACCACCCACCCCACCCACCGAAAACTGGACCGCAGGCCTCGCCGCCGTCCGCGCCTACCGCCACCGCGAAGGCCACCTCGACGTCCCCCGCTACCACCGCGAAGGCAAGATCGACATCGGTACTTTCATCCACAACTGCCGAGGCCGCTACCGCCGCGGCGAACTCACCCCCCACCAGATCCTCGCCCTCGAAGAATGCGGCATCACCTGGCGCGTCTTCGACGCCCGCTGGCAACGACACCTCACCGCATTCACCACCTACCGCCACCGCGAAGGACACCTACGCATACCCCGACACCACCGCGAAGGCGACATCAACCTCGGCAGCATCGCCCACAACCTGCGTAACCAACGCCAACGCAACCTCGTCCCACCCGACCGCATCGACGCCCTCGACGCCCTCGGCTTCCCCTGGGCACGCACGAAGAACCAACAACCACACCCGTGACCACACCAGCCACCGCCCGAAACACCCGGAGCAGCCGATGACCGTGGACCTGAACCTGTCCCTGTTCAACTACGAAGCCGGCGGACTCCAACCCGACGGCACCTACACCTTCACCCCCCTCGCCCACGCCTTCCTCGACGGACCCCACCCCGACCTCCTCATGCTCTGCGAAGCGAAACTCTGGAACACCCGCGGCAAACGACCACTACACACCGCCATGACACACCTCGCCGACATCACCGGCCGCCCCTACGTCGGCGAACTCCACACCGGAGCACTCCCCACCGCCGTCATCTACGACCCCCGCGTCCTGCGCCTCGACGCCGCCGAAGAACCCGAATTCCCCGACAAACGCAACCTCACCCGCTTCAGCCTCCGCGCCGACCCCACCTACCGCCTCCACGTCTACACCGAACACTGGCCATACGCTGATCCGGAACAACGCCTCGCCCGCGCCCGGCTCCTCGCCACCACCGGCACCAGCCCCACCCCCACCCTCATCGCCGGAGACCTCAACTCCACCAGCTCCGGCCCCCACCTCCCCACACCCGACTGGACCCACATCCCCACCAGCACCCGCGACCACAAAGCCCACCACCACAACGGGCAGTGGCACGCCGACACCCGCGCCATCGACCGACTCATCGGCACCTGGAACACCCCCACCAACCAACGCACCAACAGCGCCGGATACCACCACCTCGCCGAACTCGACCCCCACACACCCACCCCACTACCACCCACCACCAACGGCCCCCACGGCCTCCACATCGACTACATCCTCGCCAACGATGCCCTCCTCGACACCGCCACCGTCGTACCCGGCACCTACACAGTCCACATCCCAGCCGACGACCCCACCACCTGGCCATCCGACCACCGCCGCATCAGCTGCACCCTCCGCATCCACCCCACCCACACCACCAGAGAACAGTGACGACGGCACACCACGACGAACGCCTGCCCACTTCGTAGCCTGCCGACCCACCCGGGGTGGCGGCCGGAAGGAGGCCCCACCGGGTGGGCGCACCGCCGCTCGGCCTGGCGACACACCGATTGACCTGGACGGCTACCTCTGGGGCCATGCTGGCCGCACGATGGGTGGGGTGACGATGAACCTGTTCACCGGCAGCGCCCAACCCAGCCTCTTCGGCGACGACGACCCCTCGGCCGACGTCCGAGAGCCGGTGCTGATGTCGCTCAACCCGATCTACTTCGACCTGCTCTGGACCGGCGAGAAGCGCCACGAGTTCCGACGCCGCTTCGTGACCGGCCAGTCGGTGCGCTGGTACGTCTACCTCACCGCCCCGATGGCCCACGTTGGCGCGGTGATCGACCTGGGGCCCGCCGTGGTGGGCACACCCAGCGAATCGCCGACATCGCCGAGTAGGCCCGCGCGAGCAACGGCGCCTCGGTGTTCGAGTACATGCAGGGAGCTGTTCGCGGAGCGTCGCGGCACTCGATGATCCCGGTGCGGGCGGGAAGTGTTCACCGGGTTGACCTTACTGTCGATCTTAGTGGCGTTTTGGTAGCCGGATGTGGTCGAACGAGTGGTGGAAGGTCACGGTCGCGGCCGCCGTCGCGGGCAGCCAGGTGTCAGCGGCGGAGATGCCGAGCCGGTTGAACAGGAGCAGAAGGTGGTGGGTCAATACCTCACGTAGGCTGCGGGTCAGCGCGCCATGCCGGTCGAGCAATCCAAGATCCTCGCCCGCCTGATCGTGGTTTTTCGGCCATTGCGGGGTGACGGCCAGTGGACTTGCGGTCGTGCCGTCGGCTGCGGTGATCAGGCGCTGCATCGCCGCGATGAGCCTGGGGCTTGGCGCGGGGGCGTTCGGCTGGTGCCGGCGCCAGGCAAGAAGCCGCCAGACATCGCCCTGCTGTCCGACGCCTCAGGTTCATCAACTCCACTCGCGGCGTCAGCACTGACATACTGAAGGTGAACCAGTAAATGATCTAGGAACCCTCGGTGGTCACGGAAAGGCTGGAGGTTCCGAACCGCGAAATGGCAATGATTGGGATATACCGGTTCCACATCGCTTGCGCGGCTCTCTGACGAGAGTCGATTTCTGCTGTTGGGGAGCCGCTGCGCCCGGTCTGCGGACCGGGCGAGGATCGCAACCGCGATCGTTCGCCAGGTCGACGGGTATACGTAGAGCGCTGCGCCCGGTCTGCGGACCGGGCGAGGATCGCAACCGCATTGAGGCACAGTGCGATGTGCGGGTAGTTGCCGGGCTGCGCCCGGTCTGCGGACCGGGCGAGGATCGCAACCACCTGACCCTGCTGCACTCGGACGGGCCGGTCGTGGAGCTGCGCCCGGTCTGCGGACCGGGCGAGGATCGCAACGCGGGGTGTATCTCGGCCGCCAGCCCCCGCCGACCAGGCTGCGCCCGGTCTGCGGACCGGGCGAGGATCGCAACGACGGTGGACAGCACGCCGTCGGCCGTCACTGCCGGGGCTGCGCCCGGTCTGCGGACCGGGCGAGGATCGCAACACCCGGCCGGCGTCGGGGTGGGTGCAGGTCCGCACGCTGCGCCCGGTCTGCGGACCGGGCGAGGATCGCAACACCCAGCTCGCCGACGACCTGTACGGCGAGGGCCGGGCTGCGCCCGGTCTGCGGACCGGGCGAGGATCGCAACACGTTGCGCCGGACGTAGGCGTCGTGCAGGCACAGCGCTGCGCCCGGTCTGCGGACCGGGCGAGGATCGCAACCTCGGGTGGTGGTTACTGGTTGTCGGGGGCGGGTGGGGCTGCGCCCGGTCTGCGGACCGGGCGAGGATCGCAACCGGTCCGTAGATGTTCCCGTCGGCGTCGGGTACCAGGCTGCGCCCGGTCTGCGGACCGGGCGAGGATCGCAACGCCTTGATCAGCCCCCACACGACGGTGCTCCGGCTGGTGCTGCGCCCGGTCTGCGGACCGGGCGAGGATCGCAACCGCGCTGGAAATGCACGGACAGGGGGCCGACCGAGCAGGCTGCGCCCGGTCTGCGGACCGGGCGAGGATCGCAACCGCCGGCGGCGTGGTCCCGCACTCCCGTGGGGTGCAGGCTGCGCCCGGTCTGCGGACCGGGCGAGGATCGCAACTTGCCGTGCTCATGGTCGGCACCCTCTGGCGTCTCGGCTGCGCCCGGTCTGCGGACCGGGCGAGGATCGCAACGATTTACCGGAACGCTTTCGACCGGCACAGAAAATGGCTGCGCCCGGTCTGCGGACCGGGCGAGGATCGCAACCGCCCGGTGTCCGGCAGTGCGGCGAGGAGCGATGGGCTGCGCCCGGTCTGCGGACCGGGCGAGGATCGCAACCCCGGCCTCGTCCGCCTCCCGGATGGCCTGGTGAAGTGCTGCGCCCGGTCTGCGGACCGGGCGAGGATCGCAACGCCATCGCCCAGGGCATCGACGACGGAATCTTCGGGCTGCGCCCGGTCTGCGGACCGGGCGAGGATCGCAACCGGGTGTCTCGGTGGAGCTGACCGCCCGCGTGGTGGGCTGCGCCCGGTCTGCGGACCGGGCGAGGATCGCAACAGGTACGCCCGGATCACCGTGGTCCGGTCGATGTCCAGGCTGCGCCCGGTCTGCGGACCGGGCGAGGATCGCAACGGGTCGGTGCGGATCTCCTCGGCCGTGTCCTCCCTGGCTGCGCCCGGTCTGCGGACCGGGCGAGGATCGCAACTCCATGGGGTGCCTCCAGGTACGACGGAGCCCCGACGGCTGCGCCCGGTCTGCGGACCGGGCGAGGATCGCAACGCGGCGGTCTTCTCGCCGATGCCGGGCACCCCGGGCAGGCTGCGCCCGGTCTGCGGACCGGGCGAGGATCGCAACCAGCGCAGCAAGGTCGCTCTGCCCCCGCTCGGCGTGAAGCTGCGCCCGGTCTGCGGACCGGGCGAGGATCGCAACGACGGCTCGGACATGACCCACGAGTGGCGGATCATCGCTGCGCCCGGTCTGCGGACCGGGCGAGGATCGCAACATCGAGTCGCCGAACGCGTTCATTCCCGGCGAGGGGTGCTGCGCCCGGTCTGCGGACCGGGCGAGGATCGCAACCGGCAACGCTTCGGCGAGGAACGCCCGGAAGTCGGCGCTGCGCCCGGTCTGCGGACCGGGCGAGGATCGCAACGGCGCGGCGGCTCTTGGTGGTGTACTCCGCGATGAGGCTGCGCCCGGTCTGCGGACCGGGCGAGGATCGCAACCGGTCCGGACTGCGGTGACTGTCCCGAAGGCGCGGAGGGCTGCGCCCGGTCTGCGGACCGGGCGAGGATCGCAACCGCATGCAGCCAGCCCAGAAACTGGGTCCACTCGGCGCTGCGCCCGGTCTGCGGACCGGGCGAGGATCGCAACCAGATCCTGGCCGGCTTCGGCACGGATGGTGACGCGCTGCGCCCGGTCTGCAGACCGGGCGAGGATCGCAACGAGTAAATATCGTCCCGGATCAATCCGGTCCCTGCGGCTGCGCCCGGTCTGCGGACCGGGCGAGGATCGCAACACGATCCGCCCGGCCGGCACGCCGGACCGCTAATGCTGGCTGCGCCCGGTCTGCGGACCGGGCGAGGATCGCAACTTCGCCGCGTTGAACGCCGACGCCGCGAGGCTGGCAGGCTGCGCCCGGTCTGCGGACCGGGCGAGGATCGCAACTGGGATCAGGAGACGGGCGGCACCCGCTACGTGGATCTGGCTGCGCCCGGTCTGCGGACCGGGCGAGGATCGCAACACGTCCGTCGGGGTGGTCGGCGCGATTAGCCTGATCGGCTGCGCCCGGTCTGCGGACCGGGCGAGGATCGCAACCATGACCAGCGCGACCGCCCGGGTATCCGGGTGCAGGCTGCGCCCGGTCTGCGGACCGGGCGAGGATCGCAACTCCGGGTACCGAACCCCCGAGTCGATGTCGGCCAGCTCGCTGCGCCCGGTCTGCGGACCGGGCGAGGATCGCAACACCGGGACTGCGTTCCGGCTGGCGTCGTCGACCGGGGCTGCGCCCGGTCTGCGGACCGGGCGAGGATCGCAACCCGGCCCCGGCGACGGCGACCAGGACCAGGGACTTCGCTGCGCCCGGTCTGCGGACCGGGCGAGGATCGCAACGTTCGGCTGATCACCCCGACCCCCCGGCCGCGCACGAAGCTGCGCCCGGTCTGCGGACCGGGCGAGGATCGCAACTCTCCCCGAAGGGGTGTGAGCTGCGGAAATGGTCAAGGGCTGCGCCCGGTTTGCGGACCGGGCAAGGATCGCAACTCGGCGGTGGTTGACATGGCACCCTCCACGGTTGCCGGGCTGCGCCCGGTCTGCGGACCGGCGAGGATCGCAACACCCGACAGGTCACCGTGCCGCAGGTCCGGGGCATGCTGCGCCCGGTCTGCGGACCGGGCGAGGATCGCAACACCGCCACCGGCGGCTACCGTTACAACGAGCTGTCGCTGCGCCCGGTCTGCGGACCAGGCGAGGATCGCAACGCGGACAACGTCCGGGCGGTGGCCCTGGCCATCAAGCTGCGCCTAGTCGACGGACTGGGCGAGGTTCGCGGCCTTCCGTACCTACCAGTGCTGCTGGGTACGAGCTGCTCTACGGGCTCAGGAAGGTTCTCGATATCGAGGGCCAGGTCGACACACTTTTGCTGTGGTGACCGTCTGGGCGCGAAAGGAGTCGGTGGTGGCCGCCGACAGGGTTGATGCTCTGTGGTCGGTAGCCACATGGCTCAGGGGATCTGTGACGGTGATTCTTGGGGGTTGTGTATGTCTGGTGTGAGTTCCCTGCGGGCGCATAGTCCTGCTACCGGTTCTGGTCGGTGGCACTCGCTTGCAGATCATCTTCGTGGCACTGCGGTGTTGGCGCGACGGTTCGCTGCACCGTTTGGTGGGGGTGAGGTGGCGTACTGGCTGGGTGCGCTGCATGACGTGGGGAAGGCGTCCTGTGCGTGGCAGGACAAGCTCGCTGTGGTCGGGTCCACTGGGGAAGCGGTGGGTATTGATCACAAGTCGTTGGGGACCAGGGTTGCGCAGGAGCGTGGTCTTGGGCCGTTTGCTGGGGCGATTTTCGGCCATCATGGTGGGCTTGTCGATACTCCGGGGCTTCCTCAGGCGTTGCGGAAGAGGCTGGCTGACGGGTCCGGGGACGTGGCGTCCGCTGAGCGCGAGTTGCCCGTGTTGCTACCCGATCTGCCGCAGGAGCTGGGTTCTCTGGTGCCGGCGGACTGGCGTGGTGATCTACTGGTGGGGGAGATGGCGCTACGCCTGTGTTACAGCGCGTTGGTGGATGCAGACAGTTTGGACACTTCCGCCCATTTTCAGGGGTTGGCCGGTCCTCGGGTGTCTGCGGATGCCGACTTCAGTCATCTTTACCAGAGATTCGAGGGTCGACGTCGGGCGGAGATCGCCGGACGTGGTGGCTCGCCGATCGCGGCCTTGCGGGAGCAGATCTACGCGGATTGTCTGGCGGCGGCTGAGCGCGAGCCGGGGGTGTTCCGCCTTGGTGCGCCGACCGGTGCCGGTAAGACGCTGGCGAGTGGGGCGTTCGCACTGCGGCATGCGGAGAAGCACGGGCTGCGCCGGGTGATTGTGGCGGTCCCGTTCCTCACCATCACCGAGCAGAACGCCGCCGTGTACCGCCGGCTGTTGGACGAAGAGGGTGGTGAGCCGGTTGTTCTGGAACACCACAGCCAGGCCGACTTCGATGATCCGGACGCTGGCCGGTGGGCACGGCTGGCGGCGGAGAACTGGGATGCGCCGTTCGTGGTCACGACCTTCGTCCGGCTTTTCGAGTCGCTGTACGCGCGTAAGCCGTCGGCGATGCGTCGGGTGCATCGCCTGGCCAACTCGGTGATCGTGTTGGACGAGGTGCAGGCGCTACCGCATGCCATGCTCGTGCCGATCCTCGATGGTCTTCGCCTGCTCGTGCGGCACTTCGGGGCGACCGTGCTGCTGTCCTCGGCGACGCAGCCGAGCTTCTGGGCGTTGGAGGAGTTCAAGGACGTCCCGTGCACCGATCTGATCCACGACACCCCGAGACTGGTCAGTGAGCTGCGCAGGGTGCGATACGAGTGGCAGCTCGACCCGCAGCCGACGCTGGCGGATATCGCCGACCAGGCGGCGGCAGAACGGTCGGCGTTGGTGGTGGTGAACACAACGGCGGACGCGAAGGCGGTGTTCGAGCGGTGGAACGACGCTGCTCAGGAAGGAACGGTCTGGCACCTGTCGACCCGGATGTGCCCGGATCATCGACGGCGGGTGCTGAATGAGGTGCGCGCGCGACTCGACGAGCACGAGCGGGTCCTGTTGGTAGCCACGCAACTCATCGAGGCTGGGGTGGACGTCAGTTTCCCGGTGGTGTTCCGGGCGATGGCACCGGCTGACTCCCTGTTGCAGGCGGCCGGGCGAGCCAACCGTGAGGGCCGGATGGCCGGCGGCGGTCGGGTGGTCGTCTTCGCACCGCAGGACGGCGGCCAACCACCCTCGTACAAGACGTTGGTCGGCTGTACCGGCCGTCAGTTCGGACCGGACAAGGCAGACCCGGACGACGTGGCGGCGCTGGGACGCTACTACCGCAACGTGTACGACATGCTCAACCTCGCCGACGGCCAGCACGTCGGGAAACGCATCCAGTGCGCCCGGCAACGATGGGAGTTCGAGACCGTGGCGGACGGGCCGATGGACGCGAGCACCGGGCGGCGGGATCGGAAGCTGGCGTTCAGGATGATCGACGACGACGCCATCAACGTGGTGACCCCACAGGGCGCAGAAACCCCCGAGCTGCGCCTTGAACTGGAGGAGGCCATCGTCGATCTACGTCACGCACCGGTTCCAGATCTGGCGAAGCTACGTCGTTTACAGGCCTACACGACGAACCTCCACCCCAGCGCTCTACGCCAACCCGGCGTCATGGCGCTACTGCGACCGATTCTCGGCACCGAGGTACGGCGAGGCGCGCTGGTCGAGTGGATCGGCGAGTACGACCCCGCCACGGGGATCAACCTCGACCCGAACATGGAGCAGTTCGTCTTCTGACGGTGGCTAGGTCACCAGGTGAGCGCGCCACGCGCTCACCTGGTGACCCAATCAATCCATGATCTTGTGCAGCCCTCCAACTGTGATCAAGCTGGCGACCATGCCGGCGGGCAGGCTCTCGGTGGTGCCGACCATGATGCCGATTGCCGCGCTCAGCGCCATGATGACCACCCAGCGCAGAGGGAGCGGGGAGGGAGTCCTGTGCTCCTGGCCCTCGTCGGGTGGCCTGTGGGCGCGGCGTTGCCTTACTGTCATCTTGTTCCCTTTGGCCTTCCTGATGGCGGGGAGCTGGGCGGTCCGCTGTTCGCGCAGCGGACCGTCGTGTTTGGACAGACGGTGCCCGCCCAGCCGAGACATTCATACCGCAGAGCAGAGCTGCGGTCTACACCCAAGGAAGTTTGGTAGCCTCTCCTGGTCGCCAGCGAAGCGGGTGACCTGCAGCGCTTAGGTGCTGAGAATCGCAACCTTGGGTGGGGTCTCAGAGGGCTTGGCTTCGTCTGACTTGGGCTTTCCGGTCCTTGTCGGACGAAGTCCCGCTCCTCCGGAGTCGATCGAGTCAGATTCTTGTCAGTCCTTCGTGGAGCGAATCGGCGTGGTGCAGTCGTTTCTGTCGTACTGGTCGGGGATCGTCGCACGTGGTGTGCGAGGAGGCCTCCCGTTTTGTGGTGTGGTCTTTCTTCGTTCGTGTGTTCGATGGGGGCTGTCGTGGGAGGGATTGTGTGGTGACGACGGAAGTGGTCAATGGGGTGACTCTGCGGCGTAGTCCGGAGGGTGATCTTCCGGTGGTGGTGCAGGTCAGTGGTGAGGCGGCGTTGTTTTCGCGGCCGGAGTTGAAGGTGGAGCGGGTCAGTTATCCGGTGATGACACCGTCTGCTGCGGTGGGGGTGCTCGAATCGATCTTCTGGAAGCCGGAGATGCGGTACCGGGTGGTGGCTATCGAGGTGCTCAAGCCGGTGCGGCAGTTCTCGATCCGGCGGAACGAGACCTCGGATGTCGCACCGTTGGCAGAGGCGCTCAAGGGCACCCGGCGGGTCGACACCGCGGCGCATCGGGATCAACGCAATGCGGTGTGTCTGCGGGATGTGGCGTACCGCATCCATGCTCACGTCGAGGTGGCGGCGCACGCGGACAAGCCGGTCGCGGCGTACCGGGATCAGCTGCGTCGGCGGGTCCGGAAAGGGGCCTGCTTCCAGCAGCCCTACCTGGGCACGCGCGAGTTCAGCGCGGAGTTCGGCTGGCCTGATGACACGCCGAGGGCGGATGTGAACGAGGAGATCGGCATCATGCTGCACTCCATCCACCGCGACGGGCAGTCTGCTCAGCCGCGGATGGAGTGGTTCGCCGCTCGGGTGGTGGCCGGGGTGTTGGCCGTGCCGGAGCGGGGGATCGAGTTGACGCTTCCGGTGGAAGGTCCGGTGGGCTAGTGCTGTTGCAGCGGTTGGTGGAGTTCGCCGACACCAGCATGGACGTCATCCCGCCGTTCTACTCCCGCAAGCCGGTGCGCTGGAGCCTGGACATCGACGCCAACGGCGTACCCCAGGGTGGTCTGGTCGATACGGCGAACACGGACGACCCGAATGCCCGATTCGGCAAGTCCCGGCTGGTGCCGGCGGTGACCCGGACCGTCGGGATCTCGCCCGCGCTCGCGGTCGACACGGGGGAGTACGTCTTCGGTTGGCTGTCGGAAGGAGCCAAGCCGGAACGGGTGGCCAAGCAGTACGCCGCGTTCCGCGCCCTGATCGCCGAGTGGGCGGTAGCCGAATCAGACGGGCCTGCTCCGGCCATTGCCGCCTTCTACCGCGACGGGCACGCCGACAAGGTTCTACCGCCGGCTGACTGGAGCAGGGGAGACCTGGTCGGCTTCTGGGTTGACGGGGTCTACGCGGCGAAGGCTGTCGGAGCGCTGCGTTTCTGGGCCGGGGTGGCCGGTGACCGGAAGGGCTCCGGACGCACCGGGTTGTGTCTGGTCTGCGGGCGGGTGCAGCCGCTGCTCCACACGATGCCGCAGCAGATTCCTCGGCGGTGGGTGCCCGGGGCCACCCAGAGCGCGTCGCTGGTCAGCATGAACGAGGCCACCCACGGCTACGAGTTGCAGAAGTTCCTGACCCATACCCCGATCTGCGCCGACTGCGGCCTGAAGATCATGACCGCGCTGACAGCGCTGCTGTCCGACCCGCGGCACAGCACCAGCCTGTCCGGGCAGAACGCCCGGCTCGCCTGGTGGGTGCTGGGCGGGTCGACCTTCGACCCGTGGGCGGCCGTCGAGCAGTTGGACCCCAGCCACATCCAGAAACTGGTCGCCGGACCGGCGGGCGGCGCGGAAGCCTCTCTGGACGAGGTGTCCCGGTACTGCTCGGTGACGGTGGGTGGCAACGTCGCCCGTGTCGTCGTGCGGGACTGGGTCGAGCAGCCGATCTCCCGGGTCAAGGATGACATCCGGGCCTGGTTCGACGACCACCGGATCGTGGACGCCTGGACCGGTGAGGTGGCCGCCATCAGGGTCTCCCAACTGGCCCGGGTGGCGGGTCGGTTCGAGGCCGGACGCAACGGCGGACCCGGGACGTGGACGAAGTTCGGTGCGTCCGGGGAACACCGGCCGCCTGACCTGTTCCACCGGCTGCTCAGCGCTGCGCTACTCAGGCGACCGCTACCGCCGAAGCTGCTCAACCACGTCATCAATCGCATCCGGATCGACGGCCGGCTCGACCCCGCCCGTGCGGCGTTGATCCGGCTCGCCCTGCGCCGTTACCCGACCCTGCCCGAGCATGAACGAGAGAGGCTGACGCCGACCTTGAACGTCGCCCACAAGCAGCCGGCCTACGTGGCCGGCCGCATCTTCGCGGTCATGGACGACCTGCAACGCACCGTGTTCCGGGTCGCCGACCAACAGCTGAACACCACCTTCGCCGAACGCTACTTCGGCCGCGCCATCGACAACCCGCAGGTCGTCATCGTCTCCGGCCGCCGCAACGTACAGGCGTGGCTCAAACGCCTCCGCGGCCCGCTGCGCCGGCCCGGCTGGTCGGACGCCTACGAACGACGGCTCGACGACCTGTTCGTCCAGCTCGACGTGATCCCCGGCGCCGCCGTGCTGACGGACAAGGCCCAGTTCATCCTCGGCTACCACCAGCAGCGGGCCGAGATGCGGACCGAACGACTCGCCGCAGCCGCGAACAAGAAGAAGACCGACCTTCCCCCGGAGCCCGACGACGTGGCACCGACCGCCGACGACGAAGGAGACGACGCATGAGCGCCGCGCACCTCGACCCGACCCGCCGCCACGACGCCGTCCTGCTGTTCGACGTCAGCGACGGCAACCCCAATGGCGACCCGGACGCCGGCAACCAGCCCCGCACCGACGACGAGAGCGGACAGGGCCTGGTCACCGACGTGGCGATCAAACGCAAGATCCGCGACACCGTGTCGCTGCTGCGCGGTGACGACCCGCGCTACGGCATCTTCGTCGAAGCCGGCCACGCCCTGAACACCCGGATCGAGGGCGCCTTCGCCGCCCACCCGCCCAAGATCAGCAACAAGCCTACCCCGGCGGAGAGCGCGGCAGCCCAGCAGTGGCTCTGCCAGCACTACTTCGACATCCGCATGTTCGGCGCGGTGCTCAGCACCGGCAAGAGCGGCGGCGCCGGGCAGGTCCGCGGCCCGCTCCAGCTCACCTTCGCTCGCAGCATCGATGCGATCGTGCCCACCGACCACACCATCACCCGGGTCACCCAGACCCGCCAGGACGACATCGACAAAGGTGAGCGCACCGAGATCGGGTCCAAGTGGACCGTCCCCTACGGCCTCTACCGCGCGCACCTGTTCTACTCCGCACCCCGCGCCGCAAAGACCGGTGTCACCAGCGACGACCTCGCCGCCCTGTGGCAGGCCGTCACCGTCATGTTCGACCACGACCGGGCCGCCAGCCGCGGCGAGATGAAACTCTGCGGGCTCTACGTCTTCAGCCACCCCGACGCCTTCGGAGCCGCCCCCTCAGCCGCTCTCACCCAGCGGATCACCGTCACGCGGACCAACGACGACAAGGCACCGCGCGCCCACACCGACTACACCCGCAGCATCGACGAGGCCGGACTCCCCGGCGGCATCGAGCTGACCAAACTGGTCGACCTCTGGCCGTGACCCACGAGCACCCCACGGACAGCGGCACCGACCTGCGGGAGGTGCCGCTGTCCGCGCTGGAGCACTACGCCTACTGCCACCGGCAGACCGCCCTGATCCACGTCGAAGGCGTCTGGACGGAAAACGTCGAGACGGTACGCGGCGACCTCAGCCACACCACCGTCGACCTACCCGGCATCCACCGACGCCGGGGCCTCACCACCATCAGGTCACTGCCGGTATGGAGCCACACCCACGGCCTACGCGGCATCTGCGACGTCGTCGAGTTCGAGAAAAACACCGCCACACCCGTGGAGTACAAGGTCGGACGCTACAAACCCGGCGGCCCCGCCGAACTACAACTCGGCGGGCAGGCCCTCTGCCTCATCGAAGCCGGCTTCGACGTACCCACCGGATACATCTACTCCGTCGCCGAACGCCGCCGACACCCCTTACCCATCGACCACGACCTGCTCGACCGCGTCATCACCGCCACCACCGCCATCCGCCGACTGCTGCACACCCCAACGCTGCCGACAGCCCGCAACGACGCCCGCTGCCGACGATGCTCCCTACGCGAGGACTGCCTCCCCGAACTAACCGACGGCCAGCGGCAGACCCCACCCGACCTATTGACCCCACGACCATTGGGACAGTGGCGTGACTGAACTCCTCAACACCCTCTACGTCCAAACCCCCGGCACCAGCCTGCGCCTCGACGGCGACACCGTCCGCATCTACCACCCCGAACAACCCGGACGTCACCTGCTACCCCTCGTCCGACTCGACCACCTGGTCCTGTTCAGCGGAGTCACCCCCACCGACGACCTGCTCCTGCGCTGCGCCGACGACGGCCGCTCCGTCAGCTGGCTCACCGGCAGCGGACGATTCCGCGCCGGCCTGATCGGCCCCACCCACGGCAACCCACTGCTACGCCAAGCCCAACACCGCGCCGCCGACTCACCAGAACGCCAACTCCCCATCGCCGTCGCCATCGTCGCCGGCAAAATCCACAACGCGCGCCAAGTCCTGCTCCGCACCGCCCGCGACACCAGCGGCCCCCGACAAACCGCACTACGCGCCACCGCCGAACTCCTCGCCCAACGACTCGAACTCCTCACCACAACGGCCAGCACCAACGAAATCCTCGGCGTCGAAGGCATCGCCGCACGCGACTACTTCGCCGCCATGCCCCACCTCCTCGGCGACCACACAGACTGGAAGGCATCCGGCCGCAACAAACGACCACCCACCGACCCCCTGAACTGCCTGCTCTCCTTCCTGTACGGCATGCTGCGCGTCGCCGTTCACGGCGCACTCGAACAAGTCGGACTCGACCCCTACATCGGCTTCCTCCACGCTGTCCGACCCGGCAAACCCGCCCTCGCCCTCGACCTGATGGAAGAATTCCGCCCCCTCCTGGCCGACCGCCTCGCCCTCACCATGCTCAACAGACGTGAACTGACCCCTACCGACTTCGAAGAACTACCAAACAAGGCATACCGACTCACCGACAGCGGACGAAAGACCGTACTGGCCGCCTGGCAACAGAGCCGACAACGCGACTGGCCCCACGCCCAACTCGGCCGCCAGGTGCCTGCCGCACTGCTCCCTCTCGTACAAGCCCGACTACTCGCCCGCCACCTCCGCGGAGATACAGTCGCCTACCAGCCGTGGACGGTGAATTGAACGTGGACCTCCTCGTCACCTACGACGTCGAGACGGTCACCCCACAAGGACAACGCCGCCTCCGCAAAGTCGCCAAGATCTGCGAGGCATACGGACACCGCGTACAGAAATCGGTCTTCGAAGTGGTCTGCCGCGACACCGACAAGGTCCGCTTCGTCGCCGCCCTCCAAGACGCCATCGACCCCACCCAGGACAGCATCCGCATCTACCACCTACCAGCCCACGCCCTCGACGACGTCGAACACCTCGGCAAACCACGACCCATCGACCCACGCGGAGCACTAGTGATCTAGGAACCCCCAGTGGACACGAAAAACCCGGAGGGTTCCGAGGTCAAATACCCGGATCAGAGGAATAAAATGGACAGCGAGCAAGTCGATGAGGGATCGTCTGATCGCTATATTTGCTGCTCGTGAACCGCTGCGCCCGGCCACCGCGCCGGGCGAGGATCGCAACGAGTAAATATCGTCCCGGATCAATCCGGTCCCTGCGTAGCTGCGCCCGGCCACCGCGCCGGGCGAGGATCGCAACCCGGTCCGGCCCCGTCCGGGCGAGTTGACCGGCCGGATGCTGCGCCCGGCCACCGCGCCGGGCGAGGATCGCAACGGCGACACCCGAACGGCCGATCTTGTCGGCGTGTTGCGGCTGCGCCCGGCCACCGCGCCGGGCGAGGATCGCAACCAGGCTGATGGTGTAGGTGCCGGCGGGGCCGAAGGTGCTGCGCCCGGCCACCGCGCCGGGCGAGGATCGCAACCGCGCGATGCAGTCGGGCCGGGCGTATGCCGCAGAGCGCGCTGCGCCCGGCCACCGCGCCGGGCGAGGATCGCAACGGCCCGGGGTGCACGCGCGCCCCGGGCCACCCGACCGCTGCGCCCGGCCACCGCGCCGGGCGAGGATCGCAACTGCGCGGTGACGAGGACGCGTGGATGCGGCTGCACTCGCTGCGCCCGGCCACCGCGCCGGGCGAGGATCGCAACTTGCGGCGTTCGGCGGTCTGGGCTCTCTGGGCGTTGCTGCGCCCGGCCACCGCGCCGGGCGAGGATCGCAACACTCCATCGGCCGCCACGACCACCAGCGGCTACTCCGCTGCGCCCGGCCACCGCGCCGGGCGAGGATCGCAACTGGCGAGACGGAGAGCGCGATGGCGGCAGAGCGGACGGCTGCGCCCGGCCACCGCGCCGGGCGAGGATCGCAACCTCGGCCAGTACCGGGCGCTCGCCGTAGAGGACGGCGCTGCGCCCGGCCACCGCGCCGGGCGAGGATCGCAACTGCCCGGTCGACACCGGGCACCTCAAGGGCAGCATGCTGCGCCCGGCCACCGCGCCGGGCGAGGATCGCAACGACGACCGGGCCGCGTTGGACCGGGCAATCCGCGACGCTGCGCCCGGCCACCGCGCCGGGCGAGGATCGCAACGGCCAGCAGGGCTGGCGCTACGGCGGTAACGACACCGCTGCGCCCGGCCACCGCGCCGGGCGAGGATCGCAACCGCGGGCTGGTCGCGGGGCCGCGGTCGGCGCGGCTGGGGCTGCGCCCGGCCACCGCGCCGGGCGAGGATCGCAACCGCCAGGAAGGCCGCCGCGTACTGCTCCCGCTTGCCCAGGCTGCGCCCGGCCACCGCGCCGGGCGAGGATCGCAACCAGTACCGGTCGCAGGCCGTCGACGTCGCCGGCCACGCTGCGCCCGGCCACCGCGCCGGGCGAGGATCGCAACGGTGTGTACGCCGATGCGGTGGCCCGGTGGGAAGCCGGCTGCGCCCGGCCACCGCGCCGGGCGAGGATCGCAACCCGATCCGCTGTGTGTGTGCCGGGGGTGAGGGGGAGCGGCTGCGCCCGGCCACCGCGCCGGGCGAGGATCGCAACTCGATGTGGGGGGTTTCCCCGATGGTGGGTACCCGGCTGCGCCCGGCCACCGCGCCGGGCGAGGATCGCAACACCGTCTCCGGTGGCCGGTGGTCGATCGCGGCGCGGAAGGGCTGCGCCCGGCCACCGCGCCGGGCGAGGATCGCAACGACTCGATCGAGCTGGGAATCGGCAGCGTGTCGGCGGGCTGCGCCCGGCCACCGCGCCGGGCGAGGATCGCAACGCCCCCAGCTGGAGCTGGAACGCGACCGGGTTGAGGCTGCGCCCGGCCACCGCGCCGGGCGAGGATCGCAACCGACGATGGCCCGGCGGGACACGAGCACGGTGCTCAGGCTGCGCCCGGCCACCGCGCCGGGCGAGGATCGCAACAGCTACGAGGGCATCACGGTCACCCGGTACGGCACGGGCTGCGCCCGGCCACCGCGCCGGGCGAGGATCGCAACTCCCCGTTCGGCTCCGGTGACGACTCGGCGGACAGCGGCTGCGCCCGGCCACCGCGCCGGGCGAGGATCGCAACCAGGTGATGTCCCAGTCGTAGGCGTCGATCGTCTCGGTGCTGCGCCCGGCCACCGCGCCGGGCGAGGATCGCAACGCGGTGATCGACTTCGCCCGGGATGTGCTGGGGGCGCGCTGCGCCCGGCCACCGCGCCGGGCGAGGATCGCAACCGGGCAACGTGCGACGGGTCGACGTGGCCACCCCGTCGCTGCGCCCGGCCACCGCGCCGGGCGAGGATCGCAACACCGTGCTGCCCTCCGCCGGGTGAGCCGGTGCCACCAGCGGCTGCGCCCGGCCACCGCGCCGGGCGAGGATCGCAACACCGTGGCGGCGATCGAGGCGAGGACGTGGTGGATGCGGCTGCGCCCGGCCACCGCGCCGGGCGAGGATCGCAACATCCGCGCGATGGCGGCCTTCGCGGACGTCTTGTTGGGGCTGCGCCCGGCCACCGCGCCGGGCGAGGATCGCAACTACGGCGCCGCATACCGAGAGCACGCCAAGGACCTCGCTGCGCCCGGCCACCGCGCCGGGCGAGGATCGCAACTCGACCAGATGCCAGCCATGTCGATCCCGGACGGCGCTGCGCCCGGCCACCGCGCCGGGCGAGGATCGCAACAGCGCGACCGTCGGCCGTACTACAGCGCGACGGCCGAGCTGCGCCCGGCCACCGCGCCGGGCGAGGATCGCAACCGCCACACCCGGTGGTCTGCCACCTCGACGGAGGAAGCTGCGCCCGGCCACCGCGCCGGGCGAGGATCGCAACGCGTAGGACTCACAGCAATTGCCATATGTCCCGTCCGCGCTGCGCCCGGCCACCGCGCCGGGCGAGGATCGCAACTACGCCGGGAAGGCCACCATCTCGTGGCCGGCCCTGGCGCTGCGCCCGGCCACCGCGCCGGGCGAGGATCGCAACTTCGCCCTAGCGATCACGAACGTGTAGAAGGCTTCGTGATGCTGCGCCCGGCCACCGCGCCGGGCGAGGATCGCAACACCTTCACGGCGCACATCCCGCCGCCGATGCTGCGGGCTGCGCCCGGCCACCGCGCCGGGCGAGGATCGCAACCTGGACGCCGGCGACGACCAGGCCGGCGGTCCCCCAGGCGCTGCGCCCGGCCACCGCGCCGGGCGAGGATCGCAACATGCCCGGACGCATCTGGCGAGTCCTCGCCTACACCGCTGCGCCCGGCCACCGCGCCGGGCGAGGATCGCAACTCGGCGGCGATGCGGCGCGCGACGGCTCCCGACAGGCTGCGCCCGGCCACCGCGCCGGGCGAGGATCGCAACCCCACTCCCGCCGCAGTGGACCGTGACCGCCGCTAGGCCCGCTGCGCCCGGCCACCGCGCCGGGCGAGGATCGCAACGGGCGCAGGTAGTCGCGCTCGGCCTCGGGTAGCGGGGCTGCGCCCGGCCACCGCGCCGGGCGAGGATCGCAACGGCTATGGGCGTCGGCGCGAAGGAGGCCAACCGGCTGGCGCTGCGCCCGGCCACCGCGCCGGGCGAGGATCGCAACCCGGTCGTGCTGGGCGTCGGCAAGCCGGTCGAGGGTGGCTGCGCCCGGCCACCGCGCCGGGCGAGGATCGCAACGGCTTCGGCTGGGCCTACACCTTGCGCGATGTGCAGGGCTGCGCCCGGCCACCGCGCCGGGCGAGGATCGCAACACCACGGCCCAGCGGCGTGACCACCGGTACGTGATCGCTGCGCCCGGCCACCGCGCCGGGCGAGGATCGCAACGCATGTCGGCCCGCGCCTCCCGCCCGTCCAGGCCCCGGCGCTGCGCCCGGCCACCGCGCCGGGCGAGGATCGCAACGAGGTCGGCTTCGACGTCGTCCCACCGGTGTCGGAGGAGCTGCGCCCGGCCACCGCGCCGGGCGAGGATCGCAACACCAGCCGGTCCGCGGTCAGCGCCATCTCGGCGATCAGGTGCTGCGCCCGGCCACCGCGCCGGGCGAGGATCGCAACTCGACGGCCCGGCAGGCCTGCCGGTAGGACCAGGAGGGCTGCGCCCGGCCACCGCGCCGGGCGAGGATCGCAACGAGATCTCCAGCCGCGCCTCGATCGAGGGCAGCTACTGCTGCGCCCGGCCACCGCGCCGGGCGAGAATCGCAACGAGAAGGTGTGGCGGGTCCAGGTCCCCGCCGAGCCGGCTGCGCCCGGCCACCGCGCCGGGCGTGGATCGCAACCACAGCACCGACCCTGCCTGCCGGTACGGCTGCTGATGCTGGGGCCAACCACCGCGTCAGGCGAGTGCCCCGCCGACATGAACCCCTGCCGGCGGCGGGTGGGTCGCGCGATGGGCCGGCGCTCGTCGTGCTCGTGCTGATGGTGCCGACCCCTGAGCGGGGTCGCTGGACCCTGGCAACGTGCTGTCACACCCCTCCTTTACCCCGAAAACCCGTGTCGGCGCGTGACAGTAGGCGACAAGTAGCGATCATTGCGCGGGTATGTCTGTGCAGTTCAGTGCCAATTGGCAGCAGATAGCGACAAGGTTCGGATCGTTACTTTCGGTAACCGCGGGTTCGAGGTTCGAGTCCGTGGCCGCACCAGCGAGCGGAGCCATGCTCGTAAGGCCACCTCTTGGGTTGGCGGGGCGGTGAGTCGGAAGGCCGTGGCACCTGTTGTCAGCATAGCTACGGACGACAGTCGATCATCACGTCATCGTCTGCGCCAGGCGATGAGTTGCGGTATCGATCACCCCACCGACACGAATCCCCACGCTTCGGCCAAGTGTGCCGCGATGGATAGGGGCGCAACGTTCCTTGTGACGGGTGTTCAGCTGATGGGGAGCGGGACGCGGCTGACCTGGCGACGTCCTGTCGGCCCCCCGTTTACCCCTCGAAAACCCCCGCTAGCGGTTGACAATCAGTGACAAGCGGCGATCATTGCCTGCTTATGTCTGAGCAGCTCAACGCCTATTTTTGACAGCCAAAGACAAGGCCGGGATGGCTACGTTCCGTAACAAGGGGTCGTCGGTTCGAATCCGGCCGTCCCGACGCAGCTCAGAGGGCATATCCGATAGATGGATATGCCCTTTTCTAGTAGCTGAGCGACTACGCCTCAGCGTCGAAGATTCGGTCCGTGGCGACGGCGCCGCCGAGGAGCACCGGCCGTAGTTGGTGCCGGTAGACACTCTCGGTGGCGGTAGTGCCGGAGTGCCCACAGAGGTCTGCGATCTGTTCGATGATCACGCCGCTGTCGGAGAGCAGCGAGACGAAGCTGTCCGGCAGCTCGCGGGGTGTCCAGTCGCCCGGGTCGAGGCCCGCTACAGATCTTGAATGGTCAGGTTCGTCCGATGTGGCCTGTGTGGCGACGTTGGGTTGGGGTAGTTCGATGGGATGAGGTATCCCGATGGAGGTGGGTTGTCTGCGCGGGGGCGGGCGAAGCGTGAGGCGGTACGGCGGCAGGCTGCCGGGTGGTTCGCCGAGGATGTGTCGGTGCCGGAGATCGCGCGGAGGCTGCGGGTGTCGCGGACCGCGGTGTACGGGTGGCGTAAGCGGTGGCGGGCCGGTGGTGAACAGGCTCTGGCGTCGAAAGGGCCTGGCGGGTCGCGGTGTCGGCTGGACGAGGGGCGGCTGCGGCGGCTGGCTGACGCCCTGGACGAGGGGCCGGCGGCGCACGGGTTCGGCGTCGATCAGCGGTGGACCCTGGCCCGGGTGTCGGACCTGATCGCCCGGAAGTTCCACACCCGGTACACGTTGCGCGGGACGGCGAACATCATGTACCGGCTGGGCTGGTCGGTGCAGGTCCCCGCGCATCGTGCGGTCGAGCGTGACGAGGCCGCGATCATCACGTGGCGGCGGGAGACGTGGCCGGCGGGAAAACGGTAGCGGCGCAGCGGCAGGCGTGGCTGGTCTTCGAGGACGAGGCCGGTCAGACGTTGCGCCCACCGAAGGCCCGCACCTGGGGACCACGCGGGCACACACCCGTGGTCCCGGTGTCGGGCAAGGGCTCCGGCCGGGTCTCGATCGCCGGCCTGACCTGCTACCGGCCCGGCCAGCGGTCGCGGTTCATCTACCGCACGATCGTGCACCGCCGCCGCAAGAACGAGCGGCGCAGCTTCAGCGAACGCGACTACATCGCCCTCCTCGACGCCGCCCACCAACAACTCGACGGCCCGATCGTGCTGATCTGGGACAACCTCAACACCCACGTCAGCGCCGCCATGCGGCAGATGATCGACGCCCGGGACTGGCTGACCGTCATCCGACTACCCGCTTACGCCCCGGACCTGAATCCCACCGAGGCCGTGTGGTCCCACCTCAAACGCAGCATCGGCAACCTCGCCGTCACTGGCGTCGATCACCTCCAGGCGATCATCAAGAACCGTCTCAAGAGCATCCAGTACCGCACCGACCTACTCGACGGCTTCCTTGCTCACACCGGCCTGAGAGAGCGTTTCGCATGTCTGTCAGTCGGGTGTGTTGAGGGTGCGGCGTTGTTGGCGGGTGGCGGGTCCGCCTCGGGTGAGACGGCCGAGCATGCCGGCAATCGCGGCCCAGCGGATCATGGCCTCGGAGGTCGCGGGGCGGGTCTCGTAGTCGCGGGCCAGCCGGCGGTGGGCGGTCAGCCAGGCCAGGGTCCTCTCCACCACCCAGCGGCGGCGATGCACGACGAACCATTGCTGGTCGGCGGGTTTCCGGACGATCTCCAGGGTGGTGCGCAGCATGTCGCGGGCCCAGTCGACCAGACGCCCCGCGAACCCGGAGTCGGCGAACACATGCCGGATCGGCGTCGCCACGTAGGTGGCGAGTAGGGCGCCCTTGGCGCCGTCGCGGTCCTGCCACGAGGCGGCCAGGACCCAGACGGTGACCAGTAGGCCCAGGCTGTCGGTGACGATGAACCGCTTGCGGCCGTTGACCTTCTTCCCGCTGTCGTAGCCACGGGTGTCACGGTGCACAGTGTCCGCGGCCCTGACCGACTGGGAGTCGATGATCCCGGCGGTGGGCTGCGGCTGCCGGTCGTGGGCCAGGCGGACCTGCTCCCGCAGTTCGGTGAGGATCCGATCGGTCACACCCCGCCGGTTCCACCGTTGGAAGTGGGAGTACACCGTCTGCCAAGGCGGGAAGTCCACCGGCAGATAGCGCCACGCGCACCCGGTACGCACCACGTACAAGATGCCGTCGACGACCGCCCGACGCGGATGCTTCTCCGGCCTACCCATCCACTGCGGCGACGGCAGCATCGGCTCGACGAGCGTCCACTCGGCATCGGTCAGGTCAGACGGGTACCGCCGCACTCGATCCATACCCGTCTACCGACCGAACCCGGCCCATCGATCGCACCCACTGTGCGACACACCCAACCAGCACACATCCCAAACGCTCTCTGACACTCGAACCCGACACAACCTGACCATTCAAGATCTGTATGGCGACGACGGCACCTTCATGCGTGTAGGCAGAAGGGATGCGGCCCCAGCCTGGCCACATCCGTGCATGCGGGCGGAGGAGTTGATGGGGTAGGGCTGGTGTCTGCAGGGCACAATGGGCGCGGGCGCGTGGGGTCTGAACAGTATGTGGCCGGTACTCATCCCTCGATGCTGGCCATGCTGCGCATCGTCGACGGTGTCGTGCTGCAGCACCGCCTCCAGCCCGTAGGGTACCGGTCCGACGAGGTAGACAGCGGCGGGTGGATCGCCTCTCCACGCCGGGCGGCGGCACCTTATCTACATCCGGCCCAAGATTGCAAACAACTTCGCAGGTCCGATTTTTGACAACTCATCGACCTATAGCCGTTGAGCCAGCTTCTACCTGCACAAATGCGGGTGCTTACGGTTGTTGATAATCAACTAACCAAAAAAGATCATTCTCGCCTGATGTACGGTGAAGTGAATCGCCTATTTGTCGGCCATCGGGAGAATCCTGTGATCAGTTCTGCCAAAAGTCGATCAATGATTGTCACCGCAGCGGCGGGTGTGTTCTTGATGGTAGCTAGCCTGCTGGCATCTCCAGCGCGCGCCGATTCAGTAGACGATCGCGGCGTTGCTGTAGCGGAGTCGATGACGACGTCCGCCGACATCGCCACTAAGGCCTCGACGTTGGGATCTCCGCGCGTGAATTCGGTGGTGCCATTCATCTCGTACTGCGCTACGGGCCGTGTGCAAGTCGCTGCGACCTCGGTTAATATTCGTGCCGCAGCGCGAACTGATGCGCCGATCTTAACTGTGGGAAACAACGGGAGTCAGTATAACTGCATCGGTTATGTGCTGGGAGATCGCTATTCGGCGTGCGGAGTCAGCAACGGAAATGGATGGCTCATGATCCCATTTGGGAGCCCGGTCCAATACTATGGCTTCGCGGTGCAAGCCTGCTTTAAGGATGTCTGATGGGGCTCGTGCCGCAGCTTTAGGCTTGAGAACGCTGGTCGGTCCGAAGTCCGGGCAGGGTGGCCCGCCGCCTGAGTCTTTCAACTCTTGGGAAGTGTGATCATCGGGAGGGCGCCCGTGGTCCGCATTGAGTACAAGACCGGCCGCGGCCGGTCGGACTTCTTCGCGACACGGTAGTTCGCGATTTCCGGTTTCATGGCGTCGGCGGGCTCTCTTTGGGGACCAGAACGGCTTCCTGAAGTTCTGGTCGCATCATGCCGAACCATGTGTAGTCGTGGCTGCATTCAGCTGAAATGATCACCTCTTTCTCGGGCAGTTAATGGAGATTGAGCGATGCAAGGAGGAGCGGGAATGCGCAAACGGAAAATTCGTGTTCGGATAGTATGCCTAATGGGGATTTTGTTGTCGGCGTTGTTCGTTAGCCCGGCCACCTTGGCATCGGCGATCAGCGTCGCGGCGGTTGAACAGACGGCATCGCCAGGTGATGCGCCGCTACCGGAGTACCCCGGCCTGCCGCATCGTGCGACCGTGCGACCTGCTGCCGTTGTTACCACGCCCACGCCCTGCGCAGACAACGGATCTGACATGATCGTGACCCGAAGCCAGATACTTGCCAGAGCCTACAGCTGGCTTGACGTCGGCGGCGTCCCTTACAGCCAGGATAGATGCTATAGCAACTCTCACGGCGATTACCGCACAGACTGCTCCGGGTTCGTCTCTATGGCATGGGGGCTCGGTGGGCCTGGAAGCTCCTTTTGGACCGGCAATCTGGATAATAGATCGTTTCAGATACCACGCAACTCTCTGATGCCGGGGGATGCACTCCTGCGGCACACCGGCAATCCGGACGAAAATCATGTTGCATTGTTCGTTCGATGGGCGAATTCCGACTCGACCCAGCCCGTTGTCATCCAGCAGACCGGCAGTTCGGGAACGATCGAAAGTACATGGTCTGCAAGCTATGCAGGCCTCTACACGCCAATGCGCTACAACAACGTACGGGATGACCGCAGTAGCCCCATCCTTGCTCGGGACCTCGGTTCGTCAACCATCGTCCTCTACCGCTGGAACTCCACCGGTTCGTCGTTCAGTGGCTTGTCCACCGCCACGTACTACTCTTTCGACCTGGGCAAGGTCGGCGAGCGGGTCGCCTCCGGAGACGTCAACGGCGACGGCAAGGACGACACTGTCATGGCCTACGCGAACAGTGACGGCACCTTCACGTTCAAGGTTTTCCTGAACGGAACCGTCACACCAGCTAACTGGTATACCTCCGGCCCGTTCAGCCTTGAGGCGACCGTCGGCAACCGCCTCATCGTCGGGGACTTCAACGGCGACGGCAAGGACGAGCCTATCCTTGCTCGGGACTTTGGTTCGTCAACCATCGTCCTCTACCGCTGGTACTCCACGGGTTCGTCGTTCAGCGGCTTGTCCACCGCCACGTACTACTCTTTCGACCTGGGCAAGGTCGGCGAGCGGGTCGCCTCCGGAGACGTCAATAGCGACGGCAAGGACGACACTGTCATGGCCTACGCGAACAGTGACGGCACCTTCACGTTCAAGGTTTTCCTGAACGGAACCGTCACACCAGCTAACTGGTATACCTCCGGCCCGTTCAGCCTTGAGGCGACCGTCGGCAACCGCCTCATCGTCGGGGACTTCAACGGCGACGGCAAGGACGAGCCTATCCTTGCTCGGGACTTTGGTTCGTCAACCATCGTCCTCTACCGCTGGTACTCCACGGGTTCGTCGTTCAGTGGCTTGTCCACCGCCACGTACTACTCTTTCGACCTGGGCAAGGTCGGCGAGCGGGTCGCCTCCGGAGACGTCAATAGCGACGGCAAGGACGACACTGTCATGGCCTACGCGAACAGTGACGGCACCTTCACGTTCAAGGTTTTCCTGAACGGGACCATCACACCGGCCAACTGGTATACCTCCGGCCCGTTCAGCCTTGAGGCGACCGTCGGCAACCGCCTCATCGTCGGATCCTGGTTCTGACAAATTTGAGAGTATTGATTTAACGGATCTATCTCACAACATTCCGCTCTGTCTCACATTCGATAGTGGCCGAGGGTGGTCGATGTCGTTGAAACCATGCGTGCATGATCAATCATTTTGTGAAGATGGTGTTCTCGGGGCTGCCCCCGCTGGTGATCGATGACGTCATGGACGAGGGCGGGCAGAATCTGGTGCAGGCTCGGACCCCTGAGACGCCTGTGGCCTGTCCGGGCCACGATGCGGTGACAGGCCGGGTGCACGGGTATCACCAGTGGACTCCGGTGGACGTGTCGGTCGATGCCAGGCCAGTGGTGCTGCGGGTACGCGTACGCCGTCTGGTCTGCCCGACGCGGGGCTGCAGCGGCACGTTCCGCGAACAGCTTCCGGGTGTTCTGGTGCGGTACCAGAGCCGCACACCCCGACCGATCTCCCAGATCGCTGCAAAGCTGCGCCAGGTGGCCGGCCGGAGCGGCGCTCACCTGATGTCGGTCCTGGCGATGGTCGTCATGTCCCGAGACACCGCGCTGCGGTCGCTGCTGGGCATTCCGCTACCCAAACAGAGAGTTCCCCGTGTGCTCGTGGTCGACGACGTCGCGCTTACCGTCGCCAGCGTTACGCCAGTACGGGGGCACGGGGAGGTTTCTCGAAGTGCTTAGGGTCCGACTACTCGGGCCGATCGCGGCCTACTGCCCTGACGGGTCGATTCCGTTGGGTGGAAGCAAACCGCGTGCGATTCTGGCGGCTCTGGTGTTGGAACAAGGACGTGTCGTTCCGGTCAGCCGCCTTGTCGACGTGGTCTGGCCGGACGATCCGCCGGCGAGTGCCCGCGCACTGGTCCAGACGTACGTCTCGTCGCTGCGCAAGGCGTTTGCCCGTCACGGGTTCCCGCACGTCATCGACAGACATCCGCCGGGATACCGGATCCGGCTGGACAAGGCGATGGTCGACGCGGACGTCTTCACTGAACTGGTGAACGAGGGGCAGGAGCTGGCCCGGGCGGGCGATTGCGACCAGGCCGCCGACCTGTTCCACAAGGCGATCTCGCTGTGCCACGGCCCCGCCCTGTCCGGCCTGGACAGCGCCCCACTGGCCGCGGCAGCGCGGCGGCTCGACGAACTCCTACTGATTGCGCATTCGGAGCGGTTCGAGGTTGAGCTGAGCCTGGGCCGTTGCGACCATCTCGCCGAGTTGTCCAGCCTGGTCGCCCGGCACGCGGCGAACGAACGCCTGCGCGGTCAGCTGATGCTGACGCTGTACCGGCTGGGACGGCAGGCCGACGCCCTCGCCTGCTACCGGGAGGGTCGGACCGCGCTCGTAGACGAACTCGGGGTCGAGCCGGGCCGGCAGCTGCAGATGCTGCACAACGCGATCCTGGCCGGCGACAGTGGCCTGCTAGAAAAGTCCGCGCACCACGGGGCACGCCGGAGCACGTCGGTAATTCCCGCGCAGATCCCGCCGGCCACCGCCGACTTCACCGGGCGTGGGCGGGAACGGGGCGGCCTTGTCGCCGCGCTGCGCGGCGGCTCGCCCGGGACGCACGTCGTCGCCGGGCCGGGCGGCAGCGGCAAGTCCACCCTGGGCGTCTGGGTGGCGCAGCAGGTGGCCGACTCGTTCCCGGACGGTCAGCTGTACGCGGACCTCGGCGGCATGAGCGACACCCCGGCGACACCCGGCGAGGTGCTGGCGGGTTTTCTGCGGTCGCTCGGCATCGACGACGCCTACCTGCCGGAGTCCACCCGGGAGCGGACCGAGCTGTTCCGCAGTCTGCTCGCCGGGCGCCGTACGCTCCTGCTCTTCGACGACGCCGCCGGCGAGCGGCAGCTGCGACCGCTGCTGCCGGGCGGGCCGGGCTGTGCGGTCCTGGTCACCTCCCGGGGCCGCCTGGCCGGGCTGGCCGGGGCGACCCTGACCGAGCTGGACGTCTTCACCGACGAGGAGGCCCGGGAGCTGCTCGGCCGGATCGTCGGCGACGAACGGATGGCGGACGCGGCGGCGGCAGCCCGGCTGCTGACCGCCTGCGAGAACCTGCCGCTGGCCATCCGGGTCGCTGGCGCCCGGTTGGCGACCCGCCGGAACCTCCCCCTCGCGGTGCTGGCCGAACGCCTCACCGACGATCGCAAGCGCCTCGACGAGCTCTCCGCAGGCGACCTGGCCGTACGGTCCAGCATCGGGTTGAGCTACCGCCGCCTGACGGAGCCCGGCAAGGCGGCCCTGCGGCGGATAGGCTTTTTTGGCATCCCCGAGTTCAACGCCTGGGTGGTCGGCTGGCTGCTGGCGGTCGACCACGCCGCCGCCGAGGCGCTGCTGGAGCTGCTGGTGGACGCCCAACTGGTCAGCTTCACCGGCGTGGATTCCACCGGGGTCCTGTGCTATCGGCTGCATGCCTTGGTCCGCATCTACGCACGCGAACGCGCCGACGCCGAGGAGTCGCCGGACGCGCTGCGGGAGGCGGTCGGCCGGGTGCTCACCGGGTGGCGGGCACTCATCGACCGGATCGCGGTCGACGCGCCACCCGCTGAGGTCGTGTGGCGTAGGCCGCCCCCGGTGGAGTTCGAGATCCCCGACAGCCTGACCCGCCGGGTGCTCGCCGACCCGACCGGCTGGCTGCACCGGCAGGAACTCGTCCTCACGGTCGGGGTCGAACGCGCCGGGGCGATCGGACTGCACCAGGTGGTCGGTGACTTCGTTTCGGCGCTGACCGCCCAGGAGTTGAAGGGTGCGAACCGCTTCGAGTTCCAGTCCCGCGTCGTCGCGGCCGCGCTGCCGGCCGCCGCCCGAGCGGGCGAGCCGTACGACGAGGCGCTCATGCTGTTCGAACTGGCCCGACTGCGGATGTCCGAAGACCGCCACGGCGAGGCCAGGCAGCACTTCGGCGAGGCACTCAGCACCTTCCGGACGCTGCACGACGTGCGCGGGCAGGCGGCCGCGCTCGCCGGGCTCGGCATCGCCTGCCGCGACTCCGGTCACCTGACCGAGGCGCTGCACTTCCTCGACCAGGCCGCGGCCCTGCTACAGGCCCTCGATGACGCCGGCGGCATCGGTTACGTACACCGGGTCCGCGGCTCGGTACGGCTGGAACAGGGCGCCTACCCGGCCGCGCTGGTGGACTTGGAGCTGTCGCTACGGGCGTACGAACGGGCCGGCAGCCGACGCGGGGTCGCCTACACGGTGCGCAGCATCGGCATCTACCACCGGGTCTGCGGGAAGTACGCCGAGTCGTTGCGCGCCTGCGAGCGGGCCGCGGAGATATTCGACGAGGCGGGGGACCAGCTGATGCGCTCCTATGCCGTCCGGTCGCACGCCACGGCCCGGCTGCGGATGGGGTCGCCGGATCGGGTATGCGTCGATCTGGAGCGCGCCCTGTCGGTCGCCAAGGAGTCCGAGGACCGCTGGGGGCAGGCCATGGCGCTGCACGTACTCGGGCAGTTCCACCGCGTCGCGGGCTGGTCGGACGGGGCAGAGATCTGTCTGGACGAGGCGATGTCGTTGTGGGAGGTGATGCGCTCATCGCTGTGGCGGGCGCGCACCGAACACGTTCTGTCCCTGGTATACCGGGATCGCGGTGACGTCGCCGCAGCCGACACCGCCTATGCCCGCGCTTGCCGGGTGTTTCGCGAGCACAACTCGCGCGAACACGTCGAACTCCAGGCGTCCGCCGCCGTCGCAGGTGCTGCAACCGTGCTGTAACCCCGCTTGCAGAAAGGTTCCAGGCCCTTTGGAGCGGCCCCGCCCACCGTTCAGGGTCAGGACCTGTCTCCTCCGTAAGGGAATCCATCATGTTCAACAGCATCGCGCAAAGACCGGTCACCGCGACGAGCCTGCTGATGGCGACGACGGTGGGCCTGACCGCCGCGGTTGGGCTGGTCGCCGGTGCCACCGCCGCGGCGGCACCGGCGGCGGTCGCGGCATCCACGGTGGCCGGCGATCCGCCGCTGCCAGCGTACCCGGGACTTCCAGCCGGCCCATCGACGTTGGCTGCGGTCTCCACCACCCCCATCCCGTGCGAAAGCAACGGCTCCGACAAGAGCCCGACCCGCTCCGAGGTACTGACCCGGGCACGGAGCTGGCTGAGCGTCGGCATTCCTTACAGCCAGGAGCGCTGCTACCGCAACCAGTACGGCGACTACCGCACCGACTGCTCCGGTTTCGTCTCGATGGCCTGGGGGTTGGGCGGCTCGGGCAGCGCCTTCTGGACCGGCAACCTGCTCAACCGGTCGCACACCATCGCGCGCAGCGACCTGAAGCCGGGTGACGCCCTGCTGCGGCACACCGGCGACACGAGCGAGAACCACGTCGCCCTGTTCGTGGCATGGTCCGACTCCGCGCACACCAAGCCGACGGTGATGGAGCAGACCGGCAGCCGGGACACTGTCGAGGACGTCTGGTCGGCCAGCTACTCCAGCCAGTACACGCCGATCCGCTACGACAACATCACGGACATCGCGGGCTCGGCGAATGTGTACGGGGTGCTGCCCGACGGGAGGCTCACCTTCTCCACCATCGACGCCGCCACCGGCAACCGCACCAAGACCCTCATCTCCAGCACCACCGTCGGCTTCACGCCCAAAGCCATGGCCACCCTCAACTTCAACACCGTCCTGATGACTGACACCGCCGGTTACCTCTACCGCATCGACGTCATCACCAACAACACCTCACTCGGCTACAACCCACCCGTCCGCATCGCCACCGGCTGGACCCACGAACTGCTCACCTACGACGGCAACACCCACCTGTTCGGCATCCGCAACGGCGACCTGCGCCGATACACCGTTTCCGCCACCAAACCCACCGACGCCACCATCGGAGCCGGGCAACTCATCGGCAACGGCTTCTTCCTCAACACCCTCGCCGCCACCTCCTCCAACTGGCTCGTCGGCACCACCCCCGCCGGGGCACTCCGGTCCTACAAACTCGACAGCGCCGGCACCTGGGAAGGCCACAGCCTCGCCACCGACCACTGGTTCTTCGACGCCTTCCTCTCCCCGGGCGACGGCGTTTACTACGGCCGAACCACCGGCGACGGCCTCTACCGCTACCTAGACAACGACCCCTACGACGACACCGGCAGCGACATCCAGAGCTTCCCCAACGGCCCCGTCGATACCACCGGCTGGACCCAGACCCTTTTGTCCGCCCAACCCGGAACCGTCACCGGCTGACGACCACCACCCGCGGACCGGGGACGACCATCCGGTCGCCCCGGGTTCCGTGTGGGTCAGCCTCCGCTTGGCGGCGGAGACCGTGGTGTTGCGAGGACCGGTTGAATCCGCCTTGACAAACTGCAGACGGCGGGCGCAACGGTAGGGTGCCGGCCTGGGATGGCGGTCGTCTCCTTCGATCGCCACCCTATCGGGCCGTGTCCCACTGGCGGCCGACGAGAACGCCTGGCACCACGGTCGAGACGCCTGCCGCCACAGCGGCGGTCAGAACCTGGTGGAGTCGCGAGTAGTTACAGCGGCGGCCACGCGTTGACCAGTAGTTGGCGGAAGTGCGCCGGGAACCACTCCCCGAACGGGGGTGCCGCCGGCATCGCGCCGGTGGGCCACGTCGAACCGCGCTGCGGAAGGTAGTCCGGATCGCACAAGGGCTCGTACGGGCGGCCTGTACCCGGGCGGGCGCTGGCGCCGTCGGACTCGCCGGGCGGCTTGACCCAGACGTAGGCGTCGATGCCCCACTCCGGCGCGGCGGTCGGCCGCTGGCCGAGACCGGTGCCCACCTGATTGCACCAGTTCCCGACCACCGTCCGCCGGTCGAGCCGGCTGCCGTCGACGTAACGGTTCACGTCCCACGAGGTCGCCGGGCCGGTGGGTCGGTTCGGGCCGCCCCAGCCGTTGCGGGAGGTGTCCACCACCACCCCCACCTGCGGGGAGAAGCCTGCTGCGATCAGCCGGTCGCGCATGTGCCGTGCATAGGGGATCTCGTCGACGAACGGGTTCCAGTCGACCCACTTCGACTGGTACACCGGCTGGCCGGCGACCACGTCGTCGACCCGGAAGTGCTCCTCACGCAGGACCGAGTAGTTGGCGGTGTTGGCGACGAAGCCGTGCACGTCGGCGAGCGTGCTGCCGCCGTTCGTCGCGGCCTGCGCCAGCAGCGCCGTCAACGGGTCGGCGTTGTCCGCCCAGCCGGTCTCACCGTGGTGGCTGATGTCCAGGTACGAGTAGACGTTGGGTACGGTGCCGAGCCGGGCCAGGGCGTACCCGATTCCATCGAGGTAGGTGCCGCGCGCCTTGACCTCGTCGCAGGCCGGGGTGGCGTTGTAGCGGGGGCTCACGTTGACCACGAGGTTGGGCAGTGAGTTCGGCTCGACGAAGGTGACGATCCGCAGATCGGCGTAGCGGGCGTCGGCGAGGATCTCGACGATCGGGTCGACGAACTCGGTCCGGTAGCGGGCGATGTCGCCGATCGACAGTTCGCCGGGCGGAGCCCATCGGCCGCAGTCGCGGGCCGGCAGGTCGTAGAGGGTCAGCTGGACGAGGTCGGCGCGCTGCGCGACGGCCGCGTCCAGGTGCTCGCGCAGACCCATCATCCCGTCCTTGCCCTCGATCCGGGCGATCCGGTCCAGCCAGACGGCGGTCGGTTGGCCGGCGACGGCGTCGCCACCGGGCTCGGCGGCGGCGCGGGCGGCCCACTCCGGGTCGACGTAGACCCGCGCTCCGACGTACGGGTTGTCCATCCTGGTAGGCGGATCGGCAGGGCTGGCCGGAGCGGCGCCGACGAGCGCCCCCAGGACGAGGATCGAGCCGGCGGCGGCGAGAACCGCGCGGACCCGGGCGGACACGCGTCCGGACGCTGACATGCTCATGCTGGCTGCTCCCTGAAGAACGCGGCCCGGCTCCGGATGCTGGCCTGGGGCGGGCGGTCCGGTTCCGTTGCTCCGGCCGCATCGCTCCATGGTCGGCGGCCACTCAGCAAATATCTATATACTTCGATCTATTGTCGCACCGTCCCGCCGGGTTGAGCAAGGCTCCGCCATCGAGGACACCGGGTTCGCTGGGGGCCAAGGCCGGCGCCGTGCGTGGTCTCGGCCGCGGTCGCCACGAGGTCACCTTCGCCGACGGCTCGACCGTCGAGACGGAGTTCCTGGTCGGCGCGGACGGCACCTGGTCACGGATCCGGCCTCTGGCGTGGGGCCGGCCACCACCACGGTGACCGGCCTTCGCCGTGTCCGCGACCCGCCAACGGCAGGAATTCACCCGCGCGGGAGACGCGGCAACCGGTGTGGCTGCCGATACACTACGGCGCCCCGAGCGGGGCCGCGACGGCGTGCACCGTCCGATGTGGGCGACTATCCGAAGGGGACGCCGCGTGCCGTGGGAGTTGGAGATCCACACGATCGACATCGGTGTGGGCGAGGCCAGCCTGATCATCGCCGAGGATCCGGCGGTACCCGGCTCGCGCCGGTCGATCCTGATCGACGGCGGGCTGTCGGCGGCCGCGGCTCTGACACACCAGTATGTCGTCGCCACCCTGCCGCCCGGGGCCGGTCCGGATGTCCTGCTGGTCACCCACTACGACAAGGACCACTCGCACGGGATCTCCAGCCTCCTGTTCGCCGACAACCTTTCCGTCCTCTGCGACACGGTGGGAGCGATCGTCGGGGCACTGGTCGGCGGTGGTGCGGCGCTCACGCAGGAGGAGGCCGCGGCCAAGGCGGCCTGCGCGACGGTCGGCGTCCTGTACGGGTCGTGGGGGGCGAACGTCAACTCCATCGACGCGACGGTGAACGCCCTCACCGCGGCGAACGTCAACCTGTTGAACCCGGTTCAGGCCGCCGAGCGGGGAGTGGCCAGGGCGGAGGCGGTCGGAGCCGGCTGGGGCGGCCACGTCACGTTGATCACCAGCAAAGCGTGGCGCAAGGACGCCGGTCTGGCGGCCGGCGCGGCCGTGGCGGCCCTGCTCGCCATGGCGAATCCACCGACCGTCGCCCAGGTGCGCGCAGCGGTCGCGGCCGTCGTGTTCCCGGCACTGGCGCGGACGGTCCCGAGCGATGGGCGGTTCGACACGGGCGGAATCTACCGCAACACGCGGATCGTCGACATCGGCGATGCGCGCACCGCGCCCGCCCCGTACGCGAAAGCGGTCGTGGGTGAGCTGGTGAGCAGCACGTCGGTGCACCTGCAGGTACCCGGCGTGAACCGGCAGCGGACCGGCTTCGCTCCGACGCTGGGCGATGAGCTGTTCTGGAACGGCGTCGCACCCCCGGTGGCCCCCGCCAACGCCCCGTACGCGGTCCTGGTCTCGGGTCCGGTACCGCATTCCGGGGCGATCGCCAGCGTGTGGCAGGGGGTCGGGGTGGCGCCGCAGATCATCCACGCTGGTCAGCTCGACAACAGGATGAGCATCGGCCTGGTCGTGCAGTTCAACGATTTCCGCTACTTCACCGCCGGTGACCTGCCCCTCGAGAGCGAGGATCAGCTGGCGATGGCGCTGATGGTGGCGGGCCAGCCGCTGCCGAACGGTGCCGGCGGCCTGCTGCCGGCGCTGGCGGCACCGCCCTGGGTGACGGCCTTCAAGGCCAGCCACCATGGTGCGGACACGTCCACCAGCGACAACTTCCTGAACTTCCTGGGACCGAAGACCGCGATCATCTCCTGTGGCCGCGAGTACGGACACCCGTTCCAGACGATGATCGACCGGCTGGAAGATCCCAACGCCACGATCGAGTTCTACTTCCTGACGAACTGCCGCTATCCCAGGGTGGGCATCCGGGCATCGCCGGCCGCTGACAGAGGCCCGGCCCGGGTGCCGGGGCCCGCGTACGCACAGAACGTCCCACACAACTGGTCACGTATCTCGGGCGACAACAACGACAACAACGGTGCCCTCGGGCGGGACAGGGGCGACATCGTCCTGCGGATCAACCAGGCGGGCAGCACCGCGATGGTGGGGAACCGGACGTACACCACGACGTACTGGGAGCACTATCCGACGGCCATGGCCGCCGCGGGCCCGACCGTGGTGACGACCCAGTGGTGAGTACGCCGCGCCGGCCCGCGGACGGGTGGAGAAGGAGCGCGGCGTGAGCGACCTGGACGCGTTGTACGGGCACCTGGAGTCGATGGGGCGCACGGTCACCCTCGCCGCGGACGACTCCGCACTGCCCGTACAGCTGGCCGAGTTCCTGCGCACGATGCCGGACGGCCTCCTGGAGCTGGTTCCGGGCGACGACGGGCTCAGCCTGTCCGGGCAGGTGCTCACCATCTCCGGCGGCACCTCGGCGTCCTGGCCGATCGAGGGTCTCGGCCCGGCGGGTGCCGGCCCGGTGCACCTGACCCACGCCTCGGTCACCCTGACCGGCCCTGCCGCCCCTGGCAGCACTGCCGGCCTTACGGTGACCGGCGCGGCGTCCGGCGTCCTGGACCTCGACGGGCCGGTCGCGGTGACGCTGACGTCGACCAGGGAGCAGTCCGCCACCGGCACCGTGGCGGCCTGGCGGCTCGGTGTGCCCGCGACGACACGGCTACCGCTGCCCACGTTGCTGGCTCTCGGCGTCGGTGGGAGCGGTCGGGCCGCGGTCCTGCCGGTCCCGCCGCAGACGCTGGTCGGCACCGCCTCGGTCGAGCCCGCGCAGCTGCACCTGACCTTCTACCCGGGCCGGGCACACCGGCCGCGACTGGTGTTCACCGCGAGCCTGCCCGACGCCCGGTGGACGGTCGTACCCGCGGTCCTGGCGTTCGACGACGTCACCGTTCGGGGTGACGTCGGCCCGGCCCAGTACCAGCTCATGCTCAGCAGCCTCGTCACGATCGGGGACCTGCCGGTCGAGGTCACCATCGGGGTGACCCCGGGCCGGCGGTGGACCGCGTCGCTGCGGCCGTCCGGGACGACGGCCTTCCCCGGCCTGGCCGCACTGGCCGGATGGCTCGGTGGTGCGCAACGCGGCGCGGCGGCGGCCGTCGAACTGGCCTCGCTGCGCGGCGACGGACCGGGCCTGGGCGTCGGCGGGCTGGACGCGGCGATCCGCAGGGTCACCATGACGTTCGACGCCGGGACCGGGCAGCTGCCGTCGGTGCAGGTCGTCAGCCTGCTGACCCTCGGCGTGCTGCGGTTGGACGTCGCGGCGAGCCTGCCGGACCTGGAGATGACGGGGCAGCTGTACGAGCAGACGCCGGTCGGGGTGGCCGAGCTGCTCGATTCGCTCGGGCTGCCCTCGGCGGACCTGCCGCGGGCGCTGACCGTCAGCGAGGCCTTCTTCCTGGCCCGGCCCCGGTCCGGGCGGTACGCGGTCGACCTCACGCTGAGCGACGTGTGGCGGATCGGCCCCGTCGCGCTGCGCCGGGTCTCGGTCGGCGTCGCCTACCAGTCGTCGTCGGGCCTGTCCGGGTACATCGAGGCGGTGCTGAGCTTCGGGCCGTCGATCAACGTGCTGCTGCAGGCCGGGTACGAGGGGGCGGCGGAAGGCTGGCGGTTCGCCGGGTCGACCGGTGCCGGGGACATCCTCCCGGTCGGCGACTTCCTCAGCTCCCTCGCCGCCGACTTCGGCATCACCGAGGTGCCCGACGTGCTGCGCCAGCTTGCCCTCGTCGAGGTGGCGGCGAGTGTGACGACCGGCACCGGCGCCTTCACGTTCTCCTGCACCGGCGCCCTCACCGTGGCCGGCGCCCCGGCGCAGCTGCGCGTCGACGTGGCGCTCGACCCGGTGCCGGCGGGCCAGCCGAGCGGCGCGGAACCGTCGGACCCGGCGACCACGGTCGGCACCGCGGGATTCACGGCCCGGTACAGCGCGACCCTGACGATCGGTCGGATGGCCTGCGCGGTGACGCTCAACCTGCGCGACGGCCGGGGCAGCACGAGCATCGACGCGCACTGGACGGCCGACCCGCAGCAGCCCCCGTTGTCCCTCACCGACGTGGCTGCGGGCCTCGACCTGCCGGTGCCGGAGCTTCCTCCCGGGCTCGACCTGACGCTGACCGCCGCGGACCTGACCTACGATCCGACCTCCCGGCAGCTGGTGATCGGCGCGCGGTCGGCGGTCCACGGCGCAGCGGTCTTCGTGGCGCTGCCCGCCGCAGCGGAGGCCGACGGGTCGACACGGTATCTGGCCGCGGTGTCCGTCGGGGAGCCGATCGGGCTGTCCGACCTGCCGTTGATCGGCGCCGCCCTCGGGGACGCCGAAACCTGCGCGGTCGAGCAGCTCCAGGTGATCGTGTCCGACGCCCGGATTCTCCCGCAGACCGTGGTCGAGGCGAACGGGCTCATCGGGGAGGGCTATCCGAGGTTCCCGGAGCAGGGCACGGCGGCGGCCCTCGCCTTCTCCGCCGTGCTGCGCTTCGGCGCGCAGCGCATCCCGATCGCCCTCGGCGCCGGCCGGGCCGCCGGACCCGGCACCCCCACGGATCCGGCGACCGCGCCGGTCGGTTCCACCGTCGGCCCATCGTCCGGGCAGGGTGGCGTGGTCGCCGCCGCGCCGACCGACGCGGACGGCACCGTGTGGTTCACCGTGCAGAAGGCCTTCGGGCCGGTCACCATCGCCCGGGTCGGCGCCCGGTACCGCGACGCCGCCCTCTGGTTCGTCCTGGACGGCTCGCTGGAGGCCGACGGCCTGTCCCTGGCCCTGCAGGGCGCCTCGATCAGGGTGCCGGTGGCCGGCTTCGGGCCGCGGTTCGACGTGCGCGGCCTGGCACTGTCCTACGTGAACGCGCCGCTGGCGATCCTCGGCGGGTTCACCTCGGTCCCGCCGACGGGCGGTGCCACGTTCCGGTACGACGGCGGCGCCGCGGTCTCGATGCCGTCCTGGGGGGCGCTGGCCTACGGCTCGTACACCGAGGTCGACGGCGAACCGTCGATGTTCCTGTTCCTGCGGGCCGCCGGAACGTTCGGGGGTCCGCCCGCGTTCTCGGTCACCGCGCTGGCGGCGGGCTTCGGCTACAACTCCACGATCCGGCTGCCCGCGGTCACCGAGGTGGCCGGGTTCCCGCTGGTCGCCGGGCTTGGCGCGCAGGACGCTGACGGCTCGCCGGCGCAGGCGCTGGCCGCCCTCACCGGCGGGCCGCAGCCCTGGCTCAGCCCTGCGCCGGGGCAGACCTGGCTGGCCGCCGGGGTGCGCTTCCACACGTACCGGCAGTTCGACACCACCGCCCTGCTGGCCGTCGAGTTCGGCAACGCGCTGACGGTCCTGCTGCTCGGCGTGACCACGGCCCGCTTCCCGTCCACCGGGGCGGCCCGCCCGTACGCGCAGCTGCAGCTCGAGCTCCGCAGTGTGCTGCGGCCGGGCGAGGGGATCTTCGCCCTGTCCGCGGGGCTGACCCGCAACTCGTACCTGCTCGACCCGGCCTGCGTCCTCACCGGCGGCTTCGCGTTCTACGCCTGGTTCGGTGAGCACCGCAACGCCGGCGACTTCGCGGTCACCATCGGCGGCTACCACCCCGCATTCGACGCGCCGGAGCACTACCCGGTCGTACCCCGGGTCGGCTTCACCTGGTCGCTGGACGCGGCGGTACGCATCTCCGGCACCGCCTACTTCGCGCTGACCCCGTCGGCGATCATGGCCGGCGGGACGCTGGACGTGCGCTACCACGACGGCAGCCTGACCGCCTGGTTCACCGCCCAGGCCGATCTGCTGGTCGCGTGGGCGCCGTTCCGGTTCCGGACCCGGATCGGGGTCAGCGTCGGGATCGAGTACACGGCGAACCTGCTGTTCACGGCGAAGACCCTGCACCTGGAGGCGGGCGCGGAGCTGGAGCTGTGGGGTCCGCCGACCGGCGGGACGGTCACCGTCCGGCTGTGGGTCGTCACCTTCACGGTGGCCTTCGGCGCGACGGCTGGCACCGCCGATCCGGCGGTGACCCGGCTGGACTGGGCCGGGTTTCAGGAGCTGCTGCCGGCCGCCACGGCGAGCACGACCTTCACCGCGGCGGCCGGACTGGCCGCGCCGCAGACCGGCTCGGCTGGTTCGACCGGTCCGGCTGGTTCGACTGACTCAGCCGGGCCGGAGCCCTGGCCGGTGCGCGCCGACGGCTTCGCCGTGACGCTGCGCAACGCGGTGCCGGTCAGCCGGGTGCTGCTCGGCTCCACGACGCGGACCGCGGCCGTGTCCGGGCCGCCGGTGGATGTCAGGCCCCTGGGCCGCACCGGCCTGACGGTGCAACAGCGGGTGACGCTACGGCGCACGGCCGGCGGCCCGGCCGGCGAGATCGACCTGACCGCGACCGGCTGGCACGCCGCCGGCGTCGCCTCGGACGTTCCCACGGCGCTGTGGGGCGCCGGCGACGGTTCGACACTCGCCCCGGGCGGCGCGCAGTTGGTCCCTGACCGGCTGACCGGCCTGACCCTCACCGCACCGCCTGCGGTCGCGGGGTGGACCGGCGGCCCGGTCGACGCGGCAGGCACCCTCGGCGTCGCGCGGATCACGGCCGACGACGCGCTGCCGCTGACCGCCGCCGCCGAGCCGGTCGGCGCGGTGGCGACGCACGCCGGCGCGGTCGCCGCGATCGCGGCGCAGATCGCCGGCCCGGCCGCGAAGGCGGCGCGCGCCGCGCTGTTCGCCGCGCTCGGCGTCCTCGGCGCCGCGCCATCGGCCGACGGCCCGGTCGACGCCTTCGCGGCGGACGCCGGGACGCTGTTCACCGATGAGCCGATGCTGACCGGGACCGCGCCGTGAACACGCCGGCACGGCGACCCAGTGTGAGAGAGGAACGTCGATGAGCGAGCCGCTGCCGCCGGGCTCCGTGCAGTTCTACGACGGGTACCGCCCGGGGCTGGACGCGGGGACCTACGAGCTGTCCGCCGTGCAGAGTATCGACGGCGTGGACACCGGAGCGTACTTCGGGCCGCGCACCCGGACGTTCACCGTCGATGCCCCGCGCTTCGTGCTCGACGCGGGCGACGTCGGCGAGGTGTACCCACCGGCGAACAGCTCCGGCGACTTCGGCGCCACCCTGCCCTCGATCGTCCTCAACCGGCGCACCCTGCCCTGGGAACGGCACCTCGGCGTCGACCCGGGCGACAGCGCCGAGCCCTGGCTGGCGCTGCTGGTGCTGCGCGCCGACGAGTTGCCGCCCGGCCCGGCGCTGCACACGGGGACCGTCGCGCAGTTCCTGGACGCCTCCGACCCCCACGAACGTCCGCCGGCCATCGCCGCCGACACGCTGTCGGCACGGGTGCTCGCGACGGAGATGACCAGCCTGAGCCTGCACCGGCGGCTGTTCACCGCCATCGCACCGGCCGCCGGTGAGGCGCGGCTGCTGGCACACGTGCGGCGCACGGACACCGCGTCCCGGGCGGCCGGGCAGGCGGACCGGGACGGCTGGCACGCCGTCGTCGTCGCCAACCGCCGACCCACCCCGCCGCCGGGCAACGGCGGCACCGGTTCGGCCCACCTCGCCTGCCTGGTCTCGCTCGAAGGTCTCGCCGCCCACCTACCGGGTGTCGGCGGCGCCCCGGCGGACGGTGGGGACGGTGGGGACGTCCGGCTGCGGCTGGCGGTGCTCGCGTCGTGGTCGTTCACGTCGAATCCGGCCGGCGGCGGTGACATCGGCCGGCTGCTGGCCGGTCTGGCCCCAGCCGCGTCCGCCGGACCCGAGGCGCTCCTGCCGCGGATCCCGGTGCCGCCGTCCGCACCGCCGTCCGCGGCGCTGACCCGGCTCCGGCAGGGCTTCGCGGCGCTGGACTACCGGCTGCCCACCGGCGAGCAGACCTTCGCCTGGTACCGGGGGCCGTTCACGCCGTACCCGGCACAGCCGCTGCCCGGCCCGACCGACGGCACCCCGCACTACGCCACCGCCTCCGAGGTGACCGTCTACGCGCAGTCCGACGGCGTCTTCGACATCTCCTACGCGGTGGCGTTCGAGGCCGGCCGGCTCGCGGCGCTGGCCGACCGTGGCTTCGCCGTGGCGATGGTCAACGCCCGCCGTTCGGCGTTCCAGATCGTGACCAAGCTCCAGTCCCGGACGGGCTCGCCGCTGTTCGCCAACCTCAGGCCGGCGCGGCCGGTGCCGCCTGCTCCCACGCCGCCACCGGGTCCGGAGGTGAACGCCGCCGACCTGCTCGCCGTCCGCACCCGCGACGCGTTCGGGGAACTGCTCGCCGGTGGTATGGGCGACCAGCTGACCTCGGCATTCACCGGCCCGCCCGCACCGTCGAGCCCGCCCGCACCGCCGAGCCCGCCCGCACCGCCGAGCCCGCCCGCACCGCCGAGCCCACCCGCGCCGTCGAGCCCGCCGGCACCGCCGAGCCCGCCGATGGCGGTGTCGCCGGGCACCGCCGCCGCAGCGGTCATCGCGGGCCTGCTGCCACCACCGTCGGCGCTGTACCTCGGCGGCGGTGGCTTCGACGAGGGCTTCGACGCGGCATACCTGTCTTCGGCCGAGGCAGTCGGGCCGGCCGCGCCGGTCGGGCAGGTCGAGCCGGCCGAGCCGCCGGTCCCGCCGCGACCGTCCGACCCGGACCTGCCGACCGGCTTCCTCCCCGGCCGACCCGGCTGGCCCGGCCGGGACGGGCTCGACCCGGTCGAGCAGCTGCGGTACCTGCTCTCCCGCACCGACGTCCAGGACCTGCTCGCCGACCACGCGCGCGGCCCGGCCGCCGACCCGGCCACCGGCTGGCTGGCCGAACTGGCACTGCTGCACCAGATCCCGTTCCGGCACCTGATCCCGGACGAGCGCATGCTGCCGGTCGAGTCGATACGGTTCTTCTACCTCGACAGCGGCTGGATCGCGGCACTGATCGACGGTGCGCTGAGCATCGGCGTCGAAGGCAGCCGCGACCTGGAGCTGCACCAGGCGATGAGCCGGCCGCTGGTCGAGGTCGTCGCGGCGAAGGTGGGTGCGGTACGCGCGGACCACCGCAACCGGCCGGACCTGGCGGTACCCACCGGCGGGGCCGAGGCCGCCGGGACCGGTGCCTCCACGGCGGCCGGCCTGGCCACCCCGTCCACGCCCCCCACCCCGACCACACCGCAGGGGCCGCCCGGCTCGGGGGGCCTGCCGGAGATTCCCGGCAGGCCGGACCGTCCCGACCCCGGCCCCGACGCCATTCCCCTGTCACCGCAGCGCACGGGCCTGCTGCTGCGCTCGGCCGTGGTCGCCGGCTGGCCCGGCCTGGTCGTCGAGGCCAGCGCCGGTGGCCGGAAGGTGCCGCTGCTGCGGCTGGACCGGCTCTCCGACACCGTGCTGCTGGCGCTCTTCGACAGCGTGCCGGACACGGTGACGCTGACCGAACCCTGGCACGGCCTGCACTTCGGCTTCGCCGGTGGCGACGGTGCCGGTGGCGGTGGCGACGAGGGTGGCGGGCTGGTGCTGCGCCGGCCCGACGGCACCCAGCTGAACGCCCGGTTCCCGGCCGCCGGTCAGCCCGGCCTGCACGCCGCCTTCACCCGCCCGGGTGATCCGTCGGTCCTGCGGGTGCGGGACCTCGCTGACGCCCTGCAGGCCCGGCTGGGGGAGCTGCTGCCCGGCACCGCGGTACCGATGGGTTCCGCTCTGTTCGCCACCGAACTCCTCGCGTCGGCGCATCAGCTCACCTTCCACCACACCGCCCCAGCGCCGAGAGAGACGTGAGCCCGGTGGACACCACCCTGCTGGTCCCGATCCAGCTTCAAGCCCTCCAGGTCAACCCGGGCGTGCGCGCTCAGGGTTTCCGGCGGTGGCGGATGGACTACACCCGGCTGCCCGGCTTCGGCTCGCCCGAACCCGACGCGTTCGCCGAGCCCCGGCTGGACTGGGCCGGTGACGCCGACAGCGACGGCGTGCACCTGCAGTGGGTCCTGCCCGCCGCGTTGCGCACCGGGCACCACGACGCGGCGGACGGCACGACGGCGTATCCGCTGGTGCCGAACCGCTGGCTGGTCGTCCGTAGCGCGACGCGAGTGGATCGGGCACCCGGCGACCGGGTCCGGAGCCGAGGGTGGGTCGTCGAGAGCGACCACCTCGGTCCGGACGGAGCCTCGCCGTACCTCGACCCGACGGCCCGGACGCCGACGCCGACCCGGATCGGCCGGGTGCTGCCCCTGGCCGGCTGGCGCGAGCCGGCCGAGCGTCCGGCGCCGTTCCTGACCGCGGTCGCACCCGGCAACATCACGTTCGCCGCCTATCAGCCGCACGCCGTCGGGGTGTTCTCGCTGCACGACCCGGCCGACGACGTCGAGGACGGGTCCACGCTGTCCTATGTGGTCGTCGGCTGGTACGCCGACCCCGCGTCGGACGTACTGGCCCCGGCACGCCAGCCCGCCGGCCTCGCCGCCCGGCTGGCCGAGCTGGGCTGGTCCGCCGGCCCGGATCCGGCCGGGCGCGTCGCCGACACGACCGTCTGCCACGGCGCGATCCGCGCCCTGACCTACTCGCGGACGTTCGCCGCGCCGCGCCCGGTCCCGGCCGCGATGGCCGTCGGCAACACCTCCGTCGACGCCGTGTCCGCCCTCGTCCGCGACCGGGCCGCCCGGCAGCCCGACGCCGGACTCGACCCGGACCTGCTCGAAGCCTTCCAGTACGACCTGCTGCACACCCTCGACGATCCGGACGGCCCCGCGCTGCTCGCCACCCGCATCCACGACGCCTGGTTCACGGCGCGCCCCGGCGGATCGGTGTGGCAGGTGGTCGCGGCGCAGCCCGACGGTGACGGGCCGCCGGCCGAGCCGGGCACCGCCGACCCGGACTGGCTCGCCGAGCTGAACCGGGCGCAGGCCCGCTACGATCTCGCCGCCCGCCGGCTGGCCGCGCTGCAACGCGAGCTGTACGAGCTGTGGTGGAAGCGCGGCCGGTGCAACGCCCTGTCCTACCGTCCCGAGGGCCTGACCGACGACCGGTTCGCCGCAGAGCTCGACCCTGGCCGACCGGAGAGCCTGGCCGGCCGCGTCGCGGCGCTGCGCCGGGAGGTCGAACGGGCACGGGCGGACGTGCCGTGGGGCACCTCGCAGCAGGAGCTGGCGGCCGCGACGGACGCCTACACCGCGCGGCACCCACTGCCTCCGCGCACCGTGCTCAAGCGCGCCGACCTGCCGTCGTTCCGCAGCGCGGCCGACCCGGTGGTGGTGATCGCGGGTGTGCGGGAGGGCACGTTCGACGAGAACCTCGGCACCGGCGCGGACGGGCTGCTGCCGTGCCGCTTCGCCGACCAGCTGGTCACCGCGCTGACCCTGCCGCTGGCCGGGCTGGTCGGACCGGACGGCCGGCTGCCGGACGGCTCGGTGCCCGGCCCGACCCCGCCGCCCGGAGTACGGATCCCGGTGCACGCGGGCGACGTCGCGGACGCGCCGGGGATCGTGCCCCTCACCGAGCAGCACGGCGGGGTTCCGGTGGCGGCGGTGTTCGTCGCCCTCCAGACGGAGGCGTACCTCCTCGACCCGGCCCACGCCGCCGAGGTCGCCGCCATCGCCGCCGAGCGGGTGGGGCTGCCCTGGGCGACGGCCGAGCTGACCACCGCCGCCGAGCAGCTCATGGCGGCCGGCTCCGGGGTGACCGGGACACTGCCGGCGATCCTGCCGCAGCGCTGGTCGCAGCCCTGGGCGCCGCTGTTCCTGGAATGGCAGGCGACCTACTACCCCCTGCCGCTGGACACCCTGTGGACCTTCGACGGGACCTCGTACGACGCGAGCTGGCGCACCACCTGGACGTACCCCGGACCCCGACCCGGGCAGCTTCCCGGGCACCCGTTCAGCATCAGCGGCCGCAGCCTGCTGACACCGCAGCCCTCGGCCACCTTCAAGGCCCGCCTGGACACCTACCTGACCACGCTGCCGGAGCCCACCCGGACGGCGCTGTCGTCCTTCGCCGCCTCCGTCGACGCGTGGGACCTGCTGTCCCAGGCCCTGAGCGGCTTCAACGAGCAGTTGGCCCTGCGGGATCCGGCGAGCCTGCGCACCCCGGACGCCGCCGACGTGGACCCGGGGACCGGCCTGAGCATCGCCGAGCTGATCGGCGGTGGCGCTGTCGCGATGCCGATGGTCGACGGGCCGGTGACCCACGGCCCGCCCGAGCCCGGCGGGTTCCAGGCACTGCGCGCCGGCCAGTTCGCCTTCGCGCAGGTCAGGGTGGTCGACCGGTTCGGGCAGAGCATCGACGTGTACGACATCGGTCGCGCCGGCGCACTCACCCCGACCATCGCGCCGGGGCTGGTGCCGCAGCAGCCGATCGACACCGGGGTGGCGACCTTCATCCAGCTGCCGCCGCGGCTGCTGGAGCCGGCGCGGCTCGACGTCGGCTTCGCACCGGGCGGACCCGGTGAACCGGACCGACCGGGCGGGGACGCCCCGGCCGCCGCCGACGTGGTGTGCGCCTGGATCGTGCCCAGCCCGCTCGACGAGGCCCTGGCCTGCTACGCCCCGGACGGCACCGCCCTGGGCGAGCTGACCGAGACGGCCGGCCTGACCGGGCCGCAGGTCTCGTGGCTGCCGGCGCCGGATTCGGCCTGCGCCACCCTCGACCTGCTCACCGGGAACTTCCCGGTGCTGGCCGGCTTCCTGCGCGGCCTGACCGTCGCCGGCCCGGCGGCCTTCGCCGACCTGCTGCGCACCGTCGATGCCACGCTGTGGACCATCGATCCACCCGGCGGCGGCGACGAGACCTACCTGGCGGCCCTGGCCGGCCGCCCGCTCGCCCTGGTCTGTGCCACGCTGCACGGCAGGTCGGCCCGGCCGCCGCGCACCGACCCGCGGTGGCCGCACACCTTCGACCCGGTCCCGTCGCCGGTGCCCGCCCACACCTTCGGAGTGCGGGTCGGCGACGCGGCGCTGCGCGGCGACGGCCTGATCGGCTACCTTTCCGTCCCGGACGGCGGGCACTTCCAGGCGGCCTACCGGCCGGTGGGCCTGATGACCGACTACGTCCGGCCGATCGTCCCGGACTCGTTCCCGACGGTCAGGTTCGACGACGCGTCGCGTACCGACCTCATCGTGCTGATGGACCCCCGGCTGCCCGTCCACCTGGTCACCGACATCCTGCCGGTGACGACCCTGACCCTGCCGCAGCGCATGGTCGCCGACGCGATGGCGGCAATGGCGCTGACCGTCCGCTTCGGCCCGCTCCTGACCGACCTGCAACCCTCGGCCGCGGGGGACGCGATCGTGCTCGCCCGCCCTCCGCAGGTGGACGGCACCTGGTCCTGGTCCGAACGGGACGGTGCCGGCGTCACCACCTTCGACATCGCCCCGGCCGACGGCGCCGCCCGTTTCCCCGGCACCCCGCCGACCGTACGCAGCGGCTGGCTGCGGCTGCACGGCGGCGTGCGCCCGCCGCGGTAGCGACGGGCACAGCCGGCTCGGCTCCTGCTGGAACCGAGCGGGCAGGACTGGGTCTGCGGACGATCGGTGACTGCTGCCCTGAGGGCGCTGGACCTTGTTGCCCAGCGACCTCACCTGCCCAGATTTCTCACCACCGTCGCTCAGAGCACGGTGTGGGTGATGGTCGCCTGGTACGTGCCCGCTGTGACGCTGAGGGGGATGGTCACGATCAGGGTGGGGTTCCAACTCGTGGTGTTGACCGCAGTGCCCGAGGTCTTGCTGAAGGCGGTCCGGGGGCCGATGAGGTGCTGGGCCTGCGCTGCGGTCAGTTGGCCGGGCACGCGGGTGCCTGCCCCGGTGGTGGCTGTCGCCGGCCCGGACCAGTAGGAGAACTGAGTGGTGTCGACGGTGCGTCCGACACCGCCACCGCCGGTCGTGAAGTTGGTCGCGGAGACTGTCGCCGTCCAGGATGGTTGGGTTCCGCGGGTATCGCTGACCTGGATAGTGCCGAGTTGGCCGGAGATGGTGACGCCGGGCGCGGCGGCGCCGAGTGACGCCGAGGTGGGTACGGTGATCGACAGCGCGCCGGCCAGCGCGGCGGGAATGAGTGATCCCGCCTGGGCGGGAGATGCCAGGCCCGATACCGCCAACAATGCTCCGGGCAGGACGGCGGCCGAGAGGCGCGCCCATCGGATCGGCGTCGCGTGGCTCTCGGTGGTCGGCGGGTTCGGGTGAGATGCAGCCATAGTGCTTTCAGCGGTGTCAGTGTGGGATCTGCGTGGGATGGCGGAGTTGTTTCACGTTGTTCGCGCGCGATTGCGCTTTATGCGTGAACTTCGCACGGTTCCGCTACCGCTTTGAAGGGTAACTCCGGTCGCCTTCGCGGATGGCGCAACTCGTTGAATCCGGTGCCGGCCCCCGATGAGGTGGCCGTTGCGAGCGGACCCACCCATGACGGTCGAGTGGAAGCCACCGCCGGTGAAAGCCACTCGTGTAGAGACGGGGAAGTGCGAAGGCTCTTCCCCAGGAGCTTCACGTTCCTTCCGATCGGCGGTGAGCTGCGGCTCAGGGTGTGGCACCCGGTGTGCCGGCCTCGTCGGCCGGGGGTACCCGCTGCCCTCCCAGGCCTGCGGGGTCAGGTGATCCTGCGGTGCGGTCGCCGTCATGGCTGGACCATATCCAAGCAGAACTAACTTAAGCGCACAGAATGCTCGTAACGCCTAAAGTGCCTCCGTGGCCCTCATCCGGACAGAGGAGAAGATAGATGAGGAAAATTATCGGCGCGGCTGCTGCTGGTGCCGCGATGCTGGCGGCCGCCGTGCTGGCGGCGTCGCCGGCACGGGCGGCAGACTGCCCTGCGTCCACGGCCTGTGACACCACTGTGACATTCGGAGTGACGGCGGGAGCGTTGCAGATCACGGTCCCGGACGCGGTGGCTCTCGCCACCAACGGCCCACCCGGCGGTTTCGCATACGGGCCGCTGGGTGACGTGACCGTCGACGACGCCCGTGCATCGAGTACACCCTCGTGGACGGTGACCGTCGCCAGCACCAGCTTCACCACAGGTGGAGCCGGCACGGGTGAGGTCATCCCCAACTCCGAGGTGTACTACTGCTCCGGGAACGCCAGCGCAACCACCGGCACGGGGGTGTTCACGCCCGGTCAACCGAGCCCGTGCGATCCTCCGCCGCCACCGTCAGGGGTGTCGTTGGCGGTGCCGCAGACGGCCTACACCCACACGGGGGGTACCGGCAACAACTCCGCGACCTGGAATCCGCTGATCACTATCAGCATTCCACTCAGCTCCGTCGGGGGCACCTACACGGGCACCATCTCCCACACGGTCGTGTAGCCGGGTGGAGCGGCTGCAGTCCATCGTATGCGTCGTGATGCTCGCCCTGCTGGCCCCCTTGGAAGCCGCCACCGCGGTTCCTGGCGAGTTGGCCGGCAGGGCGACATCCGCCGCGCCGGACCCTGGCGACATCGGCGTCCGGCTCCTGGAGGTCTCGGCGAACCGCATCGACGACCCACGAGCTCGGGTCTACATCGTGGATCACATCAATCCCGGCACCCGGATCACGCGCCGGTTCGAGGTCAGTAACACGTCGAACACGGCCAGACGGTTCACTCTCTACCCGGGAGCCGCGGAGATCGTGGACAACAACTTCGTTGCGGCGGCGAACCAGAATGCCAATGAGCTGCCTGAATGGATAACCATCGACCGATCGGAGGTTACCGTCGCGGCACACGACACAGCGGTGGTGACCGCGACGATCACCATTCCGCCATCGGCGAGCAGAGGCGAGCGGTACGGCGCGATCTGGGCACAGGTCGCCTCCTCGACGACCGGGGCCGAGGGTAACCTCCAGCAGATCCGCCGGGTGGGCATCCGCGTCTATCTCGACGTCGGACCGGGCGGCGACCCACGGTCGGACTTCACCATCGAAGAGTTGGTCCCCGGGCGTACCAAGGATGGTCTCCCGGTGGTCAGCGCGAAGGTCAAGAACACCGGCGAACGGGCTCTTGACCTCAGCGGGAAGCTCCAGCTTGCCGAGGGGCCGGACGGTATCTCCGCCGGGCCGTTCCCCGTTCAGATCGGCACCACGGTGGTACCCGGTGGGGCCGCGGACGTGGAGGTGCTTCTCGGCAGCAAGCTGCCGGACGGCCCGTGGCAGGCCACCCTCAACATGGAAAGCGGTCGGATCCACCGTACGGCGACCGCGGAACTGACCTTCCCGGACAAGCACGGCACCTGGGGGATGCCGGCGAACCTGGCGGAACATGTCCCCTGGAGGGCAATCGGGATCGTCGCAGCGCTCGTCGTAGCGGTCCTGATGCTCGTCTTCGTCCGCAGTCGGTTGCGGCCGCTGCACCAGAGGGTGACATGACTGGTAGGACGCAAGCGGCTACGAGAGTTCGTCCTTCCGTGGCCACCGGCGGTCGTGCCGTGACGCGACGGCGGGCCGGCCGTGGTCGGCGAGGTCGAGGCGCCAGTCGTTGCTGCGCATCAGGGAACCGCTGCCTCGCGGGTACTCGAATTCGCACGGCCCGAGGAGGGTGAAACCCAGGCGTCGGCAGAGCGCGTTGGAGGGGGTGTTCTCCACCGCCGGGAACGCGTGCAGGCTGCGGGGCGCGTCGGCGTGGTGGGGGAGGCCACGGACGATGGTGATCAGCGCGGCCCCGGCCGCGCTGGCGACGCCACGGCCCTGGTGGGGCGGCAGGACGTTCCAGCCGGTCTCGTAGATCTGCTCGCCGTGCCAGTCACGCCGGTGGTAGGCGATGCTGCCGACCATCTCGTCACCCCGCAGTACGACGTACATGCGGCCCCGGCCGGTCGTCGGCAGGGCGAGGTACCGGCGATGCCGGGCCAGCAGTCGGTCCTCCGGCTCGGGGCCGCCGACGTGCCGACGCATCTGCGCGGTGTTGATCCGGTGCAGGAGGTCGAGCGCGGATTCCGACCAGGGTTCGAGACGAACATCCATGCCGCACAGCCTGGCAGGCGCGGTCACCGCGTACCTGTGCACGGGCACGTCCGGAGGGGACCGCGAATCCCGGTGGCCGTGCCGCCCCGGGTGGTGGATGATCGACATCGGGGTCGCTAGCTCAACTGGCTAGAGCATCCGACTGAGTAGCACGTCCGCTATCCGCTTCCGCGGCCATGGGTGGGCTTCCTTCTCCCTGTTGGATCGGAGGGTTCGGGGTTCGAGTCCCCGGCGACCCACTGTGCCGTGGCCGCGGGCTGCCCGCTGCCGGAGTCGACCGGAACGGAGGGGCACGTGATCGAGAAGCTGGTCATCCAGAAGACTCTGCGCGTGCCGACGAACCCGGCCGCGCCCGGTGACGGTACGCCGGTGGCCCGGCAGTTGGACGCGGCACTGCTCGACGTCGGGTTCTCCGCCTCGCGGGCGCTGCTGGAGCACGTCGGCGCCCTGGCGCCCGCGCCGGCGATGGACCTCGCCACCACGGTCGTGTCGGCGGTGCGTGAGCTGGTCGGGGACCACGTCCGGCACAACGCGTACTTCATCGGCTTCCCGCACGACGTGCCGGACACCATCGAGTTCTGGACGGACCGGTTGCGGGCCGCCGTGCTCACCGGCGGGGGCACGGCGACCGACGCCGAGCTGCGGGACGCCGTCGTCGCGGGCGGGGTGAACCTGCTCGACCTGCCGGCCTACGGCACCTACCAGCACACCTACGCGGAGCTGCTGGCCGCGCACGACACGCTGGTCGCCGCGGCCGGTGACCGGGTGACCCTGTTGCGGCTCGGTGATCCCGTCGAGGTGGAGGCGGAACGGCTCTACCTGGCGCTGGCCGGCAGCCCGACGCCGCACGGCGAGGCCGACCTGGCGATCCTCGGCGAGCTGGCGCTGGCCTGCGCGGACGGCACGCAGCCGGCCGAGATCCCGGTACGGGAGAACCGCGCCGTGCTCAACGGCATCCGACTCGTCCTCGGTCGCCCGCTGGTCGGCGTGGACACGACGACCGACGTGCTGCGCCTCGCCTGCCAGGTTTCCGGCGGGGACGTCTCGCTCGCGGCACCCACCCGGTTCCGTGCCCTCCGGCGCCCGGAGCGGCGGATGCTGCTGGCCGCGCTGGACGAGGTCGTCGGTGCCAACCCGGACAAGCTCGGTGACGTCGCACGCTACGCGGAGCGCTGGAAGCGGCTCGGGGAACGGCTGCACCCGCACGAGTACGGTCAGTGGCCGCACGCCCAGGAGGTGTTCCGGGTCGCCCGTGGCGAGCGGCGGGTGCGCAACCTCGCCGGCCGTGCGGAGGCGGCGATCCGGGCCGGTGCCGTCGGCCCGGCCGCGTCGGTGCTGTCGGCCGCGCCGGGTCTGCTCCTGCGGTCGGCCGACCGGCTGCTGCGGCTGGCGTCGGCGGCGGAGCGGGCCACCGTCGTCGAGGCGGTCACCGGTGCGCTCGGCTCGGCGTCGGGTCGGGTGCTCCTCGCCCTGCGGGAGCACGTCGACAACCGGCTGACGCCGGCCCCGGCCCGGATGTACGCGAGCCGCTCGCGTACCGCGTGGGTCGGTCCCGACGAGCGGCCACCGCTGCCGGCCGGGCTGGTGGCCGAGTTGTCGTCGCTGCTCGACGCCGAGATCGGCGCCCGGCTGCCGGAGCCGTCACGACCGCTGGTGGTGGACCCGGAGGTGCTCGACGTCGCGCTGCCGCTGTCCGGCAAGGCGTCCGAGGGCGGTTTCGCGGTCATGCCGAGGGGTTCGCGGGCGGCGGTCTCCGGTGAGCTGCTGCGCTTCTTCACCTACTGGCGTCAGACCGGTCGCCGTACCGACCACGACCTGTCGCTGCTGCTGCTCGACGAGGACTTCCACGGTGCCGGCCAGGTGTCGTGGACGAACTACCGGCACGACGGCGTGGTCCACTCCGGCGACGTCACCGAGGCGAAGAACGGTGCGACCGAGTTCATCGACGTGCCCCTGACGGTCCGGGGGCACTACCTGGTTCCACAGGTCAACGTCTATGCGGGCGAGTCGTTCGAGGAGGTCGCCGAGTCGATGTTCGGGTACCAGACCCGGGCGCGGGACCAGCGCGGCATGCCGTTCGACGCGCGGACCGTACGGGCGCGTTCGCACCTGCGCGGCCAGGGACGGGTCGCGCTGCCGATGGTGTTCGCCAGGAGCGGGCGGGGCTGGCAGGCGGTGTGGCTGCACCTGTACCTGCGGGGACAGCCGTCGTTCAACCGGGTGGAGGGGAACACGTTCACCACGGCCGACCGGGTCCGGGCACTCGTGCGGCGGCGGTACCTCACCGTCTCCTACCTCGTCGACCGGTGGCGGGAGCGGGCCGAGGTGACGACGTGGAACGGCCGGCTGCCGGACGAGCCGGTCACCTTCGTCGGCATCGAGGCGCCCGAGGGCCTGCCGGACGGGTCGGAGACGTTTACCCTGGACCGGCTCGGTGAGCTGATCCCCGGGTGAGCGGGAGTCGAGGCCATGCGGGTGCTTCCTGCTGTTCCGTTCGATGCGGGATCTCCGCGCGAGCGGAGGACTGGTACTAGCCCCCGTGCTCTCCTCGACTCCCGCCCACCGGCATCGCCCGGCACCAGCGGCCGATCCTTCTCCGCGCACCCGAGGCGCGACAGGTCAGGACACGGCGCAGGGCCGAATGGCGGCTTCCACGCTGAGGGCGGTGCCGAGCAGGCCGTTGAGCGTGGGCGGGCCGAACATGCAGGCACCGACGGGCAACCTGTCGACACGCCCCAGTGGCAGACAGACGTTGGGACGCCCGGCAATGGCCGCCATGGACGAGGTCGCCACGGTGCGCGGATCGCCAACGACGTGGTCGATGATCCAGGCGGGCTCGTTGGCCGGGGTCAGGATTACCGGCACCCGGGCTGCGGCTCGGACCGCGTCGAGACGTGTGCATGCGGTTTCGGTGAGCTGCGGGCGTGTGCGCTGCCCTCGGCGCAACTCGGCCGGGTCGAGACGTAGTGCGTCCTCGAACGTCTCCTGCCCGAAGTACTGAAGTATGTCCGTCCGGCCGGCATTGCCGGCTACCAACTCGGCCAGCGACGAGGGGAGCCCTCCACGTCGGCTGAGATAGCCGGACAGGCTGGGCTCGAACTCGGCCAGCAGTGCACGCATCTCCGCCGGCCACAGTTGTTCCTGATCGTCAAAGTTGACCTCGGTGATGTCCGCACCAGCTCGACGCAGGTCGGCGATCCACGAGGCGAAAACACCCCGCACCCCCGCGGACGACCTGCCCGGCAGCCATGCGCCGATCCGCAGCCCGGCGAGGTCGTGCCCCCTGACCGGCGCGACGCGGTCCGGACACAGTGCCCGCATCGCCAACACCGCGTCGGCCAGCGTCGCCGCGAACGGTCCGATCGTGTCCTGCTTCCGGGAGATTCCGGCCACTCCGGCCAGGGGCAGCAGGCCGTGTTCCGGCTTTATCGCCGCGACCCCGTTCTGGCCAGCCGGACCGACGATCGAGCCGTCGGTCTCAGTGCCGAAAGCCAAGGGTGCCATACCTGCGGCGACGGCCACCGCCGATCCAGAGGACGATCCCCACGGACTGCGGGCCGGGTCGTCGGCGTGCCGGGTCTGGCCGCCGAGTGAGGACCAACCCTCGATCATGTGTTGGGAACGAAAGCCCGACCACTCGCTGAGGTTGGTTTTGCCGAGGATGATCGCACCGGCCCGCCGCAGCGCCGACACCACTGCCGCATCGTGTCCGGGGGACGTGGCGGCGAGCAGACGGGACCCGGATGTGCTGAGCAGGCCCGCGGTGTCGATGCAGTCCTTGAGCAGTACGGGGATGCCGTCGAGCACGCTCCGTGGTCGGCCCCGCCTGAGGCGACGGTCGGCGCGTGCCGCCTGAGTGAGCGCGTCGGGCGCGATGCCCAGTACGGCACGGAGTGCGGGGTCCCTGTCGGCGATGCGCTCCAGGCAGGCACGTACCAGTTCGGTGCTGGTGCGGGTTCCCTGCCGCAGCTGGCTGCACTGTTCCGTGAGGGAGATCGGCTGAGGCACTGTCACCTCGCCTACAGACTGGCGCGACGTAACGTCGGGCGGGAGAGGAACACAGCGGCGGCGGCGACCGCGATCGCCGCGTGGACCAGCAGGGCCGTGGCGATACCGAGGCGCGCGGACAGGACGCCGATCAGCAGATTGCCCAGGGGAATCGCGGCGAACGCCACCAGTGCCAGCACCGCCAGAACCCTGCCCCGGTACTCCGGGTCGCACCAGGATTGCAGCAGTGACGTCCCCAGGCTCGCGGTCACTCCGAGGAGCGCGCCGAGAGCGACGAAGACCGCCACCACCGGGCCGATGGAGGCGGCCGTGGCCAGTGCCGCGAGCAGTGCGGCCTGGGCCACGAGCGCCACCCCGAAGGCCGTCCCGGCGGCTCGACGGGCGGGCACCGCGATCAGGGCCAGAGCGCCGGCCGCCGAGCCGGCGAATCCGGTGAGGAGCAGTCCGGCGCCACCCTCGTTCAAGCCGCGGGCTCGGGCGAACAGGGCCAACCCGACGTTGAGCACCCCGGCGCAGCTCAGCTCGTTGAGAAAGAGCACCACCAGCAGCCACCGCAGTTGGTGGTGTCGCCAGGCGTACCGTAGGCCGGCCCGGACACCGGCGGTGTGCGAGTCACGTGGACGGTCGCCGGGGACGGCCTGTTGCCGGGCGTCGAGTAGGGACGGGTGACGGCGACGGCGATCATCGAGCACACGTACGACACGGCGTTGAGCAGTGCGACCAGCAGGCCCCGCCGAGGGCGAGGGCGTAGGCGCCGACCGGCCCACCTGCCGCCTGCCCACCGCGCAAGGCCAGGGAGTAGAGGGCGTTGCCGCGGACGAGGTCGTCCTTGGCCAGGAGTTGGGGTCGCAACGCGGCCGAGGCGGGGACGAAGAACGCGCCGGTGACCGACATCGCCCCGGCCGCCAGCAGCAGTACCCACCAGGGCCGCCCACCAGCAGCGCGACGGCGGCGGCGAGCATGATCCCGGCCGAGACCCCATCGCTCAGAATGATCACTTTCGGCGGCTGTGTCGGTCGGCGACGGCTCCGCCGTAGAGCAGTACCGCGGGGCATGGTGGCCAGGGCCAGCAGCAACCCGGCCAACCCCGGACTCACCGTGGTGGCCAGCGTCCAGGACAATGCTATGTACCAGGCGGCGTTGCCCAGGGAGGAAAGGCCGGTCCCGGTGACGAAGGCGAGATAGTTGCCGCCGAAGACGCGGCCGGAGTGCGGCGGCGCCGGTCCGTCAGGTAGAGCGGCGATCTCTCTGGCCGATGTCATCAGCTCCCCCTTCGCCGTCACGCCCGAGCTAGGCCTTCGTGCTGTCTCGATTCCCCGGGCCTCGGCACCGAACCATGTGCTCGTCCTGTTTTTCGAAGGACCGGCTCGAACCGATGGTTGTCACCGCCGGAGTCCCACCGTCGTCGGTCACCCGCCCGTCCGGTGTGGACAGTATCGGGTGGGACGTCACCGAGATCCTCCGCGCGGCGTGCTCCTCCTCGCTCGACGGTCGGGCAGGTCGTCATGGTCCGTCTACCGATGCCCGTGCCGGGCCGGCGATCTCCCCGGAGAGGAGCCGCATCAACGGAAGACGGTCGGGACGGAAGTAGAAGTGGTCGCCCGGGAGTTCCCGATGGATCGTGTGACCATGGCTGAACGCCGCCCAGCCGTGCATCGCCTCGCGGGCGGCCGTGTCCGCGGTACCTGTCACCGTGAGGATCGGGCAGTCCAGCGGGGTGGGTGAACGCGGCCGGTATCCGGTGAACGCCTCCAGGTCAGCGGCGTAGGCGTCCGCCAGCGCGTCCCGGAGAAGGCGGTCGGCGCCGGGTACGGCGGCCTTGAGACCGGGGTGGTCCAGCAGCGCCGCCCCGTCCGGGACGGTCGGTACCGGCAGTTGGGCGTCCGGCGGCCGGGCCGCCGACACGACCAGTAGCCGTGGACCCTGTCGGTCCTGTTCGCGCAGCGCCTGGGCGACCTCGTAGGCCACCAGCGCACCGAGGCTGTGGCCGAACAGGACGAACGGCACGGTGAAGGCGCAGTTGTCGACGATGCCGTCGACCAGCGCCTTCAGGGACCGCAACGGGGGTTCCCGGTGTCGGTCCCCGTGCCCGGGAGGTTGTACCGCCCACAGGTCCACATCGGGAAGGTCGTCAGCCCACCGGACGTACTCGCCAGCGGATCCTCCCGCGTGCGGGAAGACGTACAGCGAGAACGGGGCACCCGGCCGTGCCCGCCGTTGACGGGTCCAGCGCTCCGTGTCCCTCGGTGCCGTCCGGGCGATCGGCATGCCTGCCGCTATGTCTGCGAGTTCGGCGATGCGGGGATGGTCGAAGAAGGCCGCGATGGGCAGCTCGGGTCCGCCCCGCCGTCGGATGCTGGCCGCCAGGGCGGTCAGCATGAGCGAGTGGGCGCCCAGGTCGAACAGGTTGTCCTCCACACCGACGGTGGGCAGCCCGAGGGCCTCGGCCACGGCCGTACACAGCAGCCGTTCGACGGCGTTGCGGGGTCCGCGCCGGGACGACGGCACGGGTGCCACCGTGGGAAGCCGGCCCCGGTCGAGTTTGCCGTTGGCGGTCGTGGGCAGCCGGTCGAGTACCGTGATCGCGGTCGGCACCATATGGTCGGGCAGCACCTGTCGCAGCGCGTGACGCAGTGCATCGGTGTCCGGTGCCGGATTCTCGGCAGTCGGCACCACGAACCCCTGGAGGATCTGCCGCTGGGTGTCGAGGGTCACCGCTGCCTGGCCGATTCCGGGCTGCTCGGCGAGCACCGCCTCGATCTCACCGAGTTCGACGCGGAATCCGCGCAGCTTGATCTGGTGGTCGGTGCGGCCGAGGTAACGCAGGGTGCCGTTCCGTGCCCACTGGGCCAGGTCCCCGGTCCGATACATGCGACCGCCCGGAGGCCCGAACGGATCGGCCACGAAGCGTTCGGCGGTCAACTCGGGACGGCCCAGGTATCCCCAAGCCATGCCGGTGCCGGCGAGATACAGCTCACCGGTCACGCCGATCGGAGCCGGTGCCAGGCGGTGATCCAGCACGTACGCCCGCGTCAGTGCCAGTGGCCGTCCGATGTCCGGACCGCCCGACGCTACGGTGGCGTAGACAGTTGTCTCGGTCGGCCCGTAGTAGTTGACTATGTCGGCGGCGTAGCGGGCGAGGTAGCGGGTCAACGGCGCGGGAAGGGCCTCGCCGCAGCTGAGCAGGGTCAGCCCGGTCAGCGCGGTGACGTCGATGTCCGCCAGTGTGCCACAGCGACGGAGTGGCCTGTAGGTGGGTGATCCCGGCTCGGGGGATCTCGGCCAGGAGGGCCGGCTGGTCACGGGTCAGACCGTCGGGTGCCACCACTACCGTGGCGCCGCGCATGAGTGGAGCGAACAGCTCGGTGACGGCGATGTCGAAGCAGACGGTGGTGGTGGCGAGGAAGCGGTCACCCGGTTCTAGCGGAACCCTTTCGGACACTGCACGCAACACGTTGTCCAGGCCTTGCCGGGGCACGACGACGCCCTTCGGTCTGCCGGTGGACCCGGAAGTGTAGATGACATAAGCGGGCTCGGTGGTTCGCACGTCGATGGTCGCTGGGGGTGTGTCGGCGCGAGCGGGAGCCACGACCGGGTCATCGAGCACCATCCGGTCGGCGCGATGGTGGCTTCCGCCCGGCCCAGCGAGGAGGGACCGGTGGGTGACGACCGTGATTGGACCGGCGTCGGAGAGCATGTAGTCGATGCGGTCGCTCGGATAGCTCGGATCCAGGGCAGGTAGGTGGCGCCGACGCGGAGCACGGCCAGTAGGGTGGCGACCAGGTCGTTGCCTCGGTCGAGCAGGATGCCGACCGTGGTGCCCGGCCGGGCCACGGTCGGCGAGGTCATTGGCCAACGCCGCGACGCGGCTGTCCAGTTGGGCGTAGGTGAGCAGGTGGTCACCACACTCGACCGCCACCGCATCGGGGTACGCGGCGGTGGCCGCCGCGATCTCGTCGAGCACCCTCGGCGCCGGCGGGCGCGAGGTGGCGTTGAACTCCTCCACGACGCGACGGCGATGGGTCTCCGGCAGCACGTCGATCTGGTCGCCGACTGGTCGGGGTCGTCGCACATCCGCTCCAGCAGGACAGTGAGAGCGGCGGCGAGGTCGGCAACGGTGCCGGCGTCGAACATCTCGGTGGCGTACTCGATGTCACCGTCGATGCCGACCGTGCCGCTCTCGATCTCTTTGAACGCGAATGACAGGTCGAACTTCGCGGCTCGCACGTCGATCGAGGCGACCTCCGCGCGGAGGTCCGCGAACTGCGGTCGCGCCTCGGCGGCGTTCTGCAGCATGAGCATCACCTGGAACAACGGGTGGCGGTTCGCCGACCGGGCGGGGTTGAGCACCTCGACCAGTTTCTCGAACGGCACCTCCTGATGGTGGAAGCAGTTCAGGTCGACCCGGCGAATCCGGTCGAGGAGGGCACGGATGCTCGGGCCGCCACCAAGGTCGGTGCGCAGCACGACGGTGTTGACGAACAGCCCGACCAGATCCTCCAGCGCCTCATCGCCCCGACCGGCCACCGCCGTCCCCAGCACCACGTCCGTTCCGGCACCATGGCGGGACAGGAGTATGGCGACTGCGGCCTGCAGAATCATGAACATCGTGGTGTGGGTCTGCCGGGCCAGCGCCCGGAGCCGGGTGTGCGTTTGCGCGTCGATGCGGAAGGTGTGCAGTGCCCCCGATAGGTCGGCTCGGCCGGTCGGGGCCGGTCGCGCGGCAGGGTGATCTCCTCGGGCAGGCCGGCGAGTTGGTTCCGCCAGAACCGACCCCGTCGGTGAGTACCTGGCTGTTCAGCAGCTCACGCTGCCAGGGTGTAGTCGGCATACTGGACGGGGAGCTCAGCCCAGCCCGGAGCGCGCTGGTCACGTCGGGCGGTGTACGCGGTCGCGAGGTCGGCCAGCAGCGGCCGCATCGACCAGCCGTCGCCGATGATGTGGTGCCAGGCCATGTGCAGTACGTGCCAGTCGGCACCGACAGTATGCAGAGTGAGCGTCAATGGTGGAGCCGAGTCGATGGCGAACGTCCGTCGCGACGCGGTCTGCATCGCGGTCGCGAGCTGATCCGGAGGCGTTACCGTCCGCACCATCTCCGCGACGGTGTCTGGGTCGAGGATCCGTTGGTACGGCTGTCCGTCCAGGTCAGGAAACACGGTCCGCAGGACGTGATGCCGCGTGACGACATCCGGAACGCGGCCCCAGCGCCTCGACGTCCAGCCTGCCGTGCAGGGTGACCGCGAACGCCATCGTGTACATCGGCTGGGGACCGTACAGGCGGTGGATGAACCAGAGCCTCTGCTGGGCGTAGGAGAGAGGGATCACCGGTCACCCTCGTGCGGTCGGGGCGCCAGGTCGGTCCAGTGCTCGGCCACGTATCGCAGGCAGGTGTCGCGTGATGCCCCGCGTGCACCCGCTGCCAG